>CABVAO010000037.1 GCA_902496335.1 uncultured Collinsella sp.
TAAGGAGCTTATCTATGGGTCCGTTCCAGATTCTTCTGTTTGTCGTTTGGGCTGTTTCTGCCGTGGCGCTGACGATTCTCGTCCTGATGCATTCCGGTAAGGGTACCGGCGTTTCGGATATGATCGCTAGCTCGCTGTATAACTCCAGCTCTGCCACAGGTGTTATGGAGCAGAACCTCGACCGCCTGACCGTCATCATGGGTGTCGTGTTTGCCGTGTGCGTCGTGCTGTGCATGTTCTTCTTCCCGCAGGGCATCGTGGGCTACTAATCACGAGCCGCATAAGTACTTGTAAAGGGTTCCGCAAGTGCGGGACCCTTTTTTGTTTACATATTCGTAACAGAGTCAAAAATATCACCACATACTGCGCCCAACTAAAGAAATTCTTGACCGTTAACCGGAATTAGCCCCAAATCGTGCATAAAATGCGCTACTGTATTGCAAAACGTTGGCCTGTTGTGCATAACCAGCCATAGCAGCGGGCAGCGTTTTGATGGTTCGGATCGGATTGTCTCGACATGTGTCCGACTGAACATTTCTTTGTCCTATCTCATAAGGAGGATGGCATGGCTGATTCTATGTTCCACCAGCCCGTTATGGGTCGTCGCGCCTTTGTTGGCGGCACCCTTGCTGCGAGCTCCATGGCTTTTCTTGCCGCATGCGGCAAGAAGGGCGGCGACGCTTCCGGTTCTGAGTCCGGTTCGACGCTGAACTTCTACATCAACAACCCGGTCTGCATCGACCCCTACAACGTCCAGGAGGACCAGGGCACTCAGGTCGAGTACCAGCTCTTTGACGCTCTGACCTCTTACGACGCCGAGAAGGGCGAGATCGTTCCGCTGGCTTGCGAGTCCTTTGAGTCCAACGACGACGCCACTGAGTTCACCTTCAAGATCAAGAAGGCCAAGTTCCACAACGGTGACGACGTTACCTCCAAGTCCTTCAAGCTCGGTTGGGAGCGTCTGGTCAACACCAAGTCGGCCATCGCTACCGAGTACGGCCCTTCCGAGGTTTCCTATCACCTTTCCATGGTCGAGGGCTATGACGACCTGCTTGCCGGTAACGCTACCGAGCTCAGCGGTGTTACCTGCCCCGACGATGAGACCCTCGTCGTCAAGCTGTCTTCCGCTTACGCCGACTTCCCCTTCGTTGCCTCTCACCCGGCTCTGGCCCCGGTTCCCGAGTGCGCCGAGTCCGATGTCAAGAGCTTCTACCTTGCCCCGGTCGGTAACGGCCCGTTCATGATGGACGGCAAGTGGGAGGATGGCCAGGAGATCAACGTCAAGAAGTTCGACGATTACTATGGCGACAAGGCCAAGATCGATGGCATCCACTTCCAGGTCATCAAGGACATGGAGACCGCTTACAAGGAGTTCCAGGCCGGTAACCTCGATGTCTGCGACGTTCCCGTCGCTCAGATCGATGCCGCCAAGAAGGATCGCGGCGTGTCCAAGGACGGCTACACCATGGGTGACGGCGAGCGCATGCTGCTCGGCGCAGAGCCTTCCACCTACTACCTGACCTGCAACAACACGGCCGAGCCGTTCAACAACGCCGACCTGCGCAGGGGCATCTCCCTGGCCATCAACCGCGAGGCCATCTGCAAGACTATCTTCAAGGGTACCCGTACCCCCGCCGACGGCATTGTTCCTCCGGGCATCGATGGCTACAAGGAGGGCGCATGGGAGTTCTGCGCCTACGACGTAGACAAGGCTAACGAGTACCTCGACAAGGTCGCTCCCGCTGGCGCTAACGGCGATCGTGGCATTAGCGTGACCCTTTCCTACAACCAGGACGGTGGCCACAAGGAGATCATGGAGTCCATCATCGGCGACCTCGCCAAGGTTGGCGTTACCGCTGTCTCCGATACCCCCGAGTGGTCTGCCCTGCTCGAGCAGTATCAGAACTTCAACTATCAGTTCGGTCGTCTGGGCTGGATTGCCGACTACCCGATCATGGACAACTTCCTGTATCCGCTGTTCCACTCCGACTCCCTCGGTGGCGACAACCGCTCTGGTTACAACAACCCCGAGTTCGACGCCAAGGTCGACGAGGCTCGCACTACGGTTGACGACGAGGAGCGCGTCGCTAAGATGCAGGAGGCCGACGCAATGGTCGCTGCCGACTGCCCGGTCATCCCGATTATGTTCTACACGCACACCATCGCCGGCTCCGATCGCATCAAGCACCTCTATGTTGATCCGCAGAAGCACGCCGATCTGGGTACCGCTGAGCTCGCCTAAGAGTTTGCAGCTTCCGTGAGGGTCAAGTATTTACGTAGACCTCATGGGAAACATACAGTTCTCCCTAACCTGGGGTAAACTGGCTGATGGTAATTTTGGGATGCCGGTCTGGCGATCGGCATCCCATTTAGGTTAATCCCTAGATAGGGGAGTGGTATGGGTAAGTACATCGTTAAACGTGTGCTTCAGTTCATCCCGGTGTTTTTGGGCGTTACGCTGATTCTGTTCGCCCTCCAGAATATCGTGCCGGGAGATCCGATCAAGCTGATCGGTGGAGACAAGGCTCTGTCCCCCGAGGTGGAGCTTCAGCTTCGCGTCCGCTATCACCTCGTCCAGACGGACGAGGACGGCAACGCGATCCTTGACGAGAACGGCGACCCCGTTCAAACGTCGCTCGTGGACCGTTACTTGTATTACATGAACGGCCTGCTTCATGGCGATCTGGGCAATTCGTATCAGCGCAAGCTGCCGGTTACGGAAATCTTCGCCCAGAAGTATCCGTATACGGTCAAACTTGCCGCGTGCGCCATCGTACTCGAGGCGATCATGGGTATCGGTGCGGGTATCATTTCGGCGGTAAAGCGTTATTCCTTCTGGGATATTTTGGTAACGCTCACCACGTCGATCCTCGTTGCGGTCCCGGC
This sequence comes from uncultured Collinsella sp., assembly GCA_902496335.1. GTDB lineage: Bacteria > Actinomycetota > Coriobacteriia > Coriobacteriales > Coriobacteriaceae > Collinsella. Next base: position 2,887 of record CABVAO010000037.1, read on the forward strand.
CTTCTGGCTCGGTATGTTGTTGCAGCTGTTCTTTGGCGTCATCCTCAAGGACGCCACGGGCGGTGCAATCTCCATGCCGATCTCGGGTGCTGGCGGTTCCAGCTCTCAGTATCAGGATTGGATGCACTATGTGCTTCCGACCATTACGCTGGCTTCGGTTTCGACCGCTTATGCTGCGCGCATCATGCGCTCGCAGCTGCTTGACGTCATGAATCAGGATTACATCCGTACGGCAAAGGCCAAGGGTCTCTCCAATCGTGCGATCATCGTCAAGCATGCGCTTAAGAATGCACTCATCCCCGTCGTTACCTACATTGGTGTCGACTTTGGCGGCATGCTTTCGGGCGCCATCCTGACCGAGACGGTCTTTAACTGGCCCGGTATCGGCTATGAGGTCTATCGCGCCATCAGCATGCGTGACTGGCCCATCGTTATGGGCGGCGTTACGCTCATCGTTGTCGTCGTCATGGTGATCAACCTGCTCGTCGACATTAGCTATGCATTCCTCGACCCGCGCATCCGCCTTGGCGGTCCGTCGGATAAGGCCTAAGGGAGGTACGTCTCATGCAGGAAACTGATTCTCAGTCTCAGGAGCAGGCTACCGCCACCAAGGTCGCATCTGCTCCCGCCAAGTCCCGCACGCTGTGGGGCGACGCTTTTAAGCGTCTTCGTAAGAACAAGCTCGCCGTTATCGGTGTCTGCTGGATCATCATCGTCGTTGTGGTTGCCCTGACCGCAGATCTGTGGGCTAAGCCCTGGCTCGGTTCCCCGACGGCTTCCGACTCGACCACTATGGCCGAGACGTCGCTGTTGGCTCCGTGTGCAGAGCATCCGTTTGGCACCGACGCCCTTGGTCGTGACATTCTCGTCCGCGTTATCTACGGTGCGCGCGTTTCGCTGTCCGTCGGAATTATGGCCACCGCGATCTCCACGCTGATTGGTCTGGTCATGGGTGCTCTGGCCGGTTTCTACGGCGGGATCTGGGATACGATTATCATGCGCTGTGCGGACATCTTCCTGGCGTTCCCGTACGTGCTGTTCGTTGTCGCCATGATCGCCGTTATCGGCCGTGGCCTTCAGAACGTCTTTATCGCCATCGGTATTCTCGGCTGGCCTTCTATTGCGCGCGTCTTCCGCTCCGCAATCTTGACGGTCAAGGAAAACGACTATGTTGACGCTGCGCGCGCGATGGGTGCATCTGATGCTCGTATCGTCGTGCGTCACATCTTCCCGAACTCCGTCGCCTCTATCGTAGTCTACGCAACCATGAACATTGGTGGCGCCATTCTGACCGAGTCCGCTCTGTCCTTCCTCGGCATGGGCGTTATTCCGCCTACGCCTTCGTGGGGCTCCATGATTCAGGACGGTCAGCAGTATCTTCTGACTGCTCCCTGGATGATGATCATGCCCGGTCTGGCAATTCTCTCGACGGTGCTCGCCTTCACCCTGCTGGGTGACGGTCTGCGCGACGCCCTCGACGTCAAGATGAAGGACGCATAAGGATGAAGAAGAACAAGAACTATGTGGACCTGAAGGACCAGCCTGTTCCCGAGGGCCAGCATCTGCTCGAGGTCGATGACCTTAAGATGTATTTCCACACCGAGGATGGCGTCGTTCGCGCTGTCGACGGTGTCTCCTACACGCTCGATCGCGGCGAGAGCCTGGGAGTAGTCGGTGAATCCGGCTCCGGTAAGTCCGTGACCGCCATGACCATCATGGGCCTTATCTCGATGCCTCCGGGAAAGATCGAGGGCGGTGACGTTCGCTATCGCGGCCGCTCCATCCTCGAGATGACCGAGGAAGAGATGCAGCACATTCGCGGCAACGATATCGCGATGATCTTCCAGGATCCTATGACCTCCTTGAACCCGGTTTATAAGATCGGCAAGCAGGTGGGCGAGGGCCTTCGTCTGCACCGTGGCTACTCCAAGCAGGAGGCGCTCAAGCGTGCCACCGAGCTTTTGGACCTCGTTGGTATTCCCGAGCCCGAGAAGCGCGTCAACGAGTATCCGCACCAGTTCTCTGGCGGTATGCGTCAGCGCGTCATGATTGCCATGGCTCTTGCCTGCGATCCCGATATTCTGATTGCCGACGAGCCCACGACGGCTCTGGACGTTACCATCCAGGCTCAGATTATTGAGCTTATGCAGGAAATGCAGGAGAAGAACGGCAACGCCATCATCATGATTACCCATGATCTGGGCGTCGTCGCCGACATGGCCGACAAGATCATGGTTATGTACGCCGGCCGTCCCGTCGAGTTCGGTACTGCTGAGGAAATCTTCTACGAGAGCCGCCACCCCTACACCTGGGGCCTTATCCGCTCCATCCCGGAGCAGGCCATCGAAGAGAAGAAGCCGCTTACGCCGATTCACGGCAACCCGCCTTCGCTCATGAACCTGCCCGAGGGCTGCGTGTTCTCGCCTCGTTGTCCCTATGCGACCGATAAGTGCCGCAAGCAGCGTCCCGAGCGCGTTGTCACCGAGTCTGGTCATTACTCTGCATGCCACTACTCCGGTGACCCCGAGTTTCTCAAGAACGCTCCTGAGACGTCCCGTACGCGCAAGGATTCCAAGAAGGGAGGCGAGGCGTAATGGCAGATACCAACGAGCGTACTCCGTTGCTGAAGGTCGAGCACCTCTCTAAGGAGTTCCCCGCTGAGTCCGGCATGTTCGCCAAGCGTTTTTCCAAGCGTGTCGTCTCTGCTGTAAATGACATCTCTTTTGAGATTTATCCTGGCGAGACCTTTGGTCTGGTTGGTGAGTCTGGTTGCGGTAAGTCCACGACGGGTCGCACCATCATGCGCTTGACCAAGCCGACCGCCGGTAAGGTGTTCTTCCAGGGCAAAGATGTTGCCGAGATGAGCAAACATGAGATCAAGGACATGCGTCGCGAGATGCAGTTTATCTTCCAGGATCCCTATGCTTCGCTCAACCCTCGTATGACCATCGGCGAGATCGTCTCCGAGCCCATGACCATTCATGGCGTGGGCACCAAGGAGGAGCGCATTGAGCGCGTCCGCGAGCTTCTCGACGTTGTCGGACTGAACCCCGAGCACATCAACCGCTATCCTCATGAGTTCTCCGGCGGTCAGCGTCAGCGTGTCGGTATTGCCCGCGCTTTTGCGCTGAAGCCCAAGCTGATTATCTGCGACGAGCCAGTTTCTGCTCTGGATGTGTCCATTCAGGCCCAGGTTCTGAACCTGCTCAAGGAACTGCAGGACAAGTTCGGTACCGCGTATCTGTTTATCGCTCACGACCTGTCCGTCGTGCAGCACATTTCCGATCGCGTTGCCGTTATGTATCTGGGTAAGATGGTTGAGGTTTCGGACTGGAAGACGCTCTACAGCGAGCCTCACCATCCGTACACGCAGTCGCTGCTGTCTGCCGTGCCGGTTCCCGATCCTGATATCCAGAAGACCCGCAAGCGCATCATCCTCGCTGGCGATCCGCCGTCGCCGCTGGATCCGCCGACCGGTTGCCGTTTCCACACTCGCTGCCCGATCGCTCAGGGTATCTGCTCTGAGAAGCTTCCCGAGTTTAAGGAAGTCGCACCGGGCCACTGCTGCGCCTGCCACTTCGCGGAGCCGTTCCCGATCAAGGAATCGCACATCGACCTGTAGTCGGTTGTTATCGTCCGGGCCCGTGCTGGACTTAGTTTTCAGAACGTCCTCGACCATGGAAACCCCCTTATCCTGCTCCTTCGGAGCCGCGGATAAGGGGGTTTTGGTCTGCGGAATGTTCTGAAAGCTAAGTCCAGCACGGGCCCTGTGTTACCACTGCAGAGGGGTGCGATTCCTTGATCGCTCACTTAATCTAATGGGAAAGATAGCGAGGCCGGAGCTTTAGCTCCGGCCTCCTTATATAAGGGCTAGGCAAAGCCGAGCCGCTAAATTTATATCAGCTCCCAGAACATGTTTGAGAACTGTGCCTGAAGTACGTATTTGCAGGCCCCGAATCGGTGTTGCCTCCCGGCGCATTCCGCAGGGGGAGCGATATTTTGCAGCACGAAGTGCGCAGCAAAATATCGCTCATGCCCGAGGACGCGCCGGGAGGCAACACCGATTCGGGGCCGGACACACGGATCTACCTGCGCATTTACAAATTCGTAAACTTTTTTGAAAAAAGTGCTTGCACAGTTCTCGAATCATAGGTTATTATCTTCATCGTTGAACGCGCGGGTCCAACAAAACGGACCGCAAATCAACAACATAGCATGTCGGAGTGGCGGAATTGGCAGACGCGCTAGCTTGAGGTGCTAGTGACCGCTTTTTGGTCATGCGGGTTCAAGTCCCGCCTCCGACACCATCGCATTTGAGAAGCCTCTTCGGAGGCTTTTTTGTTACCGATAGACGGTGGGGTCCACGATGGAAACGCTTGAACGCAACGAGTGGGCTGACGTTGCCCAACTAGTCGAGATCACGAGCGATGCTGTCATCATCTGCGAGCTCGACGGAACCATTCTGCATGTGAATAATCGCTTACTTGGTTTGATGTGCGAGGAACGCGCCGACGTCATCGGTGGAGATGTTAAAGACGTTCTGTACTCGTCCGCATTCGAACGTGCGACGGAACATCGTCTGCCATTTGAAACTGATGGCTCCGAGAACGAACTGATGCTCAAGCTGAGTGACGGCTCTTTTATCCCCGTCTTGGTTCGCGCGGGCTCCGTAACGCCTCCACGCATCTTTGGGCGCCGCGCACCACGTGTCCTAGTGGCGCTTCACAGTATCGAGGAACAGTATTCTCACGACCGTCAACTTAAGCGTGCGTTATCGGAGCTTAGAGTTGCGAACAAGCGTCTCTCTGGCACTCTCTCGGTCATTATGAGCACTGTGGGCTCCGATGAGCTGCCCAGCCTACTTGATACCGTTTTGAACCAGCTTGTAGGAACGCTCGATGCTTCGGGTGCCGCTATCTATTTTTCTGAGAGCGGCGGTTTTAAACTTCGCGGTGTTTCCAAGGAGCTGTACGACAGCCACCTGCCTGAGTTTTTGCCGTATGGCGCTGGCATTCCGACGTATGTTCTTCGTGAGTCGCGTGCCTGTCGCTTGTCGATTCAACAGGACCTTGAGGGTGATAAGGCCGCCTCCGGTATGTTCATGGACCTGGACAATCGTTCTAAGCACCTGTTGCGCATGCAGGATATGCCTCCGTACCGCAGCGAGATCTGTCTTCCCGTTTTTTACGGTACGCAGATTCTTGGCGTGCTGGAAGTTGGTTGGAAACGCCCTCAGGCACCGCTCGCCTATGACGTTAATGTGCTCGAGGTCATTTGCGATTACCTGTCTATCCAGCTGGTCGGCATGGCATCGAGCCTTCGCTCCCGTCGCACGGCCGAGCTTGGCCGCTCGCTCAATGTCTTGCGTGATGAGTTGTTTACCTTTCTAGACGATTCCGCCGCGGCTACCCAGGCGGTATCGTCCGAGATCTGCAATATGCTTAACTGCCATTTTTGCCCTGTTGAGTATGACGCCAGTCTGGATTCCTACGTCATAGATTTTGAAGGTGGCAGTCGCGTTGCTTTGCCGGACGATCCCGAGAAGCTTTTCTTTTCCACGACGGCGCCAGCGGCACGTCTGGGGGCTGGCCCTGATGGCTTTGAGGCATCTGTTTTGGGCGGTACGAGTGCCGAGGACCTTAAACACGTCCGTATAACTCGCGTTGACGAATCGATGCCTATGGGAGGCTGGCTTAGGGCGCATGGTCTGCCTTGTCAAGGTCTCTACGTCGACTCCGGCATCGAGGCGGGGCGACCACGCTCTAAGGGTGATGGCAAGCACAGTAACGACGCAATTGTTCCTGCTTCTGTTGCGAAGAGCCCGACGACGCGCGCGCTGCTGCTTCGTGATGGTAGCCAAGAGCCGATTGATGATCTTGAATATGACTACTTGGTGCACTTGGCGCATGACTTTGAACTGATCTACGAAGGCGAATCTCAAAAGCGCGAGGAGCGCCATATCGCTCAGACCCTTCAGATCGGCATGAGAAATTCCCTGGGGGATGTTCCGGGTATCGCAACCGATTCGGTGTACCTGTCAGCCACGAACTCGGCGTTGGTCGGCGGCGATTTCTATACGCTCATCCGTCTTCCCGACGACTGCGCCGTCATGATTCTGGGTGATGTGTCTGGTAAAGGCATTGAGGCCGCATCGATGTCCGCGCTCGTCAAGACGGCCCTGACGGCATATGCGTGGGAGGGCGCTGGACCGGCCCGCATGGCACGCTCTCTTAACAGTATGCTCATGGGCTTTTCGAGGGTCGAGACGTTCGTGACGGCCTTTATCGCCAAGATTGACCTTAAAGCCGGACGCGCAACGTATTGTTCGGCGGGCCATCCTCCGACCATGGTCATTAGGCCAGAGTCGATGCCGCTGGGTGGCGGCGAGGCCCGTGGGGGAGAGGTCGAGCTGCTTGGATGCCAATCGGGCGTAATCGGTGCCTTTGAGAGCATGGTGTACGAGACAGGCGTGTTTACGTTCGCTCCTGGCGACATGCTCTTCATGTATACGGACGGAACGATTGAGGCCCGCGACCGCACCGGAGCGTTCTTTGGTGAGCAGCGCCTTCGTGACCTTCTGCTCTCTGTCTCGGGTGAGGGCGTATCGGGAATCTGCGGCAAGGTCTTGGGCGAGCTTGACCGATTTACCGAATCGGCGCTGGACGATGACATTGCATTGGTGTCCCTTGAGTTTTTACGGGGTCGTTCATAGACGACGCTGGGCGGGCTGAATCCGTACGGTTGGGGAAACGAATGCATCGAGTGGGCTTTTTTGGGGAACCATGGTCGTATGAATGAGTGGAATGACATAGCGGTTTTGACGCCACCAGGCGATATCGACATCGCCACGGTGCCTGCGCTGCGTCGGCGGTTGGATGCTTTGATTGGCCGCGGCGTGCGTCGTGTTGTCATCAACTGTCAGGCTGTTAGCTTTATCGATTCGACGGGCTTGGCATTCCTGCTTACGCGCGCTCGTGAGCTCATGAGGCGAGAAGGCCTGCTTTCGCTCGTCAATGCATCGGGTGAAGTTGTTCGCTTTTTGGAGATTGCTCGTCTTGTCGATATCCTTCATGTCGCGGGGCCGGCACGGGAGTCTATTCCCGCCATTCCGGTGGGGGAGCTGCCTCGCTGGAGTAAGAGCGTCGAGGTCCGTCAGGGTATCGAGAATCTTCCATACTACCGACATCGCATCGCCGAACTCCTTGAAATGCTTCCGTTGCGCCGTGACGAGCGCTACGATGTCGCATTGGCGTCGGGGGAGGCGCTGGGTAATGCCTATGACCATGCGGGCGGTATCGGGTGCGTCCTGACGGTTCAGGCCTATGGCGATCGCGTTGTGGTTGAGGTGCTTGATCGAGGTGCCGGCTATTCTATCGATGAAACGAGCGAGCCGGTCGCATCCGAGGAGCGCGGCCGTGGCATCAAGCTTATGCGTATGCTCGTCGATAACGTGGAGGTTGCTCGTCGTACGGACGGCGCCGGCACGCGCGTGCAGATGGTGAAGCTGTTTAGCGGAGCGCTGGAATCGTGTGCCTAGCCAATCGCTTTAGCGCGTTTGGCTATTAAGAACATGCGGCAGACAAGTTTTTTGAAAAAAGTACTTGCGTCTTTTGGACAACTCGCGTAAATTAATAACCCGCAAGCGGACATGGCTCAGTTGGTAGAGCACAACCTTGCCAAGGTTGGGGTCGCGGGTTCGAGCCCCGTTGTCCGCTCCATTGCATTTCCGGACCGTTTAGGTGGTCCTTTTTCGGCGAAGTGGCCAAGTGGTAAGGCAGAGGCCTGCAAAGCCTTTACCCCCGGTTCGAATCCGGGCTTCGCCTCCAGGCAACATCCGGGCGCTCCGGCGCCCGTTTTGTTTTACATATGCGGACATGGCTCAGTTGGTAGAGCACAACCTTGCCAAGGTTGGGGTCGCGGGTTCGAGCCCCGTTGTCCGCTCCAACTATCTTACGCGGTTCTAACGAACCGCGTTTTTTGTTGACGCTGCGCGGGCCCCGGGCACCCCATCTTGCCCCTCAATCGTCGGTCGCGTACATAAAGTACGCTTCCCTCCTCTTTCGCGGCAACCTGGGGCACCCGGAGCCCGCTCGCTGTCGTGGCCGGGAAAGTGGGTCTTCCGTTCTTTTCACTAATCGGTCGATTCGTCCCAGGAGGCTTGAACCCGAGAGGGGGCGATCGTTTTGGGTCGTGGCTGTGGCGTTGTTTGCCGCGAATGTCCGCTTTGGGCGTATCATCGTGGGCATCTCGCATAACCTCGTTGCAAGGGAGATACGCCCCATGGCTACAGAAAAGTCTTCTTCGCGCTCATGGATGTCCGATGCCGCGATCTATCAGATCTACCCGCGCTCGTTTAAGGATTCGACTGGTTCGGGTCTGGGCGATATCGCGGGCATTACCCAGCAGATGGACTATCTTGAGCGGCTGGGTATCGAGGCCATCTGGCTGAGCCCGTTTTACCCATCGCCTCTTGTCGATGGCGGCTATGATGTGGCGGACTACTGCGATGTCGACCCGCGTCTCGGCTCGCTTGACGACTTCGATGACATGATCGCTGCGGCTCACGCGCGCGGCATCAAGGTCATCGTCGACATCGTGCCCAACCATTCATCCAACCAGCACCCCTGGTTCAAAGCCGCTCTTGCCGCCGGCCCCGGATCGCCCGAGCGCGCCCGTTATATCTTCCGCGATGGTCGCGGCGAGCATGGCGAGCTGCCTCCCACCAATTGGAATGCCAACTTTGGCGGCCCCGCATGGACGCGTGTTGCGGACGGTCAGTGGTATCTGCACATGTTTACGCCCGAGCAACCGGACTTTGACTGGTCATGCCCCGAGGTTCATGCGCTCTTTTGCGACGTCCTGGCGTTTTGGAGCGATCGAGGCGTCGACGGCTTTCGCATTGATGTGGCGCAGGGTCTCGCCAAGGATCTCGACCGCGATGACCTCGACCGGTGGCATCTCGCCGAGGGCGATGACATGGTTGACGACGGCACCCATCCGCTGTGGGACCGCAATGAGGTCCACGAGATCTATCGCGAGTGGCGCCGCGTGTTCGACCGCTATAATCCGCCGCGCAGTGCCGTTGCCGAGGCGTGGGTGCTGCCCGAGCGCCAGTATCTCTATGCGCGTCCCAGCGAGCTTGGCCAGACATTCAACTTTGAGTTTGCCAAGGCCACTTGGACCTATGATGACATGCACACTGCAATCGAGAAGGGCTTGAAGGCAGCCGTCGAATCCGATTCCGCCTCGACCTGGGTACTCTCCAACCACGACGTGCCGCGCGTGGCGACACGCTATGCCCTGCCGCAAATCAAGGCGACGCGCTACCACCAGATTGCGCTCGACTGGCTCTTGCGCGACGGGTCGTCTTATGACGAGGACCGTGAACTCGGCGAGCGCCGCGCGCGGGCGGCCCTTTTGCTTGAGCTGGCGCTTCCGGGCTCGGCATACGTGTATCAGGGTGAGGAGCTCGGCCTTTTTGAGGTGGCTGATATCCCGTGGGCTGCACTCGAAGACCCTACTGCGACCAATACGCACGGACCGAAGCGTGAGAAGGGGCGCGACGGCTGTCGTGTGCCCCTGCCGTGGGTGGCGGCGGACGATCCCGCGCAGGGCGGATCGTTTGGGTTTTCGCCTGCGGACGCCGATGCGGCGCCCCATCTGCCGCAGCCTGCATGGTTTTCCGATTATGCTGCCGATAGGGAAGAAGTGGACCCGACATCGATGCTTGCGCTCTATCGTGACGCCCTCTGGCTGCGGCGCAAGCTGCGCGGGTGCGCCAACGATCTTGCGTGGCTCGATCTTGACGGGCGCACCGGTCTTGCGGATGGTGCCGAGGGCGCTGAGGGCGGCGTCATCGCCTATCGCCGCGATAACGGCTGGGCGTGTGTGACGAACTTCGGTGCAGCACCCGTGGAGCTGCCGGCGGGCAGGGTCCTGCTCACCTCATCACCGCTTGCAGACGGCAGGCTCGCGCAGGACAGCTCTGCCTGGATCATGCTCGGTGAGATGTAGGGGCATCTCGCTGCGAGCCTGCGTTTGTTCGCGCCTTTCGTGACGACTGATGCCCTCGCGAGAGCGTCGCAAAACTTTTCAAAAAAAGTTCTTGCATAGGATGCGGGCATCACGTAAGATTAATCCTCGTAAGCGGACATGGCTCAGTTGGTAGAGCACAACCTTGCCAAGGTTGGGGTCGCGGGTTCGAGCCCCGTTGTCCGCTCCATTTGGGCGTTTAGCTCAGGGGGAGAGCGCTTCCCTGACACGGAAGAGGTCAGAAGTTCAAATCTTCTAACGCCCACCAAATGTTCGCAGCTCAGAGGCTATGTCCTCTGAGCTGTTTTGTTTTGCTACCAAGCACGCCGTCAAATATGCCAGCAAATATTGATCCAAGGTCCCCGTAGAGGTGCCGGCAGGTTGCATACGTCCTGGCCGACCGTGACCGCAACATGTTGGTCAAGCATAATCTTTTGGATTCTTTTGGCGTGAGCGGCTTGGTTTTGGTAGGATTTGTCAGCGGCTTGACTAAGGGGGTTTTATAACTGCCATGCAGGTAGCCGTGTTGGTAACGTTTTACCGACTTGCCAAGAACCCCTCATAATTAATGCGTCTGCAAAATGACTAATTGCTTTGACCTGCTGAAACACTATATGTTGTGTTTGACCTAAAAAAAGAATACAGGATATAGATGCCTCTTTGTCGTATGATAGATGGCGGACAGAGAACGAGAACCTTATTCGCCCCATTTGGATAGATCTTCGAGCCCCTTGATTGGCTGCGAGGATTGTCCGCATGAGGGCCTATGGTTATCGAGAACACAGATTGCGCGACGGCGCCGCAAGACAGGGGCAAGCCCTGCCGGGTATCGTTTGGCTCTGAAGCGCGATGAGGCTACGATGCGAAAGAGGCAAGAGGATGAAGATCATCAAGCGCAGCGGCACCGAGGTTGTCTTTGACATCGATAAGATCGTCAATGCCATCCGTGCCGCAAACTTGGAGGTCGAGGAGAGCTCTCGTCTTACCGACCGCCAGGTGGTTTACGCGGCGCAAAACGTCGCCGAGGCATGCGAGAACGCGGGCCACACTGTTTCGGTCGAGGAGATTCAGGATTTGGTCGAGGACGAGATCATGCGTCTCGACTGCTACGAGGTTGCCCGCCACTACATCATCTATCGCTATGTTCAGAGCCTGAAGCGCCAGAAGAACACGACCGATGACAAGATCCTGTCGCTGATCGAGTGCAATAACGAAGAGGTCAAGCAGGAGAACTCCAACAAGAACCCGACCGTCAATTCCGTTCAGCGTGACTACATGGCCGGCGAGATCTCCAAGGACCTGACTCAGCGTGTGCTGCTGCCTCAAGAGATCGTGGATGCCCATAATGAGGGCCTGATCCATTTTCACGATTCGGATTACTTTGCCCAGCACATGCACAACTGCGATCTGGTGAACCTGGAGGACATGCTCCAGAACGGCACTGTTATCTCGGGTACGCTGATCGAGAAGCCGCACAGCTTCTCGACCGCCTGCAACATCGCGACGCAGATCATCGCCCAGGTTGCTTCCTCCCAGTACGGTGGCCAGTCGATTTCGCTGACCCATCTTGCCCCGTTCGTCGAGGTGAGCCGTCAAAAGATTCGCGGCGAGGTCGCTCGCGAGCTTGAGGAGCTCGGCGTCTCTGCGTCTGCCGAGAAGGTCCGTGAGGTCGTTGAGGACCGTCTGCGTGACGAGATCCGTCGCGGCGTTCAGACGATTCAGTATCAGGTCGTAACTCTTATGACCACCAACGGCCAGGCGCCGTTCGTGACGGTCTTTATGTATCTTAACGAGGCCCGTACGCCTCAGGAGAAGCACGACCTTGCCATGATCGTGGAGGAGACGCTTCGCCAGCGCTACGAGGGCGTTAAGAACGAGGCCGGCGTGTGGATTACCCCGGCATTCCCCAAGCTCATCTATGTACTCGAGGACGATAACGTTCGCGAGGATTCCCCGTACTTCTACCTGACCCAGCTGGCTGCTAAGTGCACCGCCAAGCGCATGGTGCCCGACTACATCTCCGAGAAGAAGATGCGCGAGCTCAAGCTGTCGAAGGGCGAGACCGCGGGCAACGGCGACTGCTATACCTGCATGGGTTGCCGCAGCTTCCTGACGCCCGACCGCTCCGGTAACGGATTTAACAACGTGGCCAACGCGCTGAACTATGACCCGAACAAGCCCAAGTACTACGGTCGCTTTAACCAGGGCGTTGTGACCATCAACCTGCCCGATGTCGCGCTGAGCTCGCATCAGGACATGGACAAGTTCTGGAAGATCTTCGACGAGCGCCTTGAGCTGTGCCACCGCGCCCTGCTGTGCCGTCATGAGCGTCTGATGGGTACGCTTTCGGATGCCGCACCGATTCTTTGGCAGTACGGTGCCCTCGCCCGCCTGAAGAAGGGCGAGACGATCGACAAGCTGCTCGTGGGCGGTTACTCCACCATTAGTCTGGGTTATGCCGGCCTGTATGAGTGCGTCAAGTACATGACGGGCCACAGCCACACCGAGAAGGAGGGCACGCCCTTTGCCATGGCCGTCATGCAGCGCATGAACGACAAGTGCGCGGAGTGGAAGGCCGAAAGCGATATTGACTTCTCGCTGTACGGTACCCCGCTTGAGTCGACGACCTACAAGTTCGCCAAGTGCCTGCAGCGTCGTTTTGGCATCATCCCGGGCGTGACGGACAAGGGCTACATCACCAACAGCTACCACGTCCACGTGTCCGAGGAGATCGACGCATTCGACAAGCTCAAGTTCGAGGGTATGTTCCAGCAGCTTTCGCCGGGCGGTGCCATCTCCTACGTCGAGGTTCCCAACATGCAGGACAACCTCAAGGCTGTCATTCGCGTGATGCAGTACATCTACGACAACATCATGTACGCCGAGCTCAACACCAAGAGCGATTATTGCCAGGTGTGCGGTTACGACGGCGAGATCAAGATTGTCGAGGATGACGGCAAACTGGTGTGGGAGTGCCCCAACTGCGGCAACCGCGACCAGGAGAAGATGAACGTCGCCCGTCGTACGTGCGGCTACATCGGTACCCAGTTCTGGAACCAGGGCCGAACCGAGGAGATCCGCGACCGCGTGCTGCATCTCTAATAACCATCCCAGGCCGCCCCGTAGCGAGGCCCCGGACCTTTACTCGCTATTTCGGACAGTCCTGGCTCACGACGGAGGCGCCACTGGCGCCTCCTGTTCGTGCGGAACTCATATCGAGCAAAGGTCCGGGGCCTCGCTGCGGGGCGGCCAAGTTGACGTAGCTGAGATGCAGCATGAGGCCTGCTCACTCCTCGAAGTTCTTAGCGGAAATAATTTGAGCTGCAGCTGCGATTTACTTGCGATGGCGGTTGAGCTGCAACAAAGTTTTTATTGGACCTCGAACCCTATACTCGATGTTCGCTTCGTTCATTGAGTTACCCTTTGCATGAGGCCGGGACATATCGTCCCGCCCGCAGTTTCGCAGGCCGAAGGCCGAGAATGTTTGAGGACGGGATGATATGTCCCGGCCTCCCGGGAGAGTTACTTAGAGAGTTACTTATGAACTACGCGAACATCAAGTATTTCGACATTGCTGATGGGGAAGGCGTTCGTACTTCTCTGTTTGTGAGCGGGTGCCGTCGTGGGTGCAAGAATTGCTTTAACTCTGTCGCGTGGGACTTTGCTGCGGGTGAGCCGTTCGATCGTGCCGTCGAGGACAAGATTATCGAGAGTCTCGATCATCCCTTTATCGATGGCCTGACGATTCTGGGCGGCGAGCCTATGGAACCTGAGAATCAGGCGGGACTCGTTGATTTCATTGAGCGTGTTCGTGCCACTTATCCTGTGGGGTCAGGAAAGACCATTTGGTGTTTTACCGGCGACGTGCTCGAGGAGCTTATGCCGGGTGGCCGTCATCATACCGAGGTCACGGACCGTATCCTGGCTTGCCTCGATATGTTGGTGGATGGCCCGTTTGTTCAGGATCTGTACGATATCTCATTGCGCTTTAGGGGCTCGAGTAACCAGCGTGTGATCGATATGAACGCTACGCGCGACCGCGCTGTGCGTGAGGGCGTTGGGCTTTGCGACGCTGTGGAGCTTTGGCGGGACGATCCGGTCTATTCGACCCATACTATGTAGCTTGTGGTCGATGCCGGAGGGCGTGGTACCATAGCGCGAACGCAAAATCGGAAAAGTGAGGCCCAGATGGTCGATCAGGAAAAAGTCGAGGCCGCCATTAAGCTGTTGCTTGAGGGCATAGGCGAGGACCCAACTCGTGAGGGCCTGCTGGAGACCCCGGCGCGCGT
>CABVAO010000038.1 GCA_902496335.1 uncultured Collinsella sp.
CGTCGCCAGGAGGAAGAGCTCGACCTTCTCCCTGCTGTACATGCGAACCTCCAGTCCGGACCGCCCCGCGGTCCAACTTTCTGTCCGCACCCCCAATAGAGGCCTCAGGCCCCTAAACAGGAACTATTCCACCGCAACTTATGAGGACATCGAGCTGTTAGGCCGCTCTATCCCCTTAGTAGTCAAGCTTCCACATGTAGCGGCGCGTCATGTAGTCCTTGTGGGTGACGGCAGAGAGCGCGCGCATGTACACATTGTTGAGGATCGGGGCAAAGATCAGGTGGTTGAAGTACTCGCTCACGCTGTCCTTGATGTCGTTGAGGCCGAGCTCCTTGGCGTCGAGCTGATAGACGCGCTCACCACCGTACTGGTTGACGAAGCGGATGCCGCGCTCGTCGTTGCAGCGGCTGCGGCCGACGCTGATGAGCTGGAACAGCGAGGTGCGCTTGTCCAGGATCTCGAAGGGGCCGTGGAAGAAGTCGCAGGTGTTGATGGTGCAGGAGTCGATCTGCAGCATCTCCTGCACGTTGCAGATGCTAAAGACGTAGGCGGCACCAAAGAGCGGACCCTGAGCCATCACGTTGATGCAGGGCTTGTCGGCGTTCTGCTCGGCCCACTTGGCAGCGAGCGGACGGGTGTACTCGACGGCCTTGCGATAGATGGGGTCGACCAAGTCGAACGCGGCCATAGCGGTCTCGTACTCGGCATAGCCCTCGGTCTGCTGCGTAAGCTCCATGGCGATCATGGTCACGACGGCGGAGTTGGTACGGCCCATGCAGGACTCGTCGACGGCCAGGCTGTCATACTGGATCTTGTAGTCACAGACCTCGGTGAGGCCGGACTCGTCAACATAGATTGCGATGGTGCTGGCGCCGTGGTCCTTGGCGACCTGGGCGGCGACGATGGTCTCCTTGGTGCCGCGCATGGACACGACGACGGCCAGGGTGTTCTCGTTGACGTAGGCAGGGGTTGCGTGCACGAACTCGTTGCTGGTGTAGCTGGAGCTCACGACCTGCGTGGCCTCGTGCTCCATAAAGTACTGGGCAGGATAGTTGCCGCCGTTGGATCCGCCGGCGCCAATCCACACGACGCGCTTGATGCCGCCCTTGTCTGCCTTGTCAGCCAAAACCTGGGAGACGACATCCTTAACCTGTTCCTGAGTAGTCATCGTGCATCAGCCTTTCTTCTCGTTTGATGCTCATCACAGGCATACAAGTTACATACATGTTTTGGCTATGTCGACTAGTTGTATGCTATATTTGTCTTAGAAATTTTGCTGATGCGGTTTTCGATAACTAGCTACCAGCGGTTTTGTTATTGTATTGGATACATGCTCAATTAGATTTGCATACAGGTTAGATACAGGTTGATTGCATGAATGCTTCGTCTAAAAAGAAACTGGCCCAATACGAGCGCTTGGCGGGCATGCTGCGCGACCGCATTGCCTCCGGCACCTACGCACGCGGAGACAAGCTGCCATCCGAGATGGAACTCATGGACGAATCGGGGCTGTCGCGCAGCACCGTGCGCCATGCCCTTAAGGTGCTCGTCGATGAGGGTCTGGTGCGCACCGAGCGCGGGCGTGGCGCCTTTGTGGCCGACACGCCGGCGCTCCACGAAAACAACCTGGTGTTTTCGAGCTATACGGCACAGGTCCAGGGTCAGGGCATGAAGCCCACCACGCGCACGGTGGACTCGGGCTTTGCCAAGGCCGCGGGCAATGTGGCCAGGTTTTTTGATGTCGCCGTGGGCAGCAAGCTCGTCAAACTTGTCCGCCTGCGTTATCTGGACGATGCGCCGCTGTGCCTGGAGACCACCTATCTGCCGCCAAGCTTTGAGGCACTCATCGATCGCGATATCAACGGTTCGCTCTACGCCACGCTGCGCCAAGAATTCCATCGCGCGCCGGCACAGGGGCATAAGACCTTTGAAGTGTGCTATGCCTCGCAAAACGAGGCGTTTTTGCTCAACGTTGAGCGCGGGCAGGCGCTGATCCTGATCACCGACTACGTCTACGACACCGACGGCCGCCCGCTCCATGTCTCCAAGCGCATCCAACGCACCGACCGCGCCAAATACACCGAGCCCATCGGCTAACCTGCCAAAATAGACCTGTCCCTAAATGGTAGGTTTGGGGAGGTCGGGGAACCAGGTTGGCTTGGGTTGGTTGGGCGTGCGCTCGGCTAGGACCAGCTCCATCCAGCACATGTCGTACCAGCGGCCGAACTTCTGGGCACAGCGGTCAAAGGCACCCACCAGGCGGTAGCCCATATGGGCATGGAAATCCTGACTGTTGTGCGTCAGATACTCGTCGTCCTTGTCGTGCGGCACGGCGATGAGCGCGCACATATTGGTGATGCCCATCGCGATCAGGCATTGCTTGAGCGCATCGTGCAGCTTGCGGCCCAGCCCGCCGTGGCGCACGTCGCGCGCAAGGTAGATCGATGTCTCGACCGACCAGTCGTATGCCTCGCGGCTGTTAAGCGGACTCACATAGGCATAGCCTACCGGATGCCCGTCCAGCTCCATCACCAGATACGGATAGCGCTTGAGCGTACGCTCGATGCGCCCGGCGAACTCCTCAACGCTCGGCACCTCGTATTCGCAGGTAATCGCCGTCTGGCGCACATACGGCTCATAGATGGCAAGCAACGCCGGCGCGTCTTCGGGCGTCGCCAGACGAATCGTCGGCTCGGACATCTCGGGCATGCAGCCCCTCCCCCTCAAAAGCAAAGGCCGCCCTGCGCCAAACCCAGCGCAAGGCGGCCCCTCGTCATTACATCAGACTACAGGACAGCCGCCAGCGCGTCGATGTCCTCCTGCGTCGTGGCCCAGCTGGTACAAAAACGCACCACCGTGTGGGTCTCGTCGTACTTTTCCCAGTACTCGATCGAGGCATGCTCGCGAATGCGGGCCATATCTTCGTTGGGCAGAATCACAAACTGCTGGTTAGTCGGCGTCTCCAAGAAGAACCGGTAGCCGTGCTCGTGCAGCACGCGACGAAGCGCCTGCGCGGTTTCGATCGCCTGTCGACCAATCTCAAAATACAGGCCATCGGTAAAGAGCGCCTCAAACTGCACGCCCGTCAGGCGGCCTTTGGCAAGCAGCGCGCCATGTTGCTTAATGCGAGGAATGGGATGCGCCGGGGCGTGCATGCCGCAGAACACCACAGCTTCGCCGCAGAGCGCGCCGCACTTGGTGCCGCCGATGTAGAACACGTCACACAGCTGCGCCAGCTCGGGCAGGGTAATGTCGCACTCATCGGCCGCCAGCGCATAGGCCAGGCGAGCACCGTCCACAAACAGCGGAATCTCATGCTTCTGGCACACCGCGTGAATCGCCGCGAGCTCGGCCTTGGAGTACAGCGTGCCGTACTCGGTCGACAGGCTCACATACACGGCGCCCGGGAACACCGTGTGCTCGTAGCTCTCGTTTTCGTAGAACACCTGGATATAGTTCTCGAGATCTTCGGCGTGCATCTTGCCCTCGTAGCCGGGGATGGTGAGCACCTTGTGGCCGCCAAACTCGATGGCGCCCGCCTCGTGACAGGCGACGTGACCAGTCTCGGCAGCAACGACACCCTCGTAGGGCGCAAGCAGCATGTCGATCACCGTCGCGTTGGCCTGCGTGCCGCCCACCAGAAAAAACACGTCAGCATCGGGGGCCTGACAAGCCTCGCGGATAAGCTGCTTGGCACGCTCGGTGTGCGCATCGGTACCGTAGCCGGGCTGCGGCTCCATGTTGGTATCGACGAGTGCCTGCAGCACTGCCGGATGTGCGCCGTGGGAATAATCGTTGTTAAACGCGAGCATGGCAATCCTCTCTTACCGGGTATCGGTCAGATGATTCAAACGGAGCTATTGTACGCCGCTGGGATAGGCAATGCGCGCGGCAAGGCACTCAAGTGCCAGTACCAGAGCAAAACCGCAGCTCACGTCACTCAAAAAGTGCGCTCCGATCACGATGCGGCCAAACGCGACGAGCGCCGCGACCACAGCCGCCGCCCAAAAGATCACACGGCGACGCGAAGGCTTTTCCGTAAAGGCTGCCGCGGGAAGCCCGGCGAGCATAAGGCCGATCGCCGCATGCGCCGTGTGTCCGCTCGCAAACGACTTGAAGCCGTCCTTGATCACGCCGGCGGCGATAAAGGCCCACTTGTCGGGGTTGCCAATCACCCACCACGGCTGAAAATCGAGCCCCTGCGTCACCTCGATCACGCGCATGCGCGGGCGCGACCACAGCGGCTTAACAATGACGTTGAGGATGATGGCTTGAGCGGCCCACACGGCCAGCACCATCAACGCCCAGCGCATAAGCTCGTCGGGCGCGGTGTCGCGCGTGAGACGATAGACGATGAAGTTAGCAGCAATCACCAGCACAAACGTCAACACCAGCTGAACGGCAATGAGTTTGCCGCCAACCCGCAGGGACGAAACGATCTCGTAGCCAGCCAGACCAACGTTAACGAGGATGCCGAGCACGGCGAGCCATTTGCTCCCCCTGGAGTCGGGACGCACCGCTCGCACGAGCATAACGCCTGCGATGCTCGCCGTCAGCTCAAACGGCAGCTCGCCGGCAGCCTCGATAAAGCGGCCGTACATGCTGCCGATGTTGAACAGCGCGCACGAGATCTGATAATCGAAGAAGCTGCCCACGCCCAGGCAAAGGGCAAGGATAACCGCGATAATGGCGACATCTTTCTTATAGATGTATCCGAACATGCTTTCCTTTCGATGTGGCTGGAATCAACCTGCAACGTGGCGGGGCAAAGTTAACTCCGCCCCGCTACGCCCCTTACTTGTCAGTCATCGTCACTCGCGCCTAATTGCTGCAGCAGCATGAGCGCCGCGGCCACCGGGCCGGTGCCGTCGTTGGCGTCGAGGCCGCGACCCAGGCCGCTGCCCGCACCGGCGCCCGCCTTGTAGGGTACCGACAGCTTGCGGCTCTTGGGGAAGTTCACCGCGCCATAGCGGGTCTTAAGCTCAAAGGCCACCTTCTTGGGCACGTCGACGCCCAAAAAGGTGATGCGGCCGCCGCTGAGCGTGACGCTCTCGAGCCCCAGACGCTCGCCGCGAATGCGGATGCGCGCGCGATTGAACAGGTTGAGTCCCGCCAACGGCAGCTCGCCATGCGCGGCCTCGGTCTCTTCCTGCACCTCGTCGATGCTCTCCAGGTCCTCGGCCGCCGCGAGCTTACGGTACACGAGCACGCGCTGATCCACCGCCGGCAGGTACTCCTCGGACAAGAAGTAATCGGCCGGCAGGTTAATGCCCACGCTCGCCGCCTCCACGCCGGCGTCGTCATCGCCGCGCGCCTCGGCCACTGCCTGGCCCAACATCTGCGTAAACAGGTCGAAGCCCACGCTCGACAGGTTGCCGTGCTGCTCGGCACCCATGAGCGAACCGGCACCACGGATCTCCAGGTCGCGCATGGCGATGCGCATGCCGCTACCCAGGTCTTGGAACTCGGAAAGTGCAGTCAGGCGTGCCGTGGCCTCCTCGGTAAGCGGCAGCTCGCCCGGAAACATAAAGTACGCATAGGCCTGCGTGGCAGAGCGGCCCACACGGCCCTTGAGCTGGTAGAGCTGCGCCAGACCCAGGCGCTGCGAGTCCTCGATGATCAGTGTGTTGGCGGTCGCGTTGTCGATACCGCTCTCCACGATGGTCGTGGCGATGAGCACGTCGATCTTTTTGGTCGCGAACTCGATCATCACGTCCTCGACCTCGCGCGGGCTCATCTTGCCGTGCGCCACGCCCACGCGCGCCTCGGGCGCGGCCTCGTGCACGCGCGCCACGGCGTCATCGATGGTCTTGACGCGGTTGGACACGTAGTACACCTGGCCGCCGCGACCCACCTCCAGGCGAATCGCCGCGCTCACCACATCGGGGTCGTACTCCCCCACGTGCACGATCACGGGGCGACGCCCGGTGGGCGGCGTGGTGATCAAGCTCATGTCGCGCACGCCGCTCGTGGCCATCTGCATGGTTCGCGGAATCGGCGTTGCCGAAAGCGTAAGCACGTCAATCTGCTCGCGCAGGTTCTTGAGCTGTTCCTTGTGCTGCACGCCAAAGCGCTGTTCCTCGTCGATGATCACCAGGCCCAGGTTCTTGGGGTTCACATCGGCAGAAAGCAAGCGGTGCGTGCCGATGAGCACGTCGATCGTGCCCTCGGCAAACGCCTTGAGCGCGCGCTTCTGCTGCGCCGGCGTGCGGAAGCGGCTGAGCACCTCGACCTCGAGGCCAAACGGGGCAAAGCGCTCAAAGAACGTCTCGTAGTGCTGCTGGGCCAGAATGGTCGTGGGGCAGAGCACCATGACTTGGCGGCCGGAGTCCACGCACTTAAACGCCGCGCGCAGGGCAACCTCGGTCTTGCCGAAACCCACGTCGCCGCACAGCAGGCGGTCCATGGGCTTGGGCGCCTCCATGTCGGCCTTGATGTCGGCGATAGCCTCCAGCTGGTCGCGCGTCTCGTCGTAAGGGAAGCTCTCCTCCATCTCAATCTGCTCGGGCGTGTCGGGCGGGCAGGCGATACCGGTAATCGACGAGCGGCGCGTATACAGGTCGACCAGGTCAAACGCCAGCTTTTTGGCGTTCTTGCGCGCCTTGTTGGTGGCGCGTGTCCAGTCGGCGGTGTTGAGCCTGGTCAGACGCGGCTTATCGCCGTCGGGGCCAACATAGCGCGTGATGCGGTCGACCTGCTCGAGCGGCACGTAGAGCTTGTCGCCGTCGGCATATTCCAGCAAAAAGTAGTCGCGCTCCTTGCCGCCCACTTCCTGGCGCGCGATCTCGCTAAAGAGCGCGATGCCGTGGGTGGCGTGCACCACGTAGTCGCCCGGCTTAAACGGGAACGTGATCTGCGTAATGTCCACCTTGCGGCGGCTGCGCGCGCGGTTGGCGTCCATGCGGGCGTTGAGATCGGCGATCGAGAACACGGCCAGGTTGGCATCGGGCACCACTACGCCCTGCGGCAAGGCGGCATCGACAAAGGTCACACGTCCGCGCGAAATAGTGGGCACGGCGGCGCCGGCGGCAGCCTGGTCGGCACCCGCCTCGAGCGAGCGGGCGTTGAGCGCGTCGGCCTTACGCTCGCGAATGGAAGCATGGGCCTCCTGGCGTGCGGCACGATCGGCGGAATCCGCCGCTGCCACGCGAACGCGGTCGCCGATAGCGCCGACATTTTCGGGCGCCGCGGTCAGCGATTCCTCAAAGGTAATGCCCTCGTCGCCAAAGGTGAGCTCCATCGACTCGCGCGCACCGCGGTCGGGGATGGCAAACACGCAGGCATAGCGCTTGCCCACGACCTCCTGGATGCGCGTCATAAAACGGTTGTCCGAGCCTGCGATGGCCGGCTGCTCAATCTTGAGCTCGGCCGTCACCGCACCGCCGGCACGGATGAGGCTCACGTAGTTCAGGCGCTGCTGGGCACCAAAATCGAGCTGTTGGGCGCGCACGTACAGACCATCCAGGCGGTCAATCCCTGCCTCGCCGGCACGGGCCTCAATATCCTCGTAGGCGCGCAGGCAGTCGTCGAACAGCGAGCGCGGCTCGGACAGAACCACGAGTGCCTTGCCGCTCACGTGCGCCAACGGGCTTACGGTCTGGCCGTACATCACCGGCAAAAAGCGGTCGAGCTCGGGCGTGACGATGCGCATATCCACCATCTCGAGCAGCGCCGCCAGCTTGCTGTCGTCCTGGCTGGCACGGTAGAGCGCCACGTGCATGTTGTGGACGGCATCGTCGGTAAGCGCCAGCTCGCGGCAGGGGAAGATCTCGATACTGTCCTCGTTGCCGATGGTTTGGCCCGTGGAGCTCACCATACGGCGGATGCGGTCAATCTCATCGCCGAAAAACTCAATGCGCACGGGCGCCTTTTCCTGCGCGGGAAACACCTCGACGGTGTCACCGTGCACGCGGAACAGACCGGGCGCATCGGCGGCACCGGCATTGGTGTAGCCCATGCCCACCAGGCGCTGCGGCACCTCGTCAAAGGGAATCTCCTCGCCCACCGCAAAGGTCGTGGACTCCCAATAGTGGCTCTCGACCGGCGGCACACAACGCAGCAGCGCGCGAGCCGAGGCGACCATGATGCAATTGTCTCCGCGCACGATGCGTCCCAGTGCCTCGCAGCGCTGCGCCACCACGGCATCGTCGGGCGCCTGCTCGCGCCACGGATAGTCCTTGCGCTCGGGAAAACGGCACACGTGCGCTAGGCCCACGTAGGCGGCAAGGCTGCGCGCGGCGCGATCGGCCGCATCCTCGCCACTCACAATGTAGACCGTGGGACGCGGGCGGCGCGCAAACTGGGCGGCCGCCATAAGCGTGCGGCCCGACTGCGACACAGCCAGCGTCACGTCCTCGCCGGCATCGAGTCCGGCCTCGACGGTCTGCAGCGCCTCGGCAGTGTAGAGCTGCGCGGCTATACGGTGAATGAGCATGCTGTTCCTCCGGCATTGCAACGCCAAAAGCCCGCCGGGGCAAGCTCGGCGGGTCGTACGTCAAATACATTGTCTGTCATGGTAGCGCATGGAGAGGACTCCGGCTCAAGGGCAAACCCAGCCCCGCAAAAAACGCCAGACGAAGATGCGTTCCGCCCTACCCCGCTACGCGCACGCTGGGGCACAAATCTGCCAGCGGGCACTCGTCACACTTGGGTTTGCGGGCGTCGCAGATCTCGCGACCGAAGGTGATCCACTGATGGTTAACCGACTCCCAATACTCGTGCGGCAAAATCTTGAGCAAATCCTGCTCGGTCTTGAGCGGCTCCTTTGCATGCGTCTTGGGACTCAGCATCAGGCGGTGCGCAATGCGGTTGACATGCGTGTCCACCGCAATGCCCTCCACGATGCCATACCCCACGTTGAGCACGATGTTCGCCGTCTTGCGTCCCACGCCCGGCAGCTTCACGAGTTCCTTCATGTCGGCCGGCACCTCGCCGTCATAGTCGGCGACGATCATCTGCGCGGCCTCGACGGCATGCTTGGCTTTGCTCTTGTAGAAGCCGAGTGACTTGATGGTGTCTGCCACGTCAGCCACGCTTGCCTGTGCCATGGTCTCGGGCGTGGGCCACTGGGAAAACAGCTTCGGCGTCACCTTGTTGACCTGCGCGTCGGTCGTCTGCGCCGAGAGCAGTACCGCGATGAGCAGCCTGAAGGGATTCTCGTGGTCCAAAAAGCACTCGACCGGGCCATAGCGACGGTTGAGGCGCTCGCACACCTCAACGGCGCGCTCGCGTTTGGCGGCATTGGTCTCGCGTGGCATAACGACTCCTCGGCTCAACGGCACAATAAACTTATGGGCACAATTGTCCCACGTCCGAGACGCTTACGCCTCCAAGAATGCGCCGGTCTGACGGCTCCACAGGCTCGCGTACTCGCCACCCGCCTCGACGAGCTGCGCATGCGTGCCGTCCTCGACGATCTCGCCATCGGCCAGCACCACAATGCGGTCGAGCGCCGCCACGGTGGACAGGCGGTGCGCCACCACAATGGAGGTACGTCCACGCATCAGGTTTTCGAGCGCCTCCTGCACCAGCGCCTCGGACTCGCTGTCGAGGGCAGAGGTCGCCTCGTCGAGCACCAGAATCGGCGCGTCGGTTAGGATGGCGCGGGCGATAGCCACGCGCTGACGCTGGCCGCCCGAGAGCTTGACGCCGCGCTCGCCCACCATGGTGTCAAAGCCACGGGGCAAGCGGTCGATAAACTCCAGGGCATTGGCCAGGCGCGCGGCCTCGCGAATCTGCTCATCAGTGGCGTTGGGACGACCGTAGGCAATGTTTTCGCGAATGGAGCGGTGAAACAGCAGCGCCTCCTGCGGCACGTAGGCAACCTGGCGGCGCAGGCTCTGCTGCGTGCAGCGCGAGACGTCCTGGCCGTCCACGAGCACACGGCCGCCCTGCACATCGTCCAAGCGCAACAGCAGCTTGGTGAGCGTCGACTTGCCCGAGCCCGATTTACCCACCAGGCCCACGCGCTGGCCCGCCGCCACGTGAAGCGTCAGGTCGTCGAACACGTTCTCGCCCGCCGCAGCGTCACGATATGCAAAGCTCAGGTGCTCAAAATCAATCGCGCCCTCGGTCACTTTGAGCTCAGGGGCGTCCGGATCGTCTGCCACCAAACGTGGCTCGTCCAGCACGCGCGTCATCTCGGCCGCATCGCCCAGCGCGCGGTTAATGCGCTGCATCATGGAGCTTACGTAGTTCAGGCGCATGGTGAGGTTATAGGTGTAGGTAAAGATCATGACGAGCGAGCCGGCCGAGATGCCAAACCACGCGTTGCCGCCCGCCACGAACACACTCACCACGGCCATGGTGATGACGATAAGGCCCGAGGTCGTAAAGTTGCGCTGCATCATGGCGTGCATCGAGACCGTCTCGGCGTCGCGCGCGGCACGATCGGCGGCGTCGAACAGATCGCGTTCAAAGTCCTCGCGCCCACAGGTCTTGACGGCCAAGATGTTCGTGACCGCGTCGGAGAGCACGCCCGAGAGCTTGTTCTGCGCAGCGGACGTCGCGGCCGAAAGCGGCATGATGCGCTTGTACATAAGCCAGACAAACGCAATGTAGACGGCCATGATGCACACCAGGATCACGGTAAATGTGGGCACCACCGGGGCGAGCGCCGCCACCGTGCAGATGACCGAGGTGATGGTGGGGATGAGCGAATACACCGTCACGTCGACCAGCCCCGTATAGCCGCTCATAAAACGGCTCGTCTGGCTCACGAGCGATCCGCCAAAGCGGCTGGTGTGAAATGTCATGGATTGATTGGAGAGCGTGTCGAAGCACAGGCGCGCCAGGTGATAGTTGCCCGCAATCTCGAGCTTGTAGACGGCGTAGTCCTGCAGCTTGGAGAGGATTTGGCCCACTAGGTTAACGAGCACGAGCGCCAGAATGTAAGGACCAAAGACCTCAAACACCTGGTCGCCTGCCACGGGACCGGCCTGGACGCGGTCGACGATGAAGGCCATCACATAGGTGTTGGCAAACGTGAGCAAAAAGATGTAGCCCGCCGACGAGAACACCGAGAGAAAGACGATCAGCGGCTGCGTGCGCGTGACGTCCCAAAAACGCTGCAGCGTGCGACGCACGGTGGAGCGTTTGAGCGGACTGGTGTTTCTCTGAGACATGGGCTTCCTTTCGCGTCTGATAGGGCGAAACGCCATTGTTGCACACTAAAGCGCACTTCAGACAAGCGCGATGCGAAAAGCGCCCGCGCCGTGCTCGTACAGGCGCACAGCCGTCAGATGCAGCTAGTCCTCGTCTTTTTGGCCTGCGAGCAGCTCCGCTGATGTGAGTCCCAAGATCTCATCGGCTTGGTTGGCGTCTTCCAGCGCGTCGATGTCCTTGAGCTTGCGCTCCATGACATTTGTACGCGTGGTGATGATGCCCTCAACCGTTTTGCCCGCGGTCTCGATCTGCTGCTGGGCGCGGCGCAGCGCCGCCTGATAGCGTGGCAACTCGGCCTTGACAGCAGAGAGCACGCGCAGTACGTCGTCGGTACGTTTTTGCAGCCTAAACGTCTGGTAGCTCATCTGCAGGCTGTTGAGAATGGCAGCCATGGTGCTGGGACCGGCTACGTTGACGTGATAGTCGCGGCCCAGGGTCTCGATAAGCCCGGGGCGGCTGACGACCTCGGCGTACAGTCCCTCAAACGGCACGAACAGAATGCCAAAGTTGGTCGTCGCGGGCACGCTCAGGTACTTTTCGCAGATGTCCTTGGCCTCGCGCTTCACCATCATATCGAGCGTCTTGCGTGCCGCGGCAACGGCCTCCGCATCGCCCGACTCCTGGGCGTCGAGCAGATGCTCGTACGCGTCGCCCGGGAATTTGGAGTCGATCGGCAGCAGCACGGGATCGCCCTCGTCCACCGGCAGCTTGACGGCAAACTCAACGCGCTCCGAGGCGCCGGGCCTGGTGGCAACGTTTTCCAGATACTGGTCGGGCGTGAGGATGTCCGCCAGAATTGCACCCAGCTGCACCTCGCCCAAAATGCCACGCGCCTTCACATTGCCCAGCACGCGCTTAAGATCGCCCACGCCGGTGGCGATGGATTGCATGTCGCCCAGGCCCTTGTACACGGCCTCGAGCTGGTCGCTCACCTGCTTAAACGATGCCGACAGGCGATCGTTGAGCGTGCGGGAGAGCTTCTCGTCCACCGTTGCGCGCATCTGATCGAGTTGCACGTTGTTGTCTTTGCGGATAGCACCCAGCTGGGCATCGACCGTCTCGCGCACCTTGTCCAGGCGGTGCTCGATGCCCTCGCGGTTGGCACCGAGCTGTTGGGCCGTCTCGCGGCGCAGGTCATCCATCCGGTCACCAGCTTGCGAAAACTCACGTGCGATGGTCAGGTAACGTTGCTGCTCCACGGCCGCATCTGTCGTCTGCTGCTGCGCGATGGCATTGGCCGTGCGGTGAGTTTCGGCCAGCGCGACGTTCAGGGCATCGAGCGCGTTGTTGGCCTGCTCGAGTGCTGCCAGCGTTTCCGCGCTACTGTCGCCACGCTCCCGCAACTCGGCACGCAGGCTCTTGAGCTGGAGGGCGCAAGCCACAGCAACCCCCACCGCCACCAAGGCGATCGCAACAAGCACAATATCAATAGCAGACATAAACTCCGCCCAACAAACCCAATCGAGCACCAATCAAAACCGCGATCAATCTTACCCCGCCACACGCACCGGGCGCCCGGCGCCTTCTTGGGTGCTTCTCTCTTCCGCATATTCCATAATACGGCGCGCTGTCTTCCTGCTCACCTTTGAGTCATCACCGGCTAAGTATGCGTAAACGTTTCCCTTATTCAGGTGCAGAGCACGGCAGAGGCCATAGCGCGTTTCACCCGATTCCTCCAATGCTTCCAGCGTTTTCTTTCTCATCAGGGCGTTCACCCTTCTGTCGACCGTCGGCTTTTCCTTCACCGCTCTATACGCACGCCAAACGTTGGCATAACGATTAGGGAGCTCACTTTTGGCGCACAGAGACGCCATGCCACCCGCTTGATCGTACAAGGACAAAACGCCTCGGTAATCCTCTTCCATCCACGAGCCCTCGGATAAACCCAGAACGTATTCGGCTTTTCCTTGCGCCAAAGCGAGCAAAAACAGAGGTTCCGCCACGCGCGGCGCAGCCGTCATCGCCTGCTCAACCAGTTTTCTAAAACTCAGTGACTGCTGTCCGGATAGCTCTCGGCAATAGCCTTTTAAGAATCCCTCAAAGGTCAGATTCAACCGAGCACCTCCTTTTTGTATTGCCTGTATGCACAGACCATCTCTTGATAGCTTCGCTCCGAAGGCGACGACGCCAGTGCTTCTCCCTCGTCGAATATAAGCCGTTCGAGCAGCCCCAATCAAGTCGGTCGACGAATGCCCGACTATGAAGATCGATGATGTCGTTCGGACGGTAGGCATAGAGCTTCATTACCGCCAGGTCCTCCAAGGATGGCGTAAAGTACCTGATAAAACGCGCCCCAATATCCAAGAGGATCAAACGATCTTCGTAATTGAATGGCATCTGATTACAATATGCCACCGCCATACCATTCACCTCGGGGTATCGAGCTATGATCTCGCGGAGGCACCTGTCCGCCTCAAACACATCGATGTCATGTGTAACCGAACGATTCGTCACATCGTTTAGCATGAAGGCGCTTCCTCCCACTAATACAACGCTCGGCCTGTCGTCTCTTGGACCTATTTCCAGCTCTGCCTCTTCGTCAATGCCCAACAGAGTCTGCTCTAAATCCTGCTTATACATAACAAATCCTATTATTATTCATCTTCAATAATACTATTCAGTCGCACGACAGGACCAACAGGATGCAAGAATTCCGCTCGTGGCGATAATCCCTACACCCTAGAAGTCCTAATGTTACAAACGCTAACTCTCCCAGCCGGCGCGAATGGTTGTTACGACATCGCCTAGGCGCTGGCCGAGAGCCGCTAGATGTTGGAGCACCTCGTTGGGCGATGCGCCGTTGAGGATGCACGTGAGGGCATACGACGCCAGAAATATGGCCACAAGCCCTAACGGGATGAGCACGATCATCGCCAAGGTGCGCAGGCGCTGGCCCACGCGGCGACGACGCGCACGACGCTTGTCGAACGCGAGCTCCTGCGCATATGAATCTTGCTGTACGGAATAGGCCTCTGGTGCCGATTCACACCCGGGCACAGCTGCAGGTACAGCAGCGGGCACGACATTTTGCGCAAAGGGCTGGGCTGCCGCCCCTTGCATTTGCATCTCCATGAGTCGTTGCTGCTGACGCAGCATGCGCTCAGCTTGTTGCTGCGGAGTCTCAAGAAACAGGTCCATGTTGGCCTCCAAAGTCGGAGCATTCGACGCTTACGACCAGCATCCCGCACCGCCATGACCGCGACAACGCAATCGCCGGCAATAGCCACAAAGTTTCTTTTGCTCAAAAGCTGTCGAAAAGCTCAACAACTCCCCTACCAGCACTTTCTCTGAGCTTTTTTCGTCAGCAATCTTTTGGCCTTCCACCCTTACGCCAACTGACCAAAATCTAACCAAAAGCTTGACGGAAATTGTGAAGACAGGGACCCCATACAAAAACGTGCCGCCCCAAAAGGGGCGGCACGCTAACTTCTTATCAGTTTTTCAGTAGCAAGCACGCGACGACCCGAAGCCGGAGCACAGGGTAGGGAAACACCTTTACCTCGCGCGACCTGCGCAGCCGTGAGCGAGAGGGAAAGGTGTTTCCCCGCCCCGTGCTCCGCAGTCGGTGGAGGCAGCTTTAGATGCCCGCGAGACCTCGGGTGGCGGTGGCGCACATAAACGCCAAGGCTAGAATCACGAGCGAGCCCGCGATGTCTGCCAGCACGCCCATTGCACGGCGTTCAAACAACCAGCTCTCAAAGTGCGGGGCGACGTTGCGCCAAACACGCCACAGCAAGATGCCCATACCGATGACGCCCGGGATATTGAGCAGTAGGATCTCGGAGCACAAAAGACCGATCAGGTTACCGGCGGCAAAGCCCGCATCACCCTCGCAGTATTTGCGGTAGACCATATACAGCATGTACGCCACAAACGGCTGCAAGCACGCAGAAATAAACGAGACCACCATCGAGGGCTCCTGCGAAAAGACCTCGGTGAACTTATCCACGCTCGTGGCATCCTTAGAGGCCAGGAACAGGCCAATGACCACCACAGGCACCACGCCCAAGATGACCTCGACCATCGTAAACAACTTGGCGGTCAAGTCCTCACTAGCCGAATTCAAATGGGGCGCCCACTCAGGATGAGCATGCGCACCGACCTTCTTGTCCTTCTCGGCACGATCGGCCTTTTTACCCTCGGCAACCCGACGACCAGGATCCTTGCGAGTTCCCGCCGCAGCAACCCGAGCCCGAGACTTCTTGCCCATAAAAAACACCCCATCAGGTAGTAGATAAACTAAAAGTCGCCACCCAGTGTACCCCCTAAACAACGGCGCCGCCCCAACCCGGAGCAAGCCCCGTCAACCAAATAACCGAACCATCAACCAAATGGCCGCAACCCAATCCCTATACAAAACGTGCCGCCCAAAAGGGGCGGCACACAAACTTCTAATCAGCTTTTCTGTAGCG
>CABVAO010000039.1 GCA_902496335.1 uncultured Collinsella sp.
GGATCAAGAAGTCCCTCGGGTGGCTGAGCCCGATGGAGTACCGCAGGAAGCTTGGATACGCCTAGGCGCGGTCCAAGAAATCGTCCGCACCCCCAATCGAGGCTTTTGACAGCCAAAACAGTCCGTATTTCACCGCAACTGATGGGTGGGATGGAGTTAGAGGCCCAGATAGGTAGTCATGCCTTCGACGGCGAGCTTGGCGCCGGCTACGGCGTGAACAACCGTCAGCGGGCCGTTGACCACGTCGCCGGCGGCAAAGACGCCAGGCACGGTGGTCATGCCGCGCTCGTCGACCGAAAGAAGGCCGCGATGGTCGGTCTCCAGACCGCCCGTCGTAAGCACAAGCTTGTCCTTGGGCACCTGCGAAGCCGCAATCACAACTGTGTCGGCAGACGCATGGTCGAGCTCTTCCTCGTAGCCCACCACATTGTTGTCCTCGTCAAAGATAGCCGTCTCGAACACCGGACCGTTATCATCGATGGCGCAGATCGCCTTGCCGCGCACAATCTCGGCACCGTCAAGCTCGGTCAGTTCCATCTCGTCATCGATGGCAGAGATATGGCGCGATCGGGCATACACAGTGACCTTGCGGGCACCCGAGCGCAGGGCCGTGCGGGCAACATCCATGGCCACATTGCCGGCGCCGATAACCGCCACGTTCTGCCCGATTGCCACGCTCGTGGGATCGACCAGATAATCGATACCAAACAGCACGTTGCCGCGCGACTCGCCGGGAATACCCAGCTTTCGAGCTCGCCAGGTACCAGTACCGACAAAGACCGCATCGTAGCCGTCGCGCAGCAGGTCGTCGATATGCAGCGCGCCACCGATGGTGGTCGAGGGGCGCACGCGCACGCCAAGCGAGCACATCACGTGGCGATACTTTTGCACGAGCGCACGGGGCAGGCGGAACTCGGGGATACCGTACTCCAGCACACCGCCGATCTCGGGCCGCTGCTCAAATACCGTGACGGCACAGCCCAGCTGGGCCATCTTAATGGCCACGGTAATACCAGCGGGACCGGAACCGACCACAGCAATCTGTTTACCGCACGACGGTGCGGGCTTCCACTCCTTACGATCCAAATATGCCGTGGAGATATAGTTCTCGATGCTCGAGAAATGCACCGGCGCGCCCTTGCGGCCCTGGATGCACGCGCCCTCGCACTGGCCCGAATGGTTGCAAACCATGGAGCAGACCGCGCTCATGGGATTGTTCTGGAACAGTAGCTCGCCCGCCTCTTCTAGACGACGCTGTTTGAACAGGTCAATGACCTGTGGAATAGGCGTCTGAACCGGGCAGCCCTTAATCTGGCAGAACGCCCTTTTACAACCCAGGCAACGATTCGCCTCTTCGACAATGTGGATAGCCACGCAACTCCCCTTTTTAATGCAATCCAATGGGGCGACGATAAAGACCCTTCACCGCCGCCCCCATACAGGTAATCTCAATCTGCCGACACGGCAAAAGCCAATGCTATAACTCGCGATGCGAAGCCCCGCAGCGAGCGGACATGTGCTCGAGTGTCGCCAGGCAGTCAGCCGCCGTCGCCGGCACGCTGTTCTCGACCACGCAGGGAATCCCAGGGCAGGCGGCAGCCGCCCAGGCCACCACGGGCTCAAAGTCATATCGTCCCGTCTCGCCCACGCCATGACACACCAGGCGCGAACCCGTACCGTCGCACCAACCGGCTTCGTCCTCGTTATCAACGACCTCAAAATCCTTGGCGTGCAGCGCGCGGATCTTACTGCCGCATAAGTAGAGCATGCGCGCGGTGATTTCCTGCGCTTCGTCAACAACACTGGGGTGCAGCAGTGATACCGGGTCATAGATCACGCCGAGCGACGGACTCGAGACGCGCTCTAGCACCTCACGGCAGCGATCCGGCGTGTTGACCGTTTCGTTCCAACCAGGCTCGATCAAAATTTGCCCACCCACGGCCTCGGCCCGATCGCAGACGTGTGCAAGCCCGTCTGCAAACGCATCGAGTGCCTCATCGGTCATGCGGTCGTCAGCAACGCGGTTCTGTGCATTGGGGCGACCGGTCTCGGTGCCAACCGGGCATCCGCCGAGCATCTGGGCAAAGTTCAAGCATGCCTCGTACTCGGCAAAGTTATCCATGAGCTGTTGGCGATCGGGCGTCGCCAGATTCTTATAACAGCCGAGCACGGTGACCGAAACGCCCGCCTCGTCGAGCACCGCACGCAAATGGTCGGCAAGCTCGTGGGTCAGGCCGCCTCGATCGATCCCCATCGATGCGTAGAGCACCTTGCTCGGCAGTTGAATGCACGAAAAGCCCAGCTCTCCCGCCATGCGAATGCGTTCCTCGACGGTCCCCTGCGGAAGGTCGTGCAAACGTACGCCCGGAGTAATAGCCCCCACGTTATTCACATCCCTTATGAGCGTTGATGCCCGGGGTGTATCCGCCAAACGGGTCCTCGATGGAGCACACGCCCGAGGGGGCGAGCGGATCGCGCTTACCGGCCAGCTTGTCGTGATGCATGGTCTCGATATAGGCAAGCACCAGCGGCGCCACACCCTTTGCATCATTTTTGACCACGGGCTCGCTCATGTAGTAATCAAACGTGCCCTCGCGGTGCGCGGTGTTTCCCAAGCCCGCAACCAGGCAGATGTTGTCGAGCGCCAGCTGCCCGTCATACTCGGACAGGCAGGTCTCGCAGATGCCGTCGAAGGCGCGACGGCCGTACTGGTAGTAACGCTCGCCCAGCACGCCCAGACGCACGCCCTTCATGATGGCGTTGGCAAAGATGGCGCTGCCCGACTCCTCCAGGTAGTTGGGGGCGATATTGGGCAGGTTGATAACCTGGTGCCACATGCCGGTCTTCTCGTCCTGATACGGCAGCATGGCGTCGATCAGATCGTGGAACATCTTGCGGATCTCGTCCTTCTCGGCCGACATCGAAGGCGGCATAAGCTCCCAGGTGTCGATGAGCGCCATGGCAAACCAGCCCTCGGCGCGCAGCCAGAAGTTAGCCGAAAGGCCGGTGACCGGGTCGCACCAGAACTGTTTGCGGCTCGCGTCGTAAGCGTGATAGTACAGACCGTTGAGGGGGTTGCGCATCAGGTCATGCACGACCTGGAACATATGGAAGCTGTCCGAGCAGGCACGACGGTTGTGGAAGCTCAGCTCGTACTGCATGTAGAACGGCTGCGCCATGTACATGCCATCGAGCCAAATCTGGTTGGGATAGACGGCCTTGTGCCAGAACACGCCTTCTTTGGTGCGCGGCTGGGTCTCGAGCTGGCGGTAGATGGTGTCCATGGCGGCACGGTACTTGGGCTTGCCCACCAGGTCATAGAGCTTGTAGAGGGTCTTGCCCGCATTGACGTTATCGAGGTTGTACTCCTCGGGGTTGTAATGCTTTATGGTACCGTCGTCCTGGACAAAGAAATCGATGTAGTCATCGGCGAAAGTCAGGTAGCGCTGCTCACCCGTGATCTCGTACAGTTCGATGAGCGCCTTGATCATGCAGCCGTCAATATAGTTCCAGGTGTTCTCCTTGCCGGCGCGAATCTTTTCGATATTCCAAGCCGGCGCCTGCGGCGTAGAGGTTTCGATCAACTGCTCGATATAACGGTCCAGGATTTGATTGCAACCCATTGCTGTCCCCTCTGACATAAACGATAGGTGAACGTTACCCCTAGTGTAACGCGAACGAGGAATATAGGGTGAACGTTAACCCTATATTCCTCGCGAACGGCAGACTTTTAGCGGCAAACGGCGGTGAGACCCGCGGCGATGCGATGCGCCAGGCGCTCATAGCCGGCAGGACTGTAATGCAGACCGTCCGGCATATAGAGCTCGCGGTGCTCCGGCAAAAACGGGCTGATACCGCTTTGCGCATACAGGTCAATCACCGGCACGGAGTAGCGGTCGCAGACCTCGAGCATCGCTCGCACGTAGGCGACCTGCGTCAACCCCAGGTGGTTGAGCTCGTCGCTTGCCGGGATATCCTTCTCGTGCTTGCCGCTCGTCTTGCACGGCGTCATAAACACGAGCTTTGCCCGAGGCGAGCGCGCCGTGATGGTACGGATCAGGTAATCGAGTGCACCATAGAACTCATGCACGTCCGTGCTGCCGAGCTCTCCAAGCGGCACGTTGCGGCTAAAGTCGTTGACGCCGCCAAAGACGATGTAGATATCGGCCGCATCGTCGATACCGTCAAGGCGCTCGACAAACGAATCGGTACGGTCGGCCTTGATGGCGATACGCGAACCCTTGATGCCAAAGTTCTCGACGACCGCGCCTCCCAGCAACGCGCCCAAATGCGAGGTCCACGAGATGTCGTTGCCTCCCCCACCGCAGCCGTTGTCGCCCCAGGTCGTTGAGTCGCCAAAGCAGCAAATGGTCGATTCACTCAAACTCTTCGTTTCCATAATCTTCTCCTCATCCGCCCATCGGCGGTCATACAGGAACGTACCGTTTATTCGCAGCATGCCGAGGGGCTATGCACGGGCGCATTCCGCAACGTGCGAATCGAGCCATTCGATATCCTCGGCAAGATGTGTCACGCCCAGATGGTGTTCACCCGGACACACCTCGTGCCGCAGGCCATCTCTGCGACCCAGTAACTTGTAGGCATCGCGCACGATCTCGAGCTGCTCGTCAACATTTTTCAGCCCGCGCGAACCGTTCAGATGATCCTCTTCGCAGCTCTGCACCAACAGCGGGCGTGGCGCAATAAGCGAGGCAATATCGCCCATGTCGAGCAAGCGCCAAAGTCCGGGTGTGTAGTTGCAGCTGCAATTGCCGTTGAGGTGCAGCAGCGAATCATCGACACCGTACAGGTAGCCCGAGACAAACGTCTTGCATACGCGTGGGTCGAGCGCCGCCAGATACAGCGTCATGTATCCGCCGCCCGAAAAGCCAAAACAGCCCAGGTCGTCCATGGCAATGTCGCCGCGCGCCTCTAGGTAATCGATCAGACGCATGTTATCCCAGGCGTTGAGACCCGCAACGGTAAGTCCCAGCGGCTCGGCCATGCGCGCCTGGTTTAGGCACGTGCCGCGCAGAAAGCTGTTCTCGTCATCGCCCTGGCCCTTCCAGTCACGACGGTATCCCCAACCGCGTGCGTCGGAGCAGACGGTCACGTAACCCATGCGTGCCAAACGCAGACCGTAGTCGTAATTGAACTTACGCACGGCATCATCGACCGCCGGCACGCCCGCAACACCGGCTACGCTTGCAGCACCCGCTCCCTGATGGCCATGCGGGCAGATATAGCAACACTTGCGGCCGCACGCATCGAGCTTAGGCGACTGCGGCTCGAGCAGGTAGAACGGCATCCAAACGTCGCGCTCCACCTGCAGCATCGCATGGGTGCGCACGATGCCGCCGGCAACCCGCACGCGGCTGAGCTCACGAATCTCAATCGGGACGCGGTCCATAAGCGAAAGGCCCAAAACATCGTACAGACGAGTCCTGGTCGCAATCTTCCACGCCTCAAAATCTGCAGGAGTCTTGCCCGTAAAAGCAGCCGAACGTCCCTCGCGCTTCAGCCGGGCACGCAGCGCAGGCTCGTCTTCGCAGTACGTCTCGATGTGCACGGTGCGGCCATTGGCAGATAGCCCAGCCGTCTCAACCGCATCACCGTCGCCGCCCTCGGGATCCCAGCCATCCCCACCGGCAAGCACCTGCTCGCGAGCGTACCCGGCGGCAGCCATCACATCGAGTTCATTCGCCCACGGCACCCAGCCGGTAGCATCACCCGCCGGCCCATGCAGGATCGCGCCAGCATACTGCACGCAGTTGTGCGCCGCCGGCTTATTCCAATCCCACCAGCCTTCGCGCTTGATATGTCGCCCCAGCCAGCAATCGATCAGCACAGTTTGCGCCCATTCGCGCCAAGGACGACCCAGGTAGACCGAATCCGGCGCCACGCCATCCGGAGCTGTAAACGAACAGCCGTGGAACACAAATCCGTACGACTCGCCTTTAGGCGTGGAGGCTGCCGTTACATACCCGTTGACATCCATATCGCGATTGAGCGAGCGGATCTCGCACCCCTCAAAGTAGGCACGCGCGCTGCCAAAGATAAAGTCGACATCGCCCTCGATCCGGCAACGCCGAAAATACTGGCGCCCCACCCGGCGCGGCGCATACTGTTTGGGCCCTATGAACCCACCCGGTTTAGCCTCATGCGGCGGCAGCGGGCCCAAAAACAGTGTGTCCTGGTGCCCCTTAATGCAGCAGGCATCGACAACCAGACGGTCGCCATCGGCATACAGGGCAATCGCCTGACCGACCTCGCGCCCATCGCCCGCATCGTTTTCGATCGTGAGGTTTGCAAGCGTCACGTCATCGGCATCGACCAGGACCGTATACGTGCGGAAGGTGCCGAGCGTGCCGTCGACGCCCGAGCCGTCCTCCGAAGGCATCTTGGCACCCAGGCCGCCCATGATACGCACGCTATCGGCCGTCTCTCCCTCAATCGTCACATGCGAGCGACGAATCTCGACCCGCTCGCGGTACTCACCCGGCTCGATATGGATTGTCACCGGCCGTCCGTCATTCGGACAGGATTCGTCAATTGCCTCCAAGGCCTTAGAGATACTGTGATATGCCCCCGCACGCTCGGGCGAAACCTCAAAAAATCGTCTCTCACTCATCATCAGTCACCGCGTCCTTTCGTCGTAGACCGTCTACGTTGCAGTTTCGGCATATAAAAAGTTCGCGCAATGGGTCGGGAAGGCCCTGCCCATCGCGCGCCGCGACATACCGAATTTAATTGTTTAGGAGCAAACGCCTACGCACGGATAACCTTGTCGACGTTCTGGAGCTGCAGCTCCTCGCCGTCCTGGCCCTCGATCACCACATTTTGCAGGTCGAGCACCTTGACGTTTTGCGCAATGATGCCCTGACGCACCATGGGCTCAACGCCGCAGGCCATGGCCGGGACAAAGGGCTCGGCATCGTCGGCAAAGGTCACGTGAACGTCTTGGAACGTCAGACGCGTCACCTTGCTCTCGGGCAGACCCGTGATATAGGCCGCGGCAGCATGGCAGTTGGTGGCCTCGATATCGCAAAACGTCGTGGCACCAAAGCCGGGCGTGCGGTCGTCGACAGGCAGCGTCTCGCGAGACTGCACGTAATCGGTCTTGCCGTCCTTGTCGCAGAAGTAGAAGGAGTTGACCACGAAGGGCGTGAGCACCTCATCCATGCGAATGTGCTCAAAGGTAATGCCCTCGTTGACGGCATCCTTGCCGCGCCCGCGGCGGGTCTTGACGCGCAGGCCGCGGTCGGTGCGCTCAAAGAGGCACTTGCTCACGGTAAGGTCCTTGATGCCGCCGGCAGCCTCTGAACCCAGGACCACGGCGCCGTGACCATCGTGCATGTAGCAGTGAGAGATCAGCACGTCGTGCGTGGCGGGACGAAGCTCGGGCTCAATACCCAGCTTGCCGCTCTTGATGGCGATGCAGTCGTCGCCCACCGAGAACTGGCAGCCCAAGATGCGGACAAAGCCGCAGCTCTCAGGATCGAAGCCGTCGGTGTTGTGGGAGTTCTTGGGACCCTCGATGGACAGGCAGAGCGCATCGACGTGCTCGCACAGGATGGGGTGGATGTTCCACGCCGGGCTATTGCGCACGGTGAAGCCGGCCAAGCTCACGTTCTCACACTCGGATAGGAAGATCATGCGCGGGCGGGCGAC
The DNA here is from genome assembly GCA_902496335.1 of uncultured Collinsella sp. GTDB lineage: Bacteria > Actinomycetota > Coriobacteriia > Coriobacteriales > Coriobacteriaceae > Collinsella. The sequence continues at coordinate 7,672 of CABVAO010000039.1, forward strand.
CTCACGGCCCTCCTCCGGGCGAAAGATGTTCTTAAAGTCCTTGTTCCACCAGTTGTCCTCGGCAAAATCAGTCTGACCGTCGATCGCGCCGCGACCATAGATGCACACGTCGTGCACGCTCAGACCCGTAAAGGTAGAGCAGTAGGTCGAGAAGCTCTCGCCCTCCCAGCGGCCCAGGGGCAGCATATCGGTGCCGGCATACCCGGCACCCTCGTTGCCCGTGACCGTGCCCGGAATGTAGGCAAGCGAGGCACGATCGTGGCGGGCCAGCAGCACCGCTCCCTCGGCGAGCTCGATGTTGATATTGCTCTTAAGAAAGAGAGACTTGATGCGATAACTACCGGCGGGAATCAGCACGCGGCCACCCTTGGGGCAGGCCATGATGGCGGCCTGGATGTTGGTGGTGTCATCATGCTCGGCATCGCCCTTGGCGCCACAGTCGCGAACGTTGATGGTAAAGGGCTCAGCCGGCGTGGTGACACCTACGCTCAGCTCACGCTCGCCACAAACAAAACGAACCAGGTTGCGCTTGCCGGGGGTCAGGCCGTCGACATAGGTCTCGACCGTATTCGTGGTACCGGCGGGCTCGTCGTTGACAAAGATCTCCCACGTATCGGCGCAGGTAAAGTAACCGCCGTCGTCAAGCTCGATAACCGCCGCGCGCGCGTTGCGCCAGATAACGTTCGTCTCCATGGGTTTCTCCCTCAAAAAGATGCTCTAAAGGCAAATTGTACGCTGTTGAAAAAGGGCCGTGCCTGCCGGCGGAATTCCGGTGGCACGGCCCTGTGATTTGGACGATATGTCGGCCTTACTCGGCGGGAGTTACGCTACCGTCCTGGAAGCCAACGTTGTTGTGGGCAAAGCAGTCCTCGTACTTAAAGCCGGAGAGCTCCTCGCAAAGCGCCTTGACCTCGGGCTTGACGTCGGCCATCTTGCCACCCTCCTTGACTCGGTGAATCTCGTCGCAAAGGACGTCGCACTGCTCCTTGTCGATCTTGATGCCGCGGGCAAGGACGGCCGCAAGCAGGAAGAAGCCGGCGCAGCCGATGATCATGTAGCCGCAGATATACAGAGGCACGGTAGCGGGCTGGGTCACGGCGTCGCTATTGCCGGCGGTCTGAATGAAGCCGGAGGCAGCAAGGACGATAGCCCACACGTTGACGGCGATAGCCTGGGCGATCTGCTGGCAGAGCTGCTGAGCGGAGCTGTAGATGCCCTCGCGACGACGCAGGGTGATGAGCTCATCGACATCGGGGATGTAGTTGAGCAGAACATCGGGCAGGTACTGGAAGCCGACGTAGAAGAACTTCCAGATGGCGAAGATGATGGGGTAGGCGATCATGGCGATGGCGACCGTGGAGGTGCCATTGATCTGACCAAAGGCGAAGTAGTTGTAGGCGATGATGCACGCAGCGCAACCGACATTTGCGAGGTACCAAGACTTGTGGAAGCCCTTCTTGGCCATGAGAGCGACCCAGATGGCGGTGCAGACGATAGCGACGACCTTGCCAGGCATCTCCATCACGGACTCGTAGGACTTAGGAATCTGCAGGCAGTAGACGATGAAGAAGGACAGGCAGGCAGACCAGCAGGCAGCAGCGAGCTTCGTGGAGACCTGTGCGTACAGGACCTTGCGGAAGGACTTGTTGCGGAAGGTGGAGATTACGTCGATGAAGAACTTCTTGATACCCTCGCCGACGCTCTCGATCTTCTCCTGAGCGACCTCCTCGGGGGTGTGCTCCCACGTGGACAGGTACACACAAAGCAGCGAGATTGCCATGACCGAAGCGTTGATCGTAGCGATGATGAAGTAGCTGAACGGGTTGGTCTCGCCGAAGGTGCCAAAGCCGAAGCCCACAAGTGCAGCCATCAGGAAGCCGGCGGCGTTACCAAAGAGATGCTTGTAGCCGGTGAGGTACGTACGCTCCTTGAAGTCGTCGGTCATCTCGATGGTAAGCGGCGACAGGTTGGCGGTGCAGAACGTATACGCGACGTTGTAGATCAGGTACAGCACAAAGTAGTACGGGAAGCCAAACGGCGTAGCCACGAAGATGAGCGGCTCGGCGATCATCATCGGGATGGCCAGCAAGATCCAGAAACGACGACGACCAAAGATGCGGCCAATCTTGGTGGCATAGAAGTTATCGGCCACAAAGCCCATCAGCGGGCAAAGAATAGCGTTGACATAGATGGCAAACGAGCTGATCAGTGCAGCCTCGCCTGCGGACAGGCCACACTCCGTGGACAGGAACAGCACCATGTAGCTGTGCGTAAAGGTCAGGGCACCGGAATTGAGCATACCGCCCATACCAAAGCCCAAGCGCGTCCAGAATGTGATCTTACGCTTTTTTCCGATCTTATTAGTCATCGAGCTCCCTCTCTTTTCTCGATTGTCTTGCAGCAAGACATTGGAGTCCACACTGACATCTGTCTGCCCAGCGTTCAGGGTGAACGTTTAGTTAGATTATGCGCGATTGCTTATGACAGGTGAACGTTCACTTGCATATTATCCCCGAACGGTCGATTTTTACCGCCGAACGGACACAATTGAGATCCTCACACCTATTTTCTGCTGGTAAGGGTGCCATGCTGGACAGCCATGAGATAGGTGAACGTTTATCAGATTTTCCAACATATTCACTTAACCACGAAGCGAAAAAGCCCCGCCGGGATCACTCCCAACGGGGCAGACGACATAGCGCTATGTTTGGGCGCACTTGCTGCTACAAGCAGACGCCGTCCTTCCAGATACTGATCTCGTGACAGCCACGGCGCTCGGCACTCGTGAGCTTACCGCTCGCCGTCTGTAGCACCAGCTGGTACAAATCGCGGGCGGCCTCGTCGAGCGTGCGCTCACCCGTGGCAATCACGCCGGCGTTAAAGTCCATCCAGTTGGCCTTGTGGTCGCACAGACGCTGATTGGTGAACACCTTGAGCGTAGGCGCCGGCGCGCCAAACGGCGTGCCGCGTCCAGTCGAGAACAGAATCACGTGGCAGCCAGCAGCCGTCAACGCCGTGGTGGATACCATGTCGTTGCCCGGGCCGCACAGCATGTTCAGGCCATGCTTGGTGACCTGACCGGCATACGGCAGCACGTCGACGATGGGTGCAGAGCCACCCTTCTGCACGCAGCCGCAACTCTTGTCCTCGAGCGTGGTAATACCGCCGTCCTTGTTACCGGGACTCGGGTTCTCGTAGACCACCTCGCCATGGCTAATAAAGTAGTCCTTAAAGCCATTGAGCATGTCGGAGGCAGCGTTAAAGACCTGCTCGTTCTCGCAACGGTCAAGCAGGATGCTCTCCGCGCCAAACATCTCGGGCACCTCGGTAAGCACCGACGTGCCGCCGCGGGCGACGACCATATCGCTCACGCGACCGATCGTGGGGTTGGCGGTAATGCCCGAAAGGCCGTCAGAGCCGCCACACTTAAGACCAATGACCAGCTCGGAGGCCGGAATGGGCTCACGCTTTGCTTGCTTGGCCAGGTCAGCCAGCTCGGACAGAATCTTGTGCCCCTCGATCTGCTCGTCGGCGACGTCCTGGCAGGTGAGGAAGCGGACGCGCTCGTGGTCGAAGTCACCGAGCTCGTCGAGCACCTGCTGATGCGTGCAGTTCTCGCAACCGAGCGACAGGAATAGCACGCCGGCCGCATTAGGATGACGCGAGAGCGCCACCAGCAGACGACGCGTCTGGGCATGGTCGGCGCCGGTCTGCGAGCAGCCAAAGGGATGCGGGAAGTAGTAAACACCCTCCAGCGAGCCATCGACCAGATCCTGGGCCTGCTCACACATGGCACGGGCGACTTCGTTGACACAGCCGACCGTGGGGATGATCCATAGCTCATTACGCGTCGCGGCACGACCGTCGGCGCGGCGGAACCCCATAAAGGTCTCGGGCTCAACGGGATCCACGACCGGATGTGTGGGGTTGTAGGTATACTCGACCTCGCCCGAAAGGTTGGTCTTCACATTGTGCGTGTGGAGCCACTGACCGGGCTGGACATCGCCCGTCACGTGTCCGATGGGCAAGCCGTACTTGATGACGTCCTCCCCTGCGGCAATCGAGCGCACGGCCATCTTATGACCCTGCGGAATATCCTCCGCGGCCACGACCTCGCCCACCCCGGGAACCGCGACGGCGGTGCCCTTGGCAAGCGGCGACAGCGCGACAATCACGTTATCGGCCGGATTAATCTGGATAGTGTTCATTGCAAATGGTCCTAACCCTACAGGTTGAGCAGAAGTCGAGGCGCGGGCACGCCGTCCCGCACCCGCGTCCGCGCCAGAAATTTACGCCTGAGCGTTGGCGAAGGCCTGCTTGGCGCCCTCGGCACGCACGACGGCGAGCGCGCTGACGACAAACTCCTCAAGACCTGCGATCTGCGTAAGGTCCTCGCCCCACATTTGCTCGTTGGTGAGCACATCGTGCACCAGCTGGGCATCGTCGGTGCCGGCATGGGCGGCGTAGAAGTCGAGCACGAAGGCGTCGTCCTGAGCGGTGTACTCGGTGCCGTCGGAGCGACGCAGGTGCAGGCCGTCGCCCTCGCGGGACACGAGCTCCTGCGTGTAGAAGGAGATGAGCGTAGCGAGGCTCGTCGCCAGACACTTGGGCAGGTTGCCGGTCTCGGCAACGTAGTCCTTGAGCGTGGGCAGGTCACGAGCGCGCCACTTAGCCGTGGAGTTGAGGCAGATGGAGAGCAGCGCATGATCAATAAACGGGTTGTCGAAGCGGTTTTCGACGGCGGCGGCAAAGGCCTTGCAGTCCTCGACATCCAAGTCGGCGGCAAGCGTCGGAATGACCTCGTCGTAGAGCATGGTGTTCATGAAGCCGCGAACGGTCTCGTCATGCATGCAGTCGCGCACGATATCAAAGCCGGCAACCCAAGAGCCCGGAACAAAGGCGGTGTGGGCACCGTTGAGGATGCGGACCTTGCGCTTTTTGTACGGGGTGACGTCGGGAGTCACAAAGACACCCGGAAGACCAGCCTTCACAAAGGGAAGCTTCTCGGCAAGCGACTCGTCGCCCTGGATGCCCCACATCTGGAAGGGCTCGCGCACGGCCAGGAAGGGATCCTCGTAGCCCAGACGCTCAGCCACCGCGGCGGCCTCGGATGCGTCGCGGATACGGCCCGGTACGATGGTGTCGACAAGCGTGGTGCAGACGGTGCAGTCGTTAGCCATCCACTGCGCAAACTCGTCCTCCCAGCCCCAGTCGCTCACATACTGGTTCATGATGCGCAGCAACTCCTCGCCGTTGTGATCGATGAGCTCGCAGGCGAGCACGATAACGCCCGGCTTACCGGCAGCCCAGCGGGTGTGGAGCACCTGGGCAAGCTTGGCGGGGAAGCTCGCAGGCGGCATGTCGTCGGCCTTGCAGGACGGGTCGTAGGCGATACCGGCCTCGGTGGTGTTGGAGACGATGATCTCCAGGTCGTCGGAGACGGCGACCTCCATCATGGCGCGGTAGTCGTCCTCACGATACGGGTTCAGGCAGCGGCTGCAGGCGCTGATCACGCGGGACTCGTCAACCGTGTTGCCGTTCTCCTTGCCGCGCACCAGCACGGTGTACAGGTCGTCCTGGGCATTGATGCCGTCGGCAAAGCCAAAGGCACCGCTGATGGGCTGCACCATGACGACCTTGCCGTTCCAGCCGGTGGCCTCGTTGCCCATGTCAAAGAAGCGGTCGACGAAGGCGCGCAGGAAATTGCCCTCGCCAAACTGCAGAACCTTCTCGGGAGCATCCTTGGGCAGCAAATAGCCCTTGTAGCCGATCTTCTCGAGCGCATCGTAGCTGATGTTCTCCATCTGTGTCTCTCCTTAGATAGCTGTTAGCGTGCAAGCAAAACGGGGGCGCCGCGTGTGGCAACGGCGCCCAGGGTTCGATGTGATTCGATGCGGGCTTAGGCATCGTCGGTGTCCAGGTCAAAGCCAAAGTAGCGGACCGCATTGTTGTAGCTGATGTCGCGCACGATACTGCCCAGCAGCTCCATGTCGGCCGGGTACTTGCCCTGCTCGACCCACTCGCCGATCACGCTGCACAGCACGCGACGGAAGTACTCGTGGCGCGGATAGGACAGGAAAGAGCGGGAGTCGGTAAGCATGCCCACAAAGTTGCCCAACACGCCCTCGTTAGCCAGAGCCGTAAGCTGCTCGCGCATGCCGACCTCGTTGTCGTTGAACCACCAGGCGGAGCCGTTCTGGATCTTACCGGCAGTCGGAGCCTCCTGGAAGCAACCCATGACGGTATCGATCATGGTGTTATCGATGGGGTTCAGGCTGTACAGGATGGTCTTGGGCAGGCCGCAGGTCTCCTGGATGGAGTTGAGGAAATCGGCGAGCTGGTCGGACGGCGTGTAGTTGGAGATGCAGTCGTAGCCGGTGTCGGGACCGAGTTTGGCGAACATGGCGCGGTTGTTGTCGCGCTTGCAGCCAAAGTGCAGCTGCATGGCCCAGCCCAGACGGACATACTCGCCGGCAACGAACTGCATAAAGGCAGTCTTGTACTTGAGGACCTCTTCCTCGGTAAGCGGCTCGGCAGCCAGACCCTTGGCAAAGATAGCCTCGATCTCGTCGGCGGTAGCCGGGACGTACATAACGTAGTCGAGTGCGTGGTCGGAGGCGCGGCAGCCCAGCTCGTGAGCAACGTCGTAGCGCTTGGAAATGGCAGCCTTCATGCCCTCAAAGTCGCTGACCTCAACGCCGGCAACCTCGGAAAGGTGCTTGCAGTAGTCGGCAAACTCCTGGCCGCGCTCGATGCGCAAAGCGGCATCGGGGCGCATGGCGGGAACGACCTGAACGTCAAAGCTGTCGTCGGCGGCAATCTTCTTGTGCCACTCAAAGCTGTCGGCGGGGTCGTCGGTAGTGCAGATCATGCGGACGTTGGACTGCTTGATCAGGTTACGGCAGGTAAAGCTAGCCTCAGCGAGCTTGGCGTTGGCAAGGTCCCAGACCTCCTGGGCAGTCTTGCCGTTGAGGACGCCCTCGTAGCCAAAGTAGCGCTTAAGCTCCAGGTGGCTCCACTCAAAGACGGGGTTGCCAACGCAGCGACCCAGGGTCTCGGCCCACTTTTGGAACTTCTCGCGAGCAGGGGCGTCGCCAGTGATAAAGCGCTCGTCGACGCCGTTGGCACGCATCAGGCGCCACTTGTAGTGGTCGCCGCCCAGCCAAACCTCGGTGATGTTCTCGAAACGCTTGTCCTCCCAAATCTCCTTGGGAGAAATGTGGCAGTGGTAGTCGACGATGGGCATGCCCTCGGCAAAGTTGTGGAACAGCTCCTCGCCGGTCTTGGTGCTCAGCAGGAAATCCTGATCGTCCATGAAGTTTTTCATCAAACAACCCCTTTGTTTGCGGAGCGGGCACACAATACGCTCGTCATCCTCTAGGTGAACGTTCACCATACTAATCCATTACGACTCAAAAGGTGAACGTTCACCTAACAACCATGGGGTGAACGGTAGGTTTTGCCCGTTCAACGGTTGCCGGAGCTGTGACTTGCATGCATTGCGGACCGGTTGGCGTCCCCGAACACCGAACTTGAGCGCTTTTGCTCAGGTGGGTCATGTCCCGACGTACATTTTTGGGAGTATTCAGCATTGGAGCGCGCCGTGCGCCATCCTCAGCGTCCTATTTGGAACGCAGATAGCGCCCGATCGGCATAAAAAGTGCCCCCGATGGCAAATTACGCCATCGGGGGCACTTAAAACAGTCGTTCTGCACCTCATTCAGGGCATGCCAATGCTGAATACTCCCAAAAATGCACGTCGCAAGAGGGGGTACCGATGGCGCGAATTTTTGTGGTGTAAGAGGGAGGGCCGCGTCAGCGCCCCTTGCG
>CABVAO010000040.1 GCA_902496335.1 uncultured Collinsella sp.
AAGAAGATCGAGTCCGACCCCGCGCATCCGCGCTATATCCAGACGCATGTGGGTATCGGTTACCGATTGGTCACCCAAGGCTAGATCGCCGGCCACCATCCCAATATGAGTTGCGGTGAAATACGGTCTAAATTTGCCTCATTCCAGGCAAAACAGTCCGTATTCCACCGCAACTTTGTCTATTTGCCCTCGGGCTTGCTGGCGTAGAACTTCTTCTTTTTGGGCTTGCCGGCAGGAGAGGGTTTGCCGGCAAAGTTCGACTTGCCGTTGCCGGCCTGCGCGTGCGCGGGTACTGCCGCACGGGGCTTGCGGGCTTCGGGATTGCGCAGTTCCTCGGTTCGCTCTGCAATCTCCTCGGCGCTAAAGCCGACTTCGGCCATGGCGTCCTCGATGGGCAGGCGGCGCACGATATAGCAATGGTGCACCTTCTGGTTGCGTGCGAAGTCCTCGGGGATGGTCTGTGCCGTAATGTCTTCCAGCACGACGCCCGCGCGCGCGAGCTTGCGCGTCTCGGGACGGAAGCCGCGCAGGTTGCAGCTAAAGATGGCATGGCCGCCCTGCGCGAGCAGGCGCGATACGCCGGCCAACAGCTCAACATGGTCGCGCTGGACATCCCAGGTACGGCGGCCCATCTTGGACGAGTTCGAAAACGTGGGCGGGTCGACAAAGATCAGGTCCCAGCGGTTGCGCGTCTGACGCTGGTCACGAATCCAGGCGAGCACGTCATCGCGCACAAAGTGATGCTGCGGTCCCACAAAGCCGTTCTGACGCATATTGCGCTCGGCCCAGTCCAGATAGGTGTTGGAAAGGTCGACCGTCACGGTCTCCTCGACGCCGCCGTCTGCCGCATAGCAGGTGGCGGTGCCGGTATAGGCGAACAGGTTGAGGAAGCGGCGCGCCTGCTTGGCGTGCTCGCGCACCAGGTTGCGGGTGACGCGGTGATCCAGGAAGATACCCACATCCAGATAATCGTCAAAGTTGACGGCAAAGGTGAGTCCACCCTCTTCGATGAGCGGCAGGCGACGGCGAGCGATGTTGGCGCGCTCGCCCGATCCGCCCTTGCCGGCGCCCTGCTTGCCGTACTGCGAGCCGCCACGCGAGCGCATGCGGGCCTTGGCGTGCACATGCTCGGCCGGAACATCAAGGATGCGCGGCGCGATGGCCAAGATGTCGAGCATACGGGCCTGGGCCAGTGCGGGGTCGATGGTCTTGGGCGCGGCGTATTCGGCGATGACGAGCCAGCGGCCCGGCGTCTGCGGGCAGCCTTCGTACAGGTCGATGGCGGCGGAGTAGTCGGGTAGGTCGGCATCGTAGACGCGGTAGCAGCTCACGCCCTCGCGCTTTGCCCACTTGCGGCGCAGGCGGGCGTTCTTGCGCAGACGGTTGGCGAACTGCTCGGACTCGGGGATAAGCACGGGCAGCGGCTTGCCGTCGCCCAGGTCAAGCGTGGCGGCGGGCTCGGGCGTGGCGGGTGCGGTGCCGGTCTCGTCGACGGCGTCGCCAGCATCCGCAGCCTCGCCCGCGGCATCCGCGCCGGTCGCGGCTTCAAACGCCGCGGCTGCATGGTCGAGCGAGGGCCAGACCTCAATAGCGGCTTCCTCGTTATTGGGCATGACGGCGATGGAGCGCGCGGGCTCGGCATGGAGCGCGCGGGCCATAAGGCCGTCGCGGGTGAGCGCGGCGACCGGTGCGGTAGCGAGCTCGGGCGCGTGGCGCAGCTCGCCGACCAGCGTCATGGCGTCGTGCATGAGCGAAAGCGGCGTCTCGGTGGTGTCTGCGACCACGGCGGCGCCGGCGACCGCGCCCGCATGGTCCAGCACGGTGGCGGGCTTAGCGGCGCAAAAATCGACAAAGCGCTTGTAGCCGGCACATTTAACCATGCGCTCAGCGGTCTTGCGGGCGGCGGGGTCAACATCCACGGCCACGATGTGCGCCTGGCGCTCGCGCGCTGCCGCCTCGCGCTCGCGCGCCTCGGCAAGCAGCCGCTCCCACAGGGCGGCATCGTGCAGCTGCCAGCCCTCAAAGCCCCAGCGCTCGCGTGCGGCGCCCGGGGCGCGGTCGGTCAGAATGTTCACGGCCTCCAGCAGCAGGCCGCCGCCGGCGCACGAGGCGTCGATCAGCGTGGGCAGGGCCTCGTTTTCGTAGTCGTCGGCCGTCAACTCGCGCTCGCACAATGCGGTCCAGCCAACTTGAGCCAGCACCAGGGCGGCGTAGTCGGGGCGCAGCACGTGAGTGCCCTCGCCGGCGCGAGTCGCTGCGGGCGGCAGGCGCTTGAACAGCGGATCGCCCGAAAGGTCCAGGCTTATGCTCGCGCGGCGCTGGCGCAGCGAGAGCAGCAGGTGGACATCGGGGTCGGCGGCATCGACATCGGCGCGACGGCCCGTGGCCTCGGCCAGGCGGTCGCACAGCGCGTCCTTGGCGCGCAGGGCCGAGAAGCGCGTGTTGCGCAGCTGCTCGGTCACGCCGCGGGCGGTGATGGCAATGGTGGCACCGGGGCGGACGATGTTTTCCCAGGCAATGTCATAAACGCCGTCGTACAGCTCGTCGGCATCCTGCGCCTCAAAGCGCCCGAGCACCACAAACACGCGGCTGGCCAGGCGCGACCACAGGCACGCGCGAAGGCCTTGCTCAAGCTCGCCCTCAAACGTGGCGCGGCCCTTCAGCCGGCGAACATGCGAAAGCCCGAGGCGTTTAAGCTCATCGGCGAGTGCGGACTCAAAGCCCTCGGGGCAGCTTGCGTAAAATTCCATGGGTGACCTCTCTGGTTGCGTCGCTCCATTATATGATGGATGCTTCGGTTACTCTCGCCCCCGAAAGGAACCCATATGATTGATGCGTGCTCCTTGATTCCCATTTTCATTGCAGCAGCCTCAGGACTCGGGGCCTCGCACAGGCTCCCGCCGCCTTACAGAACTGAAAGCTGGGCGTAGGGCAAATCCATGGCACGTGACCTGCGATTGCTCGGCCATAGATGGCGTAATCGAGGCCAAGGGAGGGCATCATGCGCGAGGGAAACGAGAGCTGGTTCTGGCACGCGAACGACATGGTGGTGGCGGGCGACATGAACCTCGTGGTCCGCGTCCTGTGGGTCGCGCTCATCGTAGGCATCGGCGTCGCGACGATGGCCACGCTCTGGATCGTCACGAGGTAGCGCGCCACGAACGGATGACGAGGCACGCGGCGCATGCCACGCTGGCGGAACCCTAGCCTCGCTGCTGGACAATCTGTTCGATGAGCTTCGCGACGGAGTCCTCGGCTGCGTCCCCGATTAGGTGATGGGCCGCGGCCTTCGCCTCTGGCATCGCGCCCGCGACTGCGTAGGAGTTCGGCACCTTTTCGAGGAGCGTCACGTCGTTTTCCGAGTCTCCGATAAAAGCGACCTCGTCCAGCGTGACCCCAAGGCTGCCGAGAAGCGCGTCGAGCCCGTTCACCTTGCTCCAGCCAGCCGGAACAACATCGAGGAAGAATGGGACGGGCGAGGGGAAATCAAGCTCTGGGCAGGCTTCCTTGCATCGACTCCGAACGACTTCCGTCGGGGCGGAGCTGACGTTGACGAAGATGCCGGCGGTGATGACGTCACGGTTCGTGGGCACGTCTCCGAGCGCCATGTCTCTTCCGGAGTCCTTAACGATTTCCAGGGCGAATTCGTCGCCAGGCTCGACGGCGCAGAGGAACTGCTCGCAGCGTTTGCCTGTCTCATCGACATCGGCGACTAGCCAGAGTGACGTCCCCGCGTAGGGGCGTACGGCGCTATCGAGCTTGACGAGGGCCTCCGTCGAGAGCGTCTTTTTGAACACGAGTTCGCCGCTGGAGAAGACCTTCTTTCCGTTGGCCATGATGCCGGTCGAGAAACAGCGCGCGTCGCCGTCAAAGGCATCGGCCAGGTCGGCGTAGTCGCGGCCGCTTGCGGGGCCGAACGCGATGCCCGCATCAAGCGCCGAAAGAATCGCGCTGTGCGTGCGCTCCGATACGACCCTTGAGCCAAACGGCAGCAGGGTCCCGTCCATGTCTGCGAGGATGAGCTTTATCAAGGGGTCCTCCCGTTTCGGTCTGGGCGTCGGTGCGCCGGTGTGCGTCGTCCTAGCTGTATTGCCTGTCTCCCAAGAGATTCTTCGAGATGATCCTGTTAAACTCTACCGGGTCATCCCAGCAAGAGGTCAGGAAGAGGAACAGCAGCTCGATGACGAAGTTGATCGAGCTGTGCGAGAAGGCGACCTCGGTTCCGGTGATGGCCTGATCTCGCGAGATGGCTCGGATGATATACGTGGCACGCTTCGCGAGCGGCGTATCTGGGTTGTCTGTGATCATGATGATGGGGGTGTTCGAATCCTCGGCAGAGTCGAATATGTTGACGAGGCGCTTCGAGTATCCGGACGTCGAAATGACGAGCAGGATGTCATTCTCCTTGAGGCTGGTTGCGGCGGAGACCATGGCATCGGTGGTACTGGGGCAAAACGCCCTGACTCCAACCTGTGAGAGCTTGAACGCCGCGTTTACGCCCATGCTAATCGAGTTGCCGACGCCCGCAATCAGGACGAGGTTGGCGTTGTGGAGCAGATTGACGACTGCCGAAAAGTCATCGGAGTCAATGAGCGAGGCGGTTTGGGAGAGCTCCTTGACCTTGTGAGACAGGACGTACTTAATGGAGCCCTCGACGTCGTCCAGAGTAACCTTGCCGCCCGTGGCCTTTTCCTCGCCGGAGGCCCTGCTGATGGATATGCCGAGCGCCAGACGCATGTCCGAATAGGTTCGGTAGTCAAGCGTCCTTGCGAACCTCGAAACAGACGCCGGTGACGTACCGGTTCCTGCGGCGAGTTCGCGGACGGTCATCGTTGCGACGTCCGACGGGTGGTCGAGCACATACGTTGCGATTGCCTTCTCCGAGGGGGATAGGCTGTTCATGACCGCGCAGATGTGGCTGAGCACATCCCCTGTCTTATCCATGGTTACTCCTTGGCCCTAGTTTGCTTCGTATCTTAGGTCAAGAGAGGTGAAAATAAAGCAAAATGTTTCATAAGAGGTGAAATAGCGTTTCACCGCTGATTTCCTACCGTTCACGGTAAATCGGTGCTTCCCCGGCGCAATCTCATTTTGAACTGCTATCTTATGAGCCGTGAAACAACGGCACGAAAACGATGAAACAACAGAACATTGTTCCAACGCCTCACAACTTTGTTTCACGCTAGATGGCGAATCACATCGAAGCCCAGACAGGCACCCGGCGAGCAAGAAGGGAGAAGCACGATGCACAACGCCAGGACAAACGCAAGCATGACTTCGCTGTTCTTCGCGAACGTCCTCTACTGGGTCTGCGCGGGCGTGTACTCGCCGTTCCTCTCCGCTCACTACACGAGCCTCGGCCTCAGCGCAGCCCAGACCGGCATCCTCCTCGCGGCGACCCCGGTGTGTGCGCTCGCCATCCAGCCGCTCTGGTCGACGATCGCCGACAAGCTCGGGCGCCGCCGCGCGGTCATCGTGATCCTCTGCCTTGCGGCGGCGGTACTCGCTCCGCTGTATTACCTGGCGTCGACGTTCGTCCCGGTCCTTCTCGTAACCTTTGCGTTCTCGGCGTTTTTCTCGGGGCTCCTGCCCCTGAGCGACTCCCTCGTCATCGAGCTCGCGGATCGCTCTGGCCTGGACTTTTCTCGCATTCGCATGGGTGGCACTATCGGCTATGCCATCGTCGTCCTGATCGTCGGTCGGCTGCTCGACATGGCTCCTCAAATCCAGTTCGCGGTGGTCTCTGCCGCGCTGGTGGTCTTCGCGGCTCACATGTGGCGCCTCCCCGAGGCGGGAATTCGCGCCAATGCCGCGGACGATCCCAAGGTCTCCCACGGAAAGGGCCTCCTCTCGCTGTTTACCAGCAATGAGATCGCCTTCGTCTTGGTCTTCGCCTTCATCAGTTCGGCCGCGATTGGCTTCATCGGGGCGTTCTTGGGCCGCTACGCGGTCGAGCTTGGCGAGGGTCAGAACCTCGTGGGCGTCCTGAGTGCGGTCTCCGCTGCGAGCGAGATCCCCATCCTGCTCGTTTCCTCCAAGCTGGTCAGGCGCTTCGGCGAGATGAAACTCCTGATCTTTTCCTGCTTCATGGCGGCGCTCAGGCTCGTGCTCGTGGGCACCGGCATCGTCCCGGTCATGATCTGCGGCCAGCTGCTGCAGAGCGTGAGTTACATGACCGTCTACTACTCCTGCGTTACCTACATTGCCAACCACACTTACGAGGATTGTCGCGCTCGAGGTCAGAGCGCCTTCGCGATGGTTCAGAGCGGTCTGTCCGTCGTGGTTGCGAACCTGTTTGGCGGTTGGGCGTGCGACGCGCTCGGCACGCACGCGGGTTTTCTTGCCTTCGCCCTCGCTTCAACGATTGCTGCGGTCGTTGCTTTTGTGGCGTACGTACTGTGGCGTCGAAGCGCAGCGCCACAGCCTGAGGGCCAGTCGGCCGCATAGGCTCCACCGCGTTTTGCAAGCGCCTGCCTGCTTCGCGCTTCTCTTCGTGTTCAACCAGCTGACGAGCTGAGAACTGTCCAATCCAATGGTTATCCAAGTGAAAGGAAGACAAAGATGTCTCTCATCAAGGTCAACGAGCTTCTTCAACATGCGACCGAGCACCACTATGGCGTGCCCGCGATCAACGTCATCAACACGGAGACCATCCGTTATGCGATCCAGGCCGCCGAGGATGAGCACATGCCTATCATCATCCAGTACTGGCCCGGCTTCGAGGACCACTGTGCCCTCGACATCATCGCCTTCGCCGCCCGCTATTACGCCGAGCGCGCGAGCGTGCCCGTCGCCGTCCACCAGGATCACTCCGCTGGTTACGAGATCGCCGTCAAGGGCGTCAAGGCCGGTTTCCCCTCCGTCATGGTCGACGGCTCCTCGCTTCCCTATGAGGAGAACTTCCAGCTCACGAAGGACGTCGTCCAGGTCGCCAAGATCTTCGACGTTGACATCGAGGCCGAGCTCGGCCACGTCGGCAACGGCTCCGACGCCAACGACTTCGTGAACAGCGACCACTATACCGACCCGAACCTCGCCGAGGAGTTCGTCGAGGGCACCGGCTGTGGTTCGCTCGCCATCGCCGTCGGCAACGCCCACGGCCCCTACGTCAAGGTCCCGAACCTCGACATGGAGCGCATCAAGGCCTGCAGGGAGGCCGTCAGCGTCCCCCTCGTCATGCACGGATGCTCCGACATCCCCGACGAGCAGCTCCAGGAGGCCGTGAACCTCGGCATGAGCAAGTTCAACATCGCCACGGAGTACTTCCGCTCCATGTACCGCGCCTTCGAGAAGGACATCAGCTCCGGCAAGAACGACGGCAACGGCATTGGCCTCCTGATGGACGCCGCCCCCGACATGCGCGCGTTCGTCGCAAGCAAGATCCAGCTTCTGAACCCCAACCACTATTCGCTCTAGGAGAGACTCGATGAAGAAAGTTCTTGTCGCGTCGCACGGTCACCTCGCAAGCGGAATCAGGAGCTCGATCGAGATCCTGACCGGTATGGCGGACATGGTGGAAGCAGTTGACTGCTACGTGGACGACTCCGATTTCACCCCTCGCATCCAGGCGTTTATTGACTCGGTGGGCCCTGAGGACGAGGCCATCATCTTCACCGACATCTACGGTGGCTCCGTCTTCCAGAAGGTCGTCCTCATGGAGCCGGAGAAGCGCGGGATCGTCCATGTTACCGGTATGAACCTCGGCCTCGTGATCGAGGCGCTCCTCGGCGCTGAGCCGGTCACGGCAGATTCGATCAAGCAGAGCGTCGAGCTGGCGAGGGCGACGATGCAGGTCGTCGAGCCTCCGAGCAAGGCCGCGGACAACGAGGGGTCCGACGGAGACTTCTTCGATTAGAGAGCACTAATAAGTAAGGAGAGGAAACAATGATTGTTCAGGTTCGAGTCGATGACCGTCTGATTCACGGGCAGGTCGCCCTGGTGTGGACCAAGGAGCTCAACACCACCAGGATCATCGTCGCCAACAAGCACGCCGTGGAGAGCGATGCCCTTCGCATGACGCTTTCCATGGGTACGCCGGCGGGCCAGAAGCTCCTCGTCAAGGATGTTCCGGATGCTTGCCGCATCGCGAACGATCCGCGTGCGGACTCCATGCGCATCTTCGCGCTCACCAACTGCGTGCGTGACGTGCTTGAGCTCGTTAAAGGCGCACCGGGCAAGATCGAGGGCGTGAACGTTGCCAATGTCGGCCGCTTCGACAAGTCCGATCCGGATAGCAAGGTCGCCCTCAACTCCACGATCATGCTCAACCCGGATGAGCTCGAGGCCGCGAAGGAGCTTTGCGAGCAGGGTATTCCGGTTTTCCATCAGCTTATCCCGTCCAATCCCAAGACTCCTCTCAAGAGTCTGATCGAGGCGGTGGAGAAATAAGGGGATTTGGCCAGGCGGTCAAATGAAATGAGAGAAAGGAAGTCAAATGATTGGGTTAGCAGTAATGGCCTGGTTGACCGTGCTGATTTGCTACGGTGGTAACTGGCTTCTCGGTCAGTGCATGATCGAGCGTCCTCTTGTGGTTGGCCTTGTTGCGGGCCTTCTGATGGGCGACGTCAAGACCGGTGTCATCATCGGTGCCTCTCTCGAGGCAATCTTCATGGGCGCGGTTAACATCGGTGGCGCCATCTCCGCCGAGCCCGTTACCGCGACCGCCCTCGCCGTCGCCTTCACCGTTGGCGCCGGCATCGACCAAGGCGCCGCCATCACGCTGGCCGTTCCCGTTGGCGTCGTCACCGCGTTCCTCTCGATCTTCATGAACAACGTGTTCCTCGCTTTCTTCGCCGCCACCTTTGACAAGATGGCCGCCGAGGGCAACGAGAAGGGCCTCGCGCTTCAGCACTACGTTCTGTGGTTTGTTAAGTACGCCGCCTTTGGCCTCATCGCCTTCCTCGGCGTTTACCTTGGCGCTGAGCCCGTTGCCGCCATTGTCAACCAGATTCCGGCCAATGTCATGAGCGGCCTCAACGCCGTGGGCGCCCTCCTGCCCGCCGTTGGTATGGCGCTCCTGCTCCAGATGCTGTGGAGCACCGAGCTCAGCATCTACTTCTTCCTGGGCTTCACGCTCTACCAGTACCTCGGCCTCCCGATGATCGCCATCGCGGTTCTCGGCGTCATCATCGCGGTTGCCTCCGCCCTCCGCGACAAGGAGATTTTCGATCTCACCAAGAAGGGCTTGGCCACCCAGGCCGTTTCCAACGACTCTGTAACCAGCGACGAGGAGGATTTCTTCGCATGAGCAACCTGACCAAGAATGTGAGCCCTGAAGACAAGAAGATGCTCAACCGCATTTTCCTGCGCTCCTTCACCGTGTTCGCTTCCGGCGCCGGCGGTTCCGTCAAGGCTGGTGCCGATGGTTGGCTGTACTCCATCCAGCCCGCTCTTAACCGCTACTACGCCGATGACCCCGAGGCTCGCGCCGACGCCATGAAGCGTCACACGACCTGGTACAACATCACCCAGAACGTCGGCACGTTCGCCATGGGCCTCGTTGCCTCCATGGAGAGGGAGAACTCCGAGCACGATGACTTCGATACCGAGTCCATCGACGGTATCAAGGTCTCCCTCATGGGCCCGATGTCCGGTATCGGCGACGCAATCTTCTGGGGCGTCCTGCGTGTCATCGCCGCCGGCATTGGCATCAACCTCGCCATGAGCGGCTCGCCCCTCGGCGCCATCATGTTCCTGCTGATCTACAACATCCCGTCGATCCTCTGCCGTTACTTCTTGACCTACCTCGGCTTCAACATGGGCACCAACTTCATCTCCGAGATGTACGAGGGCGGCCTCATGAAGCTCATCACCAAGGCCACCTCCACGATCGGCCTCGTGATGATCGGCGCCATGACCGCGGCGAACGTCAAGTTCAACACGATCCTGTCCATCCCGGTTCAGGATTCTGACCCGGTCATGATCCAGACCTACCTCGATTCCATCTTCAAGGGCCTCGTGCCCCTGGTCCTCACGCTCGTCGTCCTGTGGCTCCTGCGCAAGAAGAACGTCAACGTCAACATCATCCTGGTTGGCGTCATGATTCTCGCGCTTGTCCTCGGCCTCGTGGGCATCGTGTAGGGCGGCTTCCGGATCATTCGAAGCTTGTTTAAGGCAATTCCCGGCGGCACGCGATCGAGGACATTCGACGCGTGCCGCCCCATTAGAAGGAGAGAACATGCGCTACACGCACCTCAAGAATTCCGATGTCGACGTCTCCCAGCTCGCTGTGGGCACCTGGGCGATCGGCGGCGACTCCTTTGGTGAGAACGATGACGCCGCCAGCATGTCTGCCATCCGCACCATGCTCGATCACGGCGTCAACCTCATCGACACCGCGCCGTGCTATGGCAACGGCACGTCCGAGAAGGTCGTCGGCAACGCGCTCAGGGGCGTCGACAGAGAGAGCTACCTGCTCTCGACCAAGGTTGGCCTGATCACCAGCGCCGCCGGCTATGACCGCGACTCCTCGTTCAAGAACATCATGAGGGAGGTCGAGAGCTCGCTGCGCAACCTCCGCACCGACTACATCGACTTCTACTTCGTGCACTGGCCCGACGCTAAGACTCCGTTCTCCGAGACGATGTGCGCCCTCCAGCTCCTCAAGGAGCAGGGCAAGATTCGCCACATCGGCGTCTCCAACTTCACGACCGAGATGATCGAGGAGTGCGAGAAGGTCGCTCAGATTGACGTCCAGCAGCCGCCCTACTCTATGGTTGACCGCTCCTCCGAGGACCTCATCAAGTGGGGCTACGAGCGTGGCATCGACTCCTTCACCTATGGCTCCCTTGGCGCGGGCATCCTGTCGGGCAAGTTCCGCGAGCTGACGAAGTTCGAGGAAGGCGACGTCCGCGGTGGCTTCTACGACTACTTCCGGGAGCCCAAGTTCTCGCGCGTCCAGGAGCTGCTCAAGGTCATGGACGAGATCGCCGAGGCCCACGACAAACCCGTGGCGCAGGTTGCCGTGAACTGGAGCACCCAGAAGGAGTACGTGGGCACCGCTCTCGTGGGCGTGCGCACGGACGCCCACGCGATTCAGAACTGCGAGACGTTCGAGTGGGAGCTTTCCGCCGACGAGATGGCCAAGCTCGACGCCAGGCTCGACGAGCTGAAGATCGGCTAGCCATGAGCGCCGAGGATAGGAAGTACCCCACTTCCGAGCTTGAGGTGCTTGAGAGTGGCGCGAGGGAGGTTGTCGAGCCTAACGGCCTGAGGCTGATGCTGAAGCCCGTGCCGGGTGACGACCGCGAGCACGTGCTCGATCCGCGCGTCTATGCTCGTGCGCACGCGAAGCTCGCTGCGGCTCCTGCGGCGGGGTCGGCGCCGGCCGGACCGGTGGACGTGATCGCGTGGCGCTCCGCGCCCAACAAGGAGACCCACGTCGTGAGGGGCGCGAACGTTGCCAAGAAGACCGTCGTCATGCACTTCGGCGACAAGGGCATTCCGCTGCACATCTTCACGCCGGAGGGGCACGAGGATGGGTCTGCCGCGCTCGTGTTCATCCATGGCGGCGGGTTCATGGTGGGCAACATCGGCCAGTACGAGAACTGCCTGCGCGACATCGTGGAGCGCACGGGTTGCGTCGCGATCTATCCGGAGTACCGCCTGTCTCCCGAGACGATGTTCCCGGGTGGCGTTGAGGACTGCGTGAAGACGCTCGACTGGCTTGTCGATCACGCTGACGAGCTGGGCGTTGATGCGACTCGCATTGCCGTGGCTGGTGACTCTGCGGGTGGCAGCCTGTCGAATGCCGTCGTGCTCGAGGGCTCTCACGCGGATAGGATCAAGGCGGTTGTCGAGCTTTATCCGCTCGTTGATGGCGGTCCCGTTCCGGATGAGTGGTCCTATGACCTGTACGAGGTCGTGGATGAGCAGAGGCCCGAGGCGCTGAGCAGGGTTGATCGCATTCGCCTCGCCAACAACGACCTTCCGCCCATGTACGTCAACGGCGATGCGGACAAGATGCTCGACCCGCTGATTTCCGCGCTGTTCGCGGAGGACGTGAGCGCGTTCCCCCGCACGGTCATCATCTCTTCCGAGTATGACTATCTGCGCTATCAGGACGAGCTGTTCGCGAAGAGGCTGCAGGATGCGGGCGTTGACGTCACTGCGATTCGTTATCGCGGCTGCGACCACGGCTTCTTCGAGATGTACGGCGTGATGCCTCAGGCTGAGGATGTCTGTCGCGTCATCTCCGAGGAGCTTGCGAAGATCTAGGGGCTCGTCGCGGCGACCTCCTGGACGAGTGACGGTCCGGCGGGATGCTAGGTGCGTCCCGCCGGACCTTTGCGTTGGCGGGCGCGTGCCGCTTGCCGGCGGGCGCGTGTGGGGTTTGCCTCGGCGGTGCCGGATTGACTGGGAGACGCGTTTACCGCCGATCTTCCAAGCGAGCCCAGCAAGCAAACCGCGAGCTGAGCCCCAAGGGCATTGACAAGGGCATGGGCGTGGCGCGAGCACTGGAGTATCTGGGATGCAGCCGTAACGCGCGCACCTTTGGCTTCGGCGATTCGGGCAACGACCTGGGCATACTCGCCGCTGTCGAGATGGCTGTCGCCATGGGCAACGCCATGCCCGAGGTCAAGGCGGTCGCCGACTATGTGACCGACGACGTCGAGCACGACGGCACCGTCACGGCGATGCGCCACTTTGGGTTGATCTAGCGGGAACCGCCCAATTACCGTTCACCCGCGGCGGGCGGCTCAAATGGGCCCGCCCTGCAAAATCGTTTTGCTGCTGGAAGGTGTGCTCAAAAACGCTAAAGCGTTTATACCGTTCGCCGAGAAGACAAAAAACCGCAGCTCACGCCTTGATAAACGTAGGTAAAGTGTTTAGCAGTCCAACGCCCATATGCAGACGAAAGGAATCAGGCAGATGGCAATCAAGGTGTTCGCTGACGGTGCAAACCTCGAGGGCATGCTCGACATGTACGAGAACGGCAACGTTCAGGGTTTCACGACCAACCCGTCCCTTATGAAGAAGGGCGGCGTGACGGATTACCGTGCGTTTGCCAAAGAGGTCCTGGCCCACATCACCGATGTGTCCGTCTCGTTTGAGGTCTTTGCCGATGACGTCGAGACCATGGAGGTCGAGGCCCGCGAGATCGCCACCTGGGCCGAGAACGTCTACGTCAAGATTCCGTGCGTGACCACCAAGGGCGAGTCCACCGCCGAGCTGGTCCGCAAGCTTTCGGCCGATGGCATCAAGGTCAACGTCACCACCATCTTTACGCCCGAGCAGGTCGACGAGATGGTCGAGGCCGTTGACGCCGAGACGCCGTCCATCATCTCGCTCTTTGCCGGCCGCATCGCCGATACCGGCGTCGACCCCATTCCGTTTATGACGGAGTCGGTTAAGAAGGCCGCCGCAAAGCCCAACTGCGAGGTCCTGTGGGCGTCCACGCGCGAGCTCATCAACATTTACCAGGCCGAGGCCTGCGGTTGCCAGATCATCACGGTGCCCAACAGCATCCTGGCCAAGCGCAAGAACATTGGTCGCGACCCGTACGAGGTCTCGCTCGACACCGTGCGCGGCTTTGCCAAGGATATCGCCGCTTTGGGCTTCCATATCCTGCCGTAAGCAAGGGTACCCCCTGCGGCGACGTGCAAAATCGCGAATATTCAGCACGGTAAAGGCTTTTACCAGCTGGTTGAAGCACGGAACGGCCCCCGTTTTGGCTCTAATTGACGCTAAAACGGGGGCCGTTTTTGCTTTTATGGCTCTCTGAGGCACAGCGGGGCTATCGAGAGATGCTGAATATTCGCGATTTTGCACGTCGCCAAGAGGGGGAAGTCGGGCCCTACTCTGACCACTCGGACGTACTCTTACCCGAACCCGCTGCTTCATGGGACGGCATGTCATGCGTCTGAGCTGCGGTTTTCATGCAGCGGGTAGTCGGATTGCTGCTGAGTTGCTCGAACCTACTCGAACCCACTCTGTCCGAGCGGGGCCCAAGTGGCAAGGGGCTATTAGGGGACTGAAGAGCTATAGGGAGCTCGAGGAGATGGCATCGGCTCCCGAGCGCATGACTTCCCCCAGCATCCTGATTCCTCGGTCAAGCTCGATCTGCTTTTCGAAGTAGTCGGCGTGCTCAAGGAAGCGCTCGCGCAGGGTGCGCAGGCCTGCTGCCTTTTCCGACCTCGCGTCCGCATCGCTGACGATTCTATCGAAGCAGAGTACGAGTGCGGTGAAGTCGTGGATGACGGGGAAGCGCTTTGTAAGGGCGACGAGCTCCTGGTCGATTCTGAGCTCCTCCCGCGCGGCCGTCGCGATGGAGCCGACGGGCTTCTGTAGGCGCTGCCCGATCGTGTTCAGAACGTTGCCGTTATGAGCGGCCGCGTTGCGCAGGGCCTTCACGGGGAACAGGAGCTGCTTGACGGATTCGGCCTCCTGGCTGCGTTCCCTCCTGAGGTCGTAGAAGTAGAACTTGTAAAGCGCGATGATTCCCCCGAAGGAGACGAGTTCCAGGTAGTTCCAGACGTACATGTCCTCGCGTCTGCCATACTTATTCGCGAGGTTCCGGGTGTAGTTCGAGTCTCCGAGGTACGAGACGCTGCGCTCAAGGTGCTCCGGGTCTATCCCCAAAGTCTGGTCCTCGGCGATGTGGAGCATCTCGAGGAAGAGCGTCGCTCGCTCGCTGCCGCCCACTCCATCTAGCCGGTCGGCGATGGCTTTCATCTTCTCGACGGCTGTTTCTGACCCGCTTGGATCGAACCGCTCCTCCAGCATCCTCTCCTTACGCACCCTCTCGTGGGCGAAGAGGAGGTCGAGGATCTCCTTCCCGTCGGCGCCGTCGTCCATCATCGTCCGGTTTAGATGGACCTTCATGTAGTGCTCGATGTCAAGCGTCATCGAGAGGATGTGCTCGCGGAGGTGGTGGTCGAGTCTGGTGAGCTCGGCGAGGTAGGCGAAGTCTAGGTTGACGTAGCGTCCGTAGCCCTCTGATGCGGAGCTACGATACGTTGAGAAGCACTTCGCAAACGCCTTGACCTTGAAAAAGAAGTTTTTGTCGCGGAGGAACGCAACCGCATCCTCGGGGCTCATTATGCCGAAGCGGACGCCCCGCTCTGCGAGGTGGGCGACCTGTTGTTCTGCCGGGATGAGCGGGCGCTCCTTCATAGTCGAGCCTCCAAAACGAAAAATGCGGCTGTAGGTACAGGTACCCGCAGCCGCTAAAAGCACGAAGGCTTTTCACACTGCGGACAGTATACCCCACTTTGTCGAAGGGGCAAAGAGTGCGGGGAATTCCCGCACTCTTTGCGACAC
>CABVAO010000041.1 GCA_902496335.1 uncultured Collinsella sp.
ATGTACTGTTTAGCTGCGAGGAATCGGTTAAGACACAGCCCCGCGACCCTTCCAACATCCACGAGCGCACCGAGCTGGGAACCGCCAGCTTTATGCCGCCCATCATGGGCCAGATGATTGCCGGCGAGGTTATCCGCCAGATCAGCGGCCGCGGCACTGAGCGCGTACGCTCCGATGGCCAACGTCTGGACTAGCGGAGCGCACCGAGATGGAGCCCCGGTTATTTGATGCACACTGCCATCTTGATTTAATGGCTCACCCGGACGCCGTTGCCGATGAGGCGACGGCGCTGGGTTTGGGTCTATTTGACTGCGGCGTCAATCCGCGCGACTTTTCGGCCGCAAACGAGCGCGCCTGTCGCCAACCAGGTATCATCGCCGGCGTTGGGCTTCACCCCTGGTGGCTCGCCGATGGCCACTGCGGTTTTGTCGAAGTCAATCTGCTTTGCGAAGTTGCTGCCCAAGAACGCCACATCGGCGAAGTCGGACTCGACTTTTCCGCGCGCTTTGCTGGAAGTGAGCCGCTACAAATACAGGCACTTAACCGGCTCTGCGATGCGCTCGTGCAGCATCCTCTTACCGGGCGCGTGATATCAATTCACGCCGTTCGTTCGGCAGGAGCCGTACTGGACGTCCTCGAATCGCATGGACTACTCATCCCAAACCCCGACTCCCCCGTTATCATCTTCCACTGGTTTAGCGGCACTTCGGACGAACTCGTCCGCGCGCGTGATGCGGACTGTTATTTTTCCGTCAACGAACGCATGCTCGCGTCTAAACGAGGACGCGAATACGCACGACAGATTCCACTCGATCGTTTACTGCTCGAGACCGATTCACCAGCCGAACCAAACACAGAAACAAGCGCACAGTCGCTCATCAGATTGCTCACAAGGACCTCGATGCGCATTGCCTCACTCAAAAACTGTGACGTAAAGCGCATCGAGTCGGCAGTTTTAGCAAATGCGCACGCTGTTTTTGACCTTCGCTAACCCCTGTGGGCTAAAATGCCAAGGGACATGCAAATCGCACAACGCAGTCCCTATTGGTAGACAGTACAATTCGGCAGCATTACACCAATTCGTGCATGAGATCACGGTTGCGTGCATACAATTCGTCGAAGATATGACGGCGCGACGCATATAACTCGTGGGCAGTCATATCGGGCACGATTGTTTGCGCAACGCCAAGGACTCGGGCGAGTTCATCCCATGATGCATAGGCGCCACCTGCGAGAGCTGCCATGATGGCATCACCGAAGCATGCACCCACCGTAACCTTGGCAACCGAGACCTCGCGCCCGCATACGTCGGCGATAGCCTGCATCCAAACTGGATTCTTGGTTCCACCTCCGACAAGCATAATGCGCCCAATTGGCAGCCCATGCTCTCGCTCGATAATGTCGACATGGGATGCAACGGTATACGCGACGCCTTCCAAGGCATACGCGAACCATATGGGCTCGCGTATGCCTTCCGGTCAGGCCAAAGAAGACGCCACGCGCCTCGGGATCGTTGAGCGGAGTACGCTCCCCCGCAAAGTACGGCAGACACAGGAGCCCATCGGCACCCGGCGCCACATCGGCGGCATCATGCGCCATAACCGAATAGGCATCGGGACCACCGTGGCCCTCGGCCTCTACGGCGTCGCGATACAGCTCTTGGCGCAGCCACGATGTGAGTGCGCCCGCCGTATTGGTCCCCGCGCAGATCCCGTAAGTTCCGGGAATGATAAACGTCCCCGGCCACAGGCGGGCATCATCGACCATATGATCAGCTAGGTAGATGAAATACGCCGTGCTCCCCAACTGAACCATCATATCGCCGGGACGGAATACACCCGTCGAAATGGCCTCGGCACCAGAGTCACCCGTTCCCACTAAGACAGGTGTCCCCGCCGCGAGCCCCGTCGCCTCAGCCGCACGCTGCGTAATCACCCCGACAATATCGGTAGCCGACATTACCTCCGCCATCTGGTCAGGCCGGCAGAAACGAGCACATTCCCGAGCATCAACCTTCCAAGTGAAGCGGTCATATAGGGGAAGAAAATCCTCCGCCAAATAACGGTCCACCGTAAAACGCCCCGTCAACTTTGCGCACAGAAACGATGACGCCGTCAGGAACTTCGCGGCACGTTCGTGCACCTCGGGCATATTCTCCTTAAACCACAAGATCTTGGGAGCAATATCTGACGAACAGGGATCGTGCCCGAAAAGCTCGCGTGCGCGATCTGACCCATATTCGGAAAGAAGCTCGTCAATCTGCGGCTTCGACCGCGCATCGACTCCATACAAAATCGCGGGCGCCAGCGCGTTGCACTCGGTATCGACCGGCACGCAGTCGCAACCCAATGCGGAAAGCCCCACGCATCCGATCTGCGCCGCGTTAACCCCCGATTGCGCCACCAGCTCGCGCGACAAGCGGCAAAAATCGCCCCACCAAACTGCCTCCGCATCATGCTGGTACCATCCATCACACGGGTTGTCCGTCTCGTGTCCACAAGAGGCTTGGCAAACGATGTTGCATCGATCATCGATTAAAACGCCTTTAGAGGCGCTTGTCCCAATATCAATACCCAGATAGAGCGCCATAGGTGCCTACTCCCCTCGCGCCGTACGAGCGGCAGCCATAAAACGAGCTACCCGCTCAACATCAACCGGGGCATCCAGCTTTCCGTCGCGCTTTAAGCACGTGCCGACAAACGCACCATCGTAGTGAGCAAATACGTCAGCCACGGTATTTTCGCGACAACCGGTGCCACATACCACAGGCACTTGGCCAACACGCTCGCGGACCTCATCGGCAAGCTCGCCCGAAGCGCCACGACCGGCAGCCGAACCGCCGATGGCCATCGCATCCGGTAGGCAATTAAAGAGAAGTGAATCGGCAATGTCCGCAGTCGTGCGGTCGTTAAGATAAACCTCCCCCTCGCTCGTGATGAAGTGAAAAAGCTTGAGGTCGTCCAAGCGCAGCGCCGCCTTGCGACGCATGGTGTGCGCGAAATCTCGATTAATCAGCCCGAGATCACCGGCCCAGGCACCGCAAAAATTGCAGCGCGTGAACTGCGCATCGACAGCAGCGCACAGCTCGATTGTGGCATCACCGTCGTAAATAGCCTCGGCTCCCCAAAGGGTCGACAGATCATGGGACAGAGCTCCGATTACATAGCCCATCGATGCAAGGGCTGAGGGAGAAACGTGCTGCTCATAGGGCATCGAGAGCTCATTGGTAATCAAAATGCCATCGACACCGCCCTGTTGCAACGCCTCGAGATCGCGCTTGGCGGCTTCCACGACCTGCGACACGCTTCCACCCGGGTAATACAGTGGGTCGCCCGGCAGAGGACGCAGGTGCAGCATTCCGATAACCGGCTTTTCGGTCTTGAACATCGAAGTTAGAAACGACATAACGTGCTCCTTCATAGGGTTATCGCGGGGACGTTACTCCCCCAGCACTTCGACGTACACTTTTCGCTTCTGCGGACCGTCAAACTCCGCAAGATAGATGTTCTGGGCACCTCCACACACGATGTGGCCATCTTGGACGGGAAAGAAGCAACTGTTTCCACAAATCATGCTCTTGATATGTCCACAGGAGTTGTTGCCGGTGGCTCCATAGCTCGGCAGGAAGTGTGCATGCGCATAGGGGGCATCGAGCGGGGCGATGCGATCAAGCGTCTCCATAAGATCCGTCTCCACGCAGGGCAGTCCCTCGTTTACCACGATTCCACAGGTCGTATGCGACAAAATAATTGCTGCCAAGCCATTCGTCACCGAACTGCGTTCGATGGCAGCGTGCACGTCCTCGGTAATATCGATGAACTGGTCCGGAGCAGTCGATAGATAGCTCAATGTCTCGAGCGTCACCATGTTCACTCATCCCCTTCAAGAAAACGCAGGGCATTACCCCAGTAGAGCCTTTCTCGCGCATCATCGCGCATGGACACGGTATCGAGCGCCCGCTTGAGTTTGAATGCACGGAAACGCGGCGTATTGCTGGCGAACATCACTTGATGCGATAGCGCGCGCTCATACCACAGCGGCCCCATATCGACCGTGAAAAGACGCTGCATCATCTCCTCGGGCGAATCGATGTAAGTGATAGAGGTGTCCGTGTAGCAGTTGGGATACTTGAGCAGCATCGCCACGGTCTCGCGCACCCAGGGCCAGCCAAAGTGGGTCAAACTAAAGCGCACATTTGGATGCGTTGCGATTGTGTGCTCAAATTCAAGCGGGTTACTGCGCGAGAGCTCTGCGCCAGGCTCCCAAGACATACCGGCATGGAAAACCACCGGCTTGTTATAGCGCTCGCACAGCTCGTAAAGCGGCTCGGCCACAGCATCATCGGGGGCAAAACCCTGCTTTGCAGGATGCAGGCAAAGCCCCTTTGCCCCCAACTCGGTAAAGGCGCGCTCCAGTTCGTCTGCGGCACCGCTCACCTGCGGGTCTACGCTCGCAAATCCCCACAGACGATCGGGATGCGCGGCAACCAGCATGGCAATCTGGTCATTGGTGCCAAAGTGCCCTCCGCATGCCGTGGTTACATCGAGCGGCATGAGCACGCTCTTCTGCACGTCACAGACGTCCATCTCGACTTGAAGCTCATCCCAATCCATGGGGCCCATATGCCCCATACCAAATTCTCGTGACCAAAAACCGAATCCATCAGGCTCATCACCCGGCGTACAGATCTCGCCGTAGAGCATAGGATGGACCAACATGTCGATAACCATTTCATACTCCTTTCCAGGCATTTGACCCTAGTACGGCTCAAACGAACCAATCACTCGGGACGACAGCTCAGCGCCCGCCTTCATACACGCCGGAATATCAAGGCCATCGATCACGCCCTTGGTAAACCCGGCAATATACGAGTCGCCGGCACCCACGGTATTAACGACCTTCTCCGCCGGTACGATCCCGCACTCATAGAAGCGCTCACCGTCATAGGCAATGCTCCCCTTCTCGCCAAGCGTGGCAACCGCAACGCGCGGTCCCAATTCCTGCACGTGGCGTACCCAGTCCCGCAGCTCCGGAGTATCCTCTTCAAACGACATGAACGCATAGTCTACGTAAGGAAAATGAGCCTCGCATGCATATTCGGGATCCTGGCTGAACACTGAGAAGTCCATAACCACCGTCTTGCCCGCATCATGCCATTCGGGCAGGAGGTCCAAACAATTGCCAAACAGGTCGGTATGAATGATGTCATGCTCTAGGATAAACGCCCGGTCGTCTTCATTCGGTCGATATGTCTCCATTACGCCATCGATTGCCTCGAGATGCACGCGATCGACGCCGTCTTTCAATGCCATGAGCATCACCGAGGTGTCGCCATCTTCCACCCGCAGATGTGAGATATCGAACCCCTCAGCGGCCAGCGCCTCTCTCATCTTGTCTCCGTACTCGTCCTTGCCGACAACCGACACGGCGGATACCGAAACGCCCATTCGTGCAAGATGGATACCCCAGTCAATGCCATTACCAGTCGGATAGAACACGCCGATGTTTTGATAGACGTCCGCGCAGCAAAAACCAGCCGCACACGCTTTAATACCCATGGTCTTCTCCAATGTTCAAAAGGGGACCCGCCACATGGCGAGCCCCCTTTTCGCGTTTCGCTTATTGTTCTGCATCGGCTGTCCAAGGCCTCATAGCCAGACCGCCGTACGCTTTCTTAAGCTATTCGACGATTGGTGCTCCGTGGCCCCAAGAACCTTCCATGCCGCACACGGTCGAGGCAAACCCGGCAGCAAAGTCGAGCGCGCGCTCGATGGCCTCGGCGCCATCCTCACCGCGCTTGGCGGAATCGAGATAGCACATCAAAAACGAGGTGAGGAACGAGTCGCCCGCCCCCATGGTGTCCTTCATGTCCGTTACCGGTTTAGCCAGCTGGCGGTAATAACGCTCGCCGTCGTAAGCAATGCAGCCCTCGGCGCCCGCCGTAGCCGACACAAAACGCGGACCCAGGCCCTTCACCCATGCCAGACGCTCGCGAATCTCGTCCTCACTCGCGGCATCCGCCGCACTAAAGAAAGCGAAATCGACGTAGGGCGCAATCTGCTCGTAGTACTCGTCGGTGGAGTCGTCCGAAAAGTCAAAAGAGACCGTGACGCCCGCAGCCTTCAGCTTGGGCAGCTCGCGCTCGGTAAAGCAATAGTTGCCCGAATGAACCACATCGAACTGCTTCATGTACGAAAGGTCAAAGCGATCGAGGACATAGCGCGCATCGCCACGGATACCGCCCTCGTTGGAGCCGAGGAAGACACGGTCACCGTCAACGACGGTCACGCGAGCCGCTCCGTTCTCGCCAATCATCTGCTCGCACTTGTCAAGCTCGATACCTTCATCCTCGAGGCTTGCAATGACATGCTCGGCAGCGGCGTCATTGCCAAAAATGCCCATGTATGCGGAGCGTGCGGCACCGCATTTCTTGGCATAAACGGCGAAGTTCACCGCATTGCCGCCGGGATACATGGTGTGGATATGCTCGTAGCGATCGACGACGTTGTCGCCAAATCCGAGCGCGTTAACGTTAAATGCCATGGCCTTTGCTCCTTCTAGTACTCGACAACACCCATATAGCGACGGAAATCGGGATCGTGATCAAACACCTTGCCGCGTGCGGCACGCAGCTCGCAGTTCATGGCGTAGAACAGCACCGGGTCCAGATAGGCACGGACGCTCGCCGGCACGGCTTCCATACCGTACTCCTTGGCATCGAGCACCATCAGCGTATCGGTATGCGTCTTAAGGAACGCCAGGGCGCGCTCGTCCATAGCACGGCACTCGCTGGAGCCCATCTGCAGGAAGTAAAAAACGCCATCCTGAGTAGCCTCGAAGGGGCCATGGAAGTACTCGGCAGAGTGGATGTAGCTGCAGTGCTGCCACTGCATCTCCATAAGAGAGCAGATAGCGAAACCGTAGGTCTGGCTAAAGTTGGGACCGCTGCCCAGAATATAGAAGAACTCGTGCTCCTGGCAAAGCTTGGCAAAGCGATCGCCCAGCTCGGCATTTACCTTCTCGCGTGCCGAGGGAAGAATCTTATCCATCTCGGCGATACCGGCATACATATCGGCAAGATCGGCGTAGCCCTCCTGCTGATCGAGCAGCTCGGCCGCAAGCGACAGCGAAATGCCAGCGGGGACCTCGGCCTGCGGCACGCCCTCGCCCCACGGGTAGACCCACGTGGTCCACTTGCCGGAGTCGATCTTGGATCCAGCGTTGTCGGTCTGGGCGATCACCGTAGCGCCGGCGGCAAGGGCAATCTCGCAGCCCTCGACGACCTCCGGGGTATTGCCACTGTGACTGCAAGCGATGACCAGGGACTTCTCGCCCAGACGACGCGGACGCATGATATCGAACTCGCGAGCCGTATAGATGTACGAAGTGAAGGTGGTTGCCTCGCGCTGCAGAAGCTCATGAGCCGGGATCAAATCGATCATGGAGCCACCGCAAGCAATCCAGTAGACGCTGTCGAACTTGCCCTTCTCGGCAATTGCCTCTTTGATCAGATCGTGTGCGTTCATATCCAGTTCCTTTCTTGTTTGACCCGCAATCAATGACGTTGGTTGCGTAGCCGATGGTTGTTTTAGTCAATCAGATATTTCTCGAATGCGGCCATGTTCTTGGCATCTGCCGCGGCCGGGTCATCGTAGTAACGACCGTCCGTGATTTCCTGGCCCAGCATGCCGTCGAAACCATGGGCGTTGAGTGTGGCGACGAAGGCGTCCATATCGTGCTTGCCATCGCCCCACACCAGATGGCCATACGGGTCACCGTCGATAAAGTGCATCTCGTGAATTGCCCCATCACCAAAGGCGGCAAACCAGTCCTCGAGCGTCTCGCCTGCAACGCCCATCGCGGTTGTATCAACCATGGGCTGTAAATACGGGCTCGCGACCTCGTCAATCATGCGCTTCGCATCAGAAACCGTCGTCACAAGGTTGCTCTCCTCGGGACGCAGGCTTTCCATCGTAAGCACCAGACCGTGCTCGCCGGCATACTCCGCCAGAATGGACAAGTGCTCGCGGCTGCGCTTCCAGGCTTCCTCGCGGTCCTCGTCCCAGTCGCCCCAGCCCGAGTTGACGGACATACGGTCGCACCCAAGTACCTCGGCAAGCTCAATGCCGTGCTTAAAGTACGCCAGGCTGCGCTGTTCATGCAGCGGCTTGCGTGCGCAGTACTGCCAAGGATAGACAACATTCTCGGGACACAGAGTACGATACCTAAGCCCACGGTCTGCAGCCTTTTTCGCCAGGACCTCAGCCTCAAAGTAGCCCGTGTGGTCGAGCGTCACATGCGGCTCCGCACACCACAGCTCAATGGACTCAAAGCCCAAGCGCTGCTGCACATCAAGGAAGTAATCGAGCGACCACATGATGTAGTGGATATTCATGCCCGCAATCTGCTCGCGGCGCAGCGTCGGTTTGGATTCAGACATCTTATGCCTCCTTATTTCGGTCGAACACGATTCGTCCGTCCGACATCGTCATATCAACCGCAAGATCGCGTGCGTCGCGATAATCGAGGTCGAACACATCCCGATCGAGCACGCAGATATCGGCAAGCTTGCCGGCCTCGAGCGTACCCAGCTCGTCTTCGCGCATCAGATCGTACGCGCCCCCGGCAGTCCAAGCGCGCAAGAGCTCGACAAGCGTCAGCGTGTTGACCTCATTCACGGGCAGTCCGTCGTCGAAGTATCCGCCGCACGCACTGTAGATTGACTCGCCCAGGCTCGGAATCAACAGCGGCAAATCCGTGCCGCAGCACACTGTGCATCCGGAATCTTCCATGCCGCGGCGATTCCAGCTGTGCAAAAGTCGCGTCTCGCCAATTTGTCGACGCATCATCGACAGGCAATCCTCGCGCCGGTCCAGCGTCAGAATCTGCGGATAGACCTCGCAAATTCCACCCAACTTGCCAAACTCGACAAGATCGGTCGGGTCAGAGTTCTCGAGATCGGTAATCGCATGGCGGCGAAGCATCCGTCCATGCTCGTCTCGAGGCAGCGAGGCATAGAGCGCCACGGTGCGACGAACGGCGCCATCGCCCTGGCAATGCAAGGAATATCGGAAGCCGTCAGCATCAATTGCACGTAGCTCGTTCTCAATCAGATCCCACTCTGGCTCCTCGACGACCGTCTTGCCGGCAGCGCCCGCATCGGCCGTGTCCTCATAGGGGTCAATCATCTCGGCAAGCCCCGCCCATACGCCGCGATCGGTCATACGGTTGAAGCCAGAAAAACGAACGAACGATCCCCGGAAGCGCTCTCGCGCCTCGCGGGCATATGACAGATTTGCACCGGCACCCACCGGCTGCGACATCATAGAGACGCGAACCGTCAGCTCACCAGATTCCTCACGGCGAGCCATTTCGTCGGCAAAGCCGTAGTAGTCATCAAACGCCATTTCCTTGATGGCGGTAACGCCGCGCTCGTTAAGCATGTTCATGTAGTCCGAATACCCGGCACGCACCTCGGGCAGCGCGAGGAAATCGCTCATCATGCGCCAGATCTTCTCGGCATAGCACGCCTGGGGTGTAAAGCCGTATCGAGCACTGGCGGCAGCATTGAGAACGCAGGTCTCCGCACCCGATGTAAAGCAGACGACGGGGATATCGCCAAAACAATCGTCAAACACAGCTGCCGTATTTGCGTTCTCGGCATCCGATGCCAACGTTTCGGGTAGGTTGTGGCCAAAAGCCGCCGCGCAATCCGGATGATCTTCTTTCCATGCACGCAAGAGCGACACGGCCTCTTTGGCATCAGCGATGCCGGACAGATCAGACCCCAACGTCCGCAGCGCCCAACCTGTATAGAAGGTATGCACATCGATCAGGCCAGGCATGACAGTGCGGTCGCCCAGGTCAACTACCTCGTCCGCCTGGGTCAAATACGAAGCTACCTCACACTTGGTGCCAACAGCCTCAATTCGATTGCCACGGACCGCTACGAAACCTTCAAACGGCAGGTCCCCCGTACCGGTAAAGACGCTCTTAGTCGTCAGGACCGTCAAACGATCAGACATCACAACCACCTACACCGGAAGCATGCCAGAGATTGCCGTTACGATCAGGCCAAAGACGACCATGAAAATGAAGAACTTCCAAATGGTCTTCCACCATTGGCCAAACGAAATCCTAGCCACGGCAAGACCGGCGACCGTCATGCCCGCCACGGGGCTGATGGTGTTGATGGTCTGGTTGGCAAACTGGAGCGCGGTGACGGCCGCCTCGGGATTGAGGCCCATGAGCTCGGTCAGGGGGCCCATAACGGGCATGGTGAGCGCCGCCAGGCCAGAACTCGAGGGAACCAGCAAAGAGAGCAGGCCAAGGACGACATACATAAACGTGGTGTAGACGGCGGCGGGTGCACCGGCGAGCGCGGTAGCGAGCGCCTGGAGGATGGTGTCGATGATCATGCCGCCCTCGGCGATGACCAGAATACCGCGAGCGATACCGATAACGACGGCAGCGTACGCAAAGTCGGCGAGACCCTTAACGAACTCCTCTGCGATCGTCTGCTGGTCAAGGCCGCCCAGGATACCGGCAAGCAAGCCCATGCCAAGGAACACGGCGGAAATCTGATTCATGTACCAGCCCTGGGTAACAAGACCCCAGACGATAATGCCCATACCGCAAGCAAAATCGATAAGCACGAGCTTCTGACGGATAGTGAACTCTTCCTCGATGGAGGCATCGGTCACGGAAAATTCAATACGCTTGAGCTTATCGTCCTCGTACACAATGGACGACTCGGGGTTTTTCTTGACGCGCATGGCGTAGCGCATGGCCCATGCGATACCGACGGCAGTGAAGATGACCCAAGAAACGGCACGCAGCCACAGTTGCGGATTACCCTCGATGCCAATGATGCCTTGGGCGATCAAAACATTAAACGGGTCGATGGTCGAAGCACAATATCCCAGGTTAGGACCAAGGAAGCAGATGATGAATGCCGTCATCGAGTCATAACCGATACCCATCATGATGGGAATGAAGATGGCATAGAACGGCAGAGCTTCCTCAGACATACCAAACGTAGTGCCACAAATGGACAGCAACGTCATCGTGATGGGAATGATGAGGATGTCCTTGTTCTTGAGCTTTTTAATCACACGGCTCATGCCGGCATTCAAAGCGTTGGTCTTGGTGATGATCGCGAACGATCCGCCAATCAATAAGACGAACGCAACGACGTCGGCAGCCTCTTGGATACCCTTGGTGGGCGCTTGCAGAACCGCGAAGATATCCTGGCCCAGATTGATGGTCTCGCCGGTCTCGGAATCGGTGTAGTTCTTATCGACCTGTTCATAGGTTCCAGCAACGGCGACTTCACGCTCGCCCGCCGCTGTCGAAATCGTCTTGCGCTGATACTGACCAGAGGGAACGATCCAAGTCAGGACCGCAAAGACAACGATCAGCAAGAACATGATCGTATAGACATGCGGTAATTTGAACTTAAAACGTCTGTTTGTCTTCTTCGCCTTCGTATCTGACATAGATACCTCCAAAGAACTCGAGACTGCATCGCATCTCGCTTCAACGTTTGCATAAGGCAAACGTTCTATGACGTCCCATAGATTACCAGCAGCTTTTTCCTTCATCAAGATAATTTCAAACTGGTTGCCGCAACGCGGTTGAACGGTTGTGTTCGCGCCGTGAACGGTATGGAAACGCCCGGTGAGATGATCCACCGGGCGTTTCCATTCGCAATGTCCTAGATGTCAAAAACGTAGCGAGACCCAACGATCCGCTGACGACCGATGATAAACGGCCGCCGCTGCTCATCGAAAAAGAAGGCTTCCATATAAAACAAGGGTTCGCCAACGGGAACTGCCAACAGCCGAGCGACCTCGGGCGACGCGCACGCGATCTCGAGCGTGCACGGGTCGGTAAACGCGGGCGTGCGGCCCGTTCGGTTGCGCACGAACTCAAAAATGGATTGGTTAGATAGAGGTGCCGTTGATAGATAGGCGTTGTCCTCGTAAACGTATATGTTGTTCTCGAGCATGACGGGGACTCCATCGGCAGTACGTACACGCTCAACGCAAATCAAATCAGTTCCAACGGGAACACCAAAGAACTGCGCTTCGGTAGAATCTGCCGGCAGTATCTTTCTCGAAATGACGCACGCCCCCGGCTCCATTCCGTTAACGCGACATGCGTCCGAAAAACTCTGGACGTCATCCTTCTGGCGAATCTTGCGCTTAAGCTTGGGGGCATTGACAAACGTGCCTTTCCCCTGCCGCTTCGTTAGATAGCCCTGCTGGACGAGCTCCTCAATAGCGCGTCGCACGGTAACGCGGCCAACTTTATAGTTCTCAGCCAATTCGAATTCGTTGGGTATCCGCGCGCCCGCCTTGTAGGCACCGGAATTGATTTCGTTTTTAATGATATCGATAACCTGTTGGTACAGCGGTATCGCTGCTTTACCGTCAGTTAGTCCTTCAGTCGGTGGCATATACCCTCTCCCAGCCCAATTAAGTCAAAAGCGGGCTTAAGGGCATTCAACAAGCCCTTAAGCCCGCATTAGCATAAAGTATGCTTGCTGCCGCACCAAAATGTCGGGTATTTACTCATCTGACCCGAAAAACGCGCAACTACCGCGCTCCTAAGAAAGCGTGAGCAGCTCCGGCAGCTGGTCGATAATCTTGTCCGCGGCATCCTGGCTAAAGCCAAAGCGCTCCTCGCGCTTGGCAATAACTGTCAGGCCGGCTCGCTTGCCGGCAGTGATGCCAGGCACCGAATCCTCAACGCAGCAGCAGCGATTCGCGGGCAGCCCCAGCAGGTCCAGCGCATGCAGGTAGATGTCGGGCTCGGGCTTGCTCTCCTTAAACTGCTCGCCGCTCACCACATACTCAAAGGCATCCGACAGCCCGCACGCATTGAGCACTTCCTCGATGCTATCCATGGGAGACGAGCTGGCAAGCGCCACGCGAACGCCACGGCGCGGCAGCTCTCGAATCGTATCCACGGCGCCTGGGTTAATCAAAGCCTGATAGTCGCGCGGACGCTTATGCGCCCACTCGTCCCAACGGATCAACGCTTCCTCGCCAGTTAAATGCCCCTTCCCGGCGCGTTCAAACCAATCGACCAGCATATGCAGGAAGAACTGATGCGAGGTGCCAATCTGCCCGTTCAGCTCCTCTTGGGTCAGGTTCAACCCAAGCTCCTTGGCAAACGCGGCAGTCTCCCCCAGGTAGTAATACTCGGTATCGACAATGACGCCGTCCATGTCAAAGATAACGGCGTCGAACGGAAATGCGGACACGGCACCCTCCCTAACAAAAGGACGCCCGCGAGCAGGCGCCCGAACCATGCATTAATCGGCGATTCTAACCCAGCAGCTTATCCAGCGCCACCGCAATACCGTCTTCGTTGTTATTGGCGGTCACCATCTGGGCCACAGCCTTAACCTCATCGACGGCGTTGCCCATGGCAACACCGGTGCCGGCCCACTCAATCATGGACTTGTCGTTCTGGCCGTCGCCAAACGATACGACCTCGCTGGCATCGATGCCGAGCTTGGGCAGGGCACCCTCGAGCGCACGAGCCTTGTCGATGCCGGGCGCCGTATATTCAAAATACCAGTCAGCCGTAAACATACCCGACAGCGTCTGGGTAAAGGGCGCGTACATCTCCTCGTGATGCGCCTGCAGATAGGCCGGATCGCCCGCGGTGAGTAGCTTGTCCACCGGATAGGCATCCGCCACCTCATGAAGGCTCTCGACTTCGCGAATCTTAAGATCGCAGGCGTCGCGCTCGTATTTGACGATATTCTTCTGCGAGCCGTCCGGCAGCGTAATCATGCAGCGATACGAGTCCTCTACATGCAGGTCACGCCCGAGCGAAATCATAGGGATCACGTCAAAGCTGCGAAGATGGTCAATTAGGCGATGCAATTCGTCGACCGGCATGGCCTGGTCGAACAGCACCTCATCGGTCTGGGCATCGACCACGTGCGCACCGTTAAAGGCGACCAGCAGGCCATCGTGGTTGTGGAGATCGAGTTCCTGACCCAGGGCGCGAAGACCCCAGGCGGGACGACCCGAAGCCAAGATGAGCTTAATGCCCGATTCCTGTGCCGCGAGCAGCTTCTCGCGCGTACGCGGGCTGATCACCTTCTGATCGTTGGTAAGCGTACCGTCGATATCCATTGCGATGGCTTTAATTGCCATATGTG
>CABVAO010000042.1 GCA_902496335.1 uncultured Collinsella sp.
CCATGCCCGTATGGAACTGGGGCCGTTACTACGAGCTCATCGTTCGCAGCCTTCTGCACGGCACGTGGGACGAGACCAGCGATGACAACCAAGTGCGCGCCGTCAACTACTGGTACGGCATGAGCTCCGGCGTTATCGACATCCGTTACGCTCCGGGCCTACCCTACCAGACGCGCAAACTCGTGCAGTTGCTCCGCAACGGCATTGTCGAGGGATCCATCAACCCCTTTGGCGGCGAGCTCCACAGTCAGAACGGCGTGGTACAGATCGAAGGCTTCCCTCCGCTGCCGAGCACGCAGATTGTCGAGATGAATTGGCTGGCGGATAACGTGGTAGGCACCATTCCGCAGCTCGACGATGAGCCGAAAGTCCCTGCCCTATGAAAATCCTTGCCATAGCCGATACCGAAGAACGATGCCTTTGGGAGTGCTTTCGCAAGGAACGCTTTGAGGGAGTCGACCTGATTTTGTCCGCCGGCGATCTGGACCCGGACTATCTTGAGTTTTTGGTTACGGTCATCAACAAACCGCTCATCTACGTGCGCGGCAATCACGATGACCGCTACGCACGTCATGCACCGGGTGGATGTATCTGCGTAGAGGACAGCGTGTACACGTACCGAGGGATTCGCATTGCGGGCCTTGGCGGGTCCATGCGTTATCGCGACGGCGCCAACATGTACACCGAACGCGAGATGTCCAAGCGCATGCGTAAGCTGTCGCGTAAGGTTAGGATGGTCGGCGGGTGCGACATTCTGCTTACCCATGCGCCCGCCGCCGGTATGGGTGATCTGGACGATCTACCGCATCGAGGGTTTGAGTGCTTTAACACGGCGCTTGAGTCCTGGGGAGCCGACTACATGGTGCATGGGCATGTACACCAAAGCTACGGTTGCGATTTTCAGCGCGAGCGTCAGCATGTGTGTGGAACGACGATCATCAACGCCTGCGGCTATACGCAGTTTGAGCTCGACCAGACGCACTACCCCATCCGCGGCTGGCAAGCAGCTTGGCTCAACTCACAAACCATGCGCCGCGAGCTCAAACGCCACGAAGCCATCGAGTCTTCAACAGCCAGAACACCCTGGTAACCACCATAAAGGGGACACTGTCCCCTTTATGGTGCTTTTGACGCGATAGCAAGAAACCCGGTCCTGCACAAGGCAGAACCGGGTTTCTTTAGCAATGCTTGCTGTACTCAGGCAGTAACTAGCAGTTACTCAGCCAGGAAGTCACGCTGGACAGCGGGATCGACCTTGACGCCAGGGCCCATGGTGGAAGACACGGAGATGGACTTGACGTACTTGCCCTTAGCAGAAGAGGGCTTGACGCGCAGGATCTCGGTGTACAGGGCAGCGTAGTTCTCGACGAGCTGCTGCTCAGAGAAGGACTTCTTGCCCAGGGGCACGTGGCAGATGCCGTAGCGGTCGGCACGATACTCAACGCGGCCGGCCTTGAGCTCGGAGACCATCTTGGCGACGTCCATGGTCACGGTACCGAGCTTAGGGTTCGGCATAAGGCCACGGGGACCAAGGATCTTACCGATGCGGCCAACCTTGGCCATCATGTTCGGCGTAGCGATAGCGGCGTCGAAGTTGATCTCGCCCTTCTGAATCTGGGCGACGAGCTCGTCGGAACCGATGATGTCGGCGCCGGCAGCCTCAGCCTCACGGGCCTTCTCGCCCTCGGCGAAGACGGCAACACGAACGGTCTTGCCGGTGCCGTGGGGCAGAGAGATGGAACCACGGATGTTCTGGTCAGCCTTACGAGTATCGATGCCCAGACGGAAGTGAGCCTCGACGGTCTCGTCGAACTTGGCGGTGTCGAGCTCCTTGATGAGCTTGGCAGCCTGAAGGGGGGTGTAGAGCGTTGCGCGGTCGATCTTCTCGGCAGCGGCGTTATAGCTCTTACCATGCTTAGCCATGTGCATTACCTCCTGTGGTTAAACGGGCGTGAGCCCTCCCACATCGTATCGTGTGCCCTATTGCACACATTTAACGGGCGCCCCGGTCGGAGCACCCGTCGTTACCATAAGAAATCGCTACTCAGCGATGGTGACGCCCATGGAACGGGCGGTACCGGCGATGATCTTCTTGGCGGCGTCAATGTCGTTGGCATTGAGGTCCGGCATCTTGATCTCGGCGATCTTGGTGAGCTGCTCCTGGGAGAGCTGACCAACCTTGTCAGCCTGGGGCTTAGCGGAACCAGACTTGAGGTTCAGCTCCTTCTTGATAAGGTGAGCCGCCGGCGGGGTCTTGGTGATGAAGGAGAAGGACTTGTCCTCGTAGACAGAGATCTCAACGGGGATGATGTCACCCTTCTTGTCCTGCGTCTCGGCGTTAAAGGCCTGGCAGAACTGCATGATGTTCACGCCAGCAGCGCCCAGGGCGGGGCCGACGGGAGGAGCGGGGTTTGCTGCACCAGCAGGAATCTGGAGCTTAATGACGTTGGCAACCTTCTTCTCAGCCATGGTCATTCCTTTCGAATCACGAGTGTGAAGTACTTGCTATATCGTAAGCACGCACGTGTTAGAAGCACTCCTGAGATGAGCAGTCACAGAAGAAACACGCTCGCGCGAACGGACGAAAACTTAAGCGATGACAGCGACCTGGTTAAAGTCGAGCTCGACCGGCGTCTCGCGGCCAAAGATCATCAGCGTGACCTTGAGCTTGCCAGCCTCGGTGTTAACCTCGGAGACCTTGCCATCAAAGTCGGTAAGCGGGCCATCGGTGACGCGGACGGACGTACCGACCTCAATATCAACCGAGGTGCGCTTGGGCGAATCGCCCTTACCGGGACGACGAGTCATCTTGTTGTACTCGTCGCGGGAAAGCGGAGCGGGCTTGCCGTTGCCGCCTAGGAAACCGGTGACGCCAGGCGTGTTACGAACACACGTCCAAGCATCGTCATCCATCTCCATGCGGACCAGGACATAACCCGGGAAGATCTTGGAATCCTTGGTCTCACGCTTGCCACCCTCTTTAATCTCGGTGACGCGCTCCATAGGAATCTCGATATCAAAGATACGGTCCTGCATGCCCATAGTCTCGATGCGATGCTCGAGATCGGACTTAACGCGGTTCTCGTATCCAGAGTAAGTGTGAACGACGTACCAACGCTTAGACATGGTTTAGCCCCTCAATCCAGAGAACAGAGCAAGAGCCTCGCCAAAGCCAGCATCGAGCAGAGCGATGACGACGCCGACGACGATCAGAGAAGCGCAAACAACAACCGAGTAGTTCACGAGCTCCTTCTTATCGGGCCACGTGACACGCTTCATCTCGGACTTGACCGAAGCGAAATACTTCTTGGTGCGGGCGAAGAAACCAGGCTTCTCGTTCTTCTTGGACTTCGCAGCCTTCTCGTTCTTCTTGGCAACGGCCTTCTTGGCCTCAACCTTGGAGTTGGCGGCAGCTTTGTTGGCAGGTGCCGGCTGCTGAGCCTTCTTCTTGTTCTTCTTGTTGGCCATTTGGGTTACCTCCGCGCAATGCGCTTATACATGAGTAAACCGTAAGCCCCCAAGTGGGAGCTTACGGAATAATGACTGGCACGCCAGGAAGGACTCGAACCCTCAACACTCGGTTTTGGAGACCGATGCTCTACCAATTGAACTACTGGCGTATGTGACTAGAGACTAGCGAGTCTCTTTGTGCAGCGTGTGGTGACGGCACCAGGGGCAATACTTCTTGATCTCCATACGATCAGGCATGGTCGACTTGTTCTTGGTGGTCGTATAGTTGCGGCGCTTGCACTCAGTGCACGCAAGAGTAACTAGAGTACGCATGTATCCTGAACCTTTCATTTCCGCCCCGTACGGGCACGAGTTGTTACTTTATCAGCTCCACGTAAGTGCTGTCAATGAAAACCTCGAGTCAATTGGTTCTCGGTGGATCCATTCATATTTGGAACACATCAATGAAGCCATCGAGAGCTAATCGACGGTGCATCCAGGACCATTATCGATCCTCTCGACACCAGCAACGGCTCAATATCCATTGCAGAAAAGAACCCGGCACCCATATAAGTGCCGGGTTCTCTAAGTCAGCTATATCAAAGAGCTAATTTACTCAATGATCGTGGAGACGATGCCCGAACCGACGGTGTGGCCACCCTCGCGGATAGCGAAGCGCAGGCCCTCCTCCATGGCGATCGGGTGGATGAGGTCGCCCTCGATGGTGATGTGGTCACCAGGCATAGCCATCTCGGTGCCCTCGGGGAGCTTGACCGTACCGGTAACGTCGGTGGTACGGAAGTAGAACTGAGGACGATAACCATCGAAGAACGGGGTGTGACGGCCGCCCTCCTCCTTGGTCAGAACGTAGATCTCGCCGGTGAACTTGGTGTGCGGGGTAACCGAACCGGGCTTGCAGAGAACCTGGCCGCGCTCGATGTCCTCACGCTTGATGCCGCGGAGCAGCAGACCGACGTTGTCGCCAGCCTCGCAGAAGTCCATGGACTTACGGAACATCTCGATACCGGTAACGACGGTGTTCTGGGTATCCTTGATGCCGACGATCTCGACGGGCTCGTTGAGCTTGAGCTCACCGCGCTCGACACGGCCAGTAGCAACGGTACCACGACCGGAGATGGTCATAACGTCCTCAACGGCCATCAGGAACGGGAGGTCGTTGTTACGAGCAGGCGTCGGGATGTACTCGTCGACGGCCTTCATGAGCTCGCGAATGGCGTCCATCCACTTGGCGTCGCCCTCGAGAGCGCCCAGAGCGGAGCCACGGATGACGGGGATGTCGTCGCCGGGGAAATCGTACTCGGAGAGGAGCTCACGGGTCTCCATCTCGACGAGGTCGATGAGCTCGTCATCGTCGACCATGTCGCACTTGTTCAGGAAGACGACGATGTAGGGAACGCCGACCTGACGGGCGAGCAGGATGTGCTCGCGGGTCTGAGCCATGGGGCCGTCGGTAGCAGCGATGACCAGGATAGCGCCGTCCATCTGAGCAGCGCCGGAGATCATGTTCTTGACGTAGTCAGCGTGGCCCGGGCAGTCAACGTGAGCGTAGTGACGGGCAGCGGTCTCGTACTCAACGTGGGAGACGGAAATCGTAATGCCGCGCTCGCGCTCCTCGGGAGCCTTGTCGATGTTCTCGAACGCAGTGAAGTCAGCCTTGCAGCCCTCGGTCTCGGAGAGAACCTTGGTGATGGCAGCGGTCAGCGTGGTCTTGCCGTGGTCGACGTGACCAATGGTGCCGATGTTAACATGCGGCTTAGTGCGCTCAAACTTCTCTTTGGCCATAAAGCCCTCCTCTTAACAGGTCGTCCCCGGACGGGACTTTGCCTTTATACCATAGTGGCCTCTCAACATACTATTGAGAAGCCACCGTGTTACCTATGGTAGCGGTGACTGGATTCGAACCAGTGACGCC
Source organism: uncultured Collinsella sp. (assembly GCA_902496335.1). Taxonomy (GTDB): domain Bacteria; phylum Actinomycetota; class Coriobacteriia; order Coriobacteriales; family Coriobacteriaceae; genus Collinsella. The sequence continues at coordinate 5,384 of CABVAO010000042.1, forward strand.
ACGGGTATGAACCGTGTGCTCTAACCAACTGAGCTACACCGCCGGATGGAGCCTGCAACCAGACTTGAACTGGTGACCTCTTCGTTACCAACGAAGTGCTCTACCGACTGAGCTATACAGGCACTTGACGGGTGGGAGCTATAGGATTCGAACCTATGTAGGCAGAGCCAACGGGTTTACAGCCCGTCCCCATTAACCACTCGGGCAAACTCCCAATCGTTCAAGTATCCGCAGGTCCTTTGGTCTTTTGGACCGCCGCCCCCGCGAACGATGAAGATAATACGATGCCACCTTGGGGGCTGTCAACGAAAACCTCTAGATACACGGTGCCGGGCGTATCTATATAGCCGTGACCTGCGGTTTTATTGAGTTTGGATATGAAGGACAGTGGTTTTGGATACTGAGGTGACGTTTCCCAAGGTAACACTTTGCTGTAGTGGAGTACACCTTCAGTATCGAACTTCGATACCAGCTTATTTGCACCTATATATAGGTCGAGATCGGGGCTGCCCAGACAGAAGATTGCTCTTCCCAGGCAAAATCGAGCGTGGATTTTCTTCCGTTTGAAATCGAGCGTGGATAATCTCCCACTTTGCCGTGCCATCGAATCCAAAGTGGCAGATTATCCACGCTCATTCACTAGGCGGAAGATTTTCCACGCTCGTGTGTCCGATAATCCACGCTCGATGACGATGACCAACCTCGCCCCGGCCTATGTCTCGACCTGTAACAGTAAGAGGGTTATTCCTCCCCTATCTGTTACAGATCGAGATGTTTCGCAGAAACCCCCGCTTACGTCTCATTCTGTAACAGTAAGAACGGTTTTCAGCCTCTTCGTGTTACGGATCGAGATGTTATCGGCCTTCCCTTGGCAATGTTTCGATCTGTAACTATAAGGAGGGTCTTCAGCCCACTCGTGTTACGGATCGAGACAAACCTGAAGCTTGGTTGGCGCCAAACACGCTGACTTATCGACATAAATAGAAACGGGCCCTGTCCCACAAGGGAACAGAGCCCGAAACTCTCATGGAGCCAGTGACAGGAATCGAACCTGCAACCCACTGATTACAAATCAGTTGCGCTACCGTTGCGCCACACTGGCACACTTGGCGCTTTCACGCGAAGCGAGTTAAGAATAAAGGAATTGCGGACGGGGCGCAACAGGCCGCACGGCGTTATACAAATATGCAAAATCCAGCAACAACGCGTACCAGGCCCGTTCATTTCTGTCAGTGCGCCCTCAATCTTAAAACCCTTCGCCAGAACGAATAGTTTTAATTACAATTGCTATATATAAAACTATTCGTTCTGGCGAAGGGTTTCGCGATGCTTACTACCAAAGAAGCCGCCGAGCTGCTCGGCATCACTCCGCGCAGGGTGCAGGAGCTCATAAAAAACGGAGCACTTGAGGCCCGCAAGGCTTCTGGTGTATGGCTCATCGACAAAGACAGCGTCGACACGCGACTCCGCTCTGTGACCAAAACGGGGGGACGTCCCCGCCGCGGCCACGGTAAGAGCGAGATCGCGTTCACCCTCATGAACCGCACGTACGAAGTCGCTCAGCTGGTCTACAGTACATCGCGAAAAGACTTTACCCACATCGGTGCCGACATCGATTACGCCCACGCCCCTATTGGAGTATTTGGCCCTAATAGCCCCATATCGCTAGACTCCTTCCGCATCTGGTGGCGCGGCCGCGGTATCCCGCTCGCACGCATTGGGCTAGCCTCCCTGCTTGCAGAAGCCGCAGTCGATGTTCCCGATGAACTCGTCCAGCGAAATCTCGGCCTCTCCTTATCCGACCAGTATTGGATTAGGCCCCAAGGTTCCGGTCTCACCTGGGAGGATATCAATTTCTTCAATAACGCCTTTGATGACGTCTCTCTCAGCATCGCACCCTTCGCCCCAGAGGGAAAAGCGGCTGCCGCAAAGCCCGATAACACCTCGGACGGCAATCTTCAAAAGTACTGGACGTGCGAGGGCGAACGTCGAATTCTGCATAAGGCAGGAGCGCACCTGGACCAGGAACCTTATAACGAGCTGGTGGCGACCGCGCTCCACCGTCGCATCCTAAACGCCTGCGATTATGTGCCTTACTCGCTCGAGGGCACGGGCACTTCCGCCCTGAGCACATGCGATGTCTTCTTAACTGATGAAGAAGAGTATGTCCCTGCGTTCTATGTAAACCAGCACGCAAACGCAGATGAACGGCTAACCGACTACGAGCGATATGTAGCAAACTGCGAGGAGCTCGGGGTGACAGGCGTCAAGGATGCCCTTGACCGCATGATCGTATGTGACGACATCATTGCCAACTACGATCGTCATTGGCGCAACTTCGGCCTCGTGCGAAACGTAAACACGCAAGCTTGCAGACCTGCCCCCATCTTCGATTCGGGCTCATCGCTCTGGTGCAACATATCACTAGAGGAGCTTAGGGCGGGAGAGCACAGTTTTACCAGCGCACAATTTCATTCAAGCCCCGCCAAACAAATGTTGCTCGTCGAGGACATGGGCTGGTTTGACGGCGACAAACTCGAAGGCTTCGTTGACGAGGCAATCGAGATTCTTTCCAGAAACGACGCGCTCACGGCAAGGCTGCCATATCTAAAAGAGGCGCTAACGTGGCGCCTCGAAAGAATGATCGACATCGCTGAATGGAGTTAGCGAGGCAGCATTGCCCCGCCAACTCCCCTACCTCCCGCGCAGGGCCTTGAGCTTGGCCAGGGCATCGGGGCTCAGGCGACTGCCCAGAGTCATCTTGATCTGCGGAGCTTCCTCTGCCTCGTGAACGTCGTTATCGATCTGTTTAATCTCGTCTACCAGCATACGGCTCGAGATGCGCGTAACGCCCTTGCCCATGACGACGGCCTGGATCGTGCCGTCGCTCGATACCACGGAGCACGCGCGACCTTCCTCACGTGCCTCGATGCAGAGCTTCTGCACCACGGTATCGGCCGAAACACCCGTCGGCGAAAACTCAATGCGCACGCCGCGGGCCGGTAGGTTGGGGCGCTCGCTGGAGATATTGCCCGCGCCGTCAAACACGATTACGGCCTCGTAACGGCCCTGGGCAAAGGCGGCGACGTCGTTGATGAGGGCGGTGCGCGCCATATCGTGAACGTCGCTGGAATACGGATCGTCGGAATGGTCGTACACGAGCTTTTCGTAGCGCGGCGTGCAGTGGATCACGTTGTAACCGTCGACCACCAGCAGCTCAGGCTTATTGGAGTGCACCGTCGAGACTGGGTCGGCGATAGCCTGCGCAAACGCATTGCCGCCCACGCCATAGGTCGCGGCCGAAACAATCGGCTTGGCCGAGCCCTCGCCAAAGCGCTTGGCCTTGGACTTAGCGCGGTTCTTCTTGGACATGCGCTACTCCTCCCCCATGAGCTCGCCGGCATTGCGGCGCAGCCACTCAAAGCACAGCGCGGTGGTCGCCTGGGCAACGTTGAGACTCTCGGTCATGCCGCGCTGGGGAAGCTTGGTCAAAAAGTCGCATTTCTCGAGCACCAGGCGCGAGATGCCGTCGCCCTCGGAGCCCATGACGAGCGCCACGCGGCCCTCGAAGGGAGCATCCCAGCAGCTGCCCTCGGCGTGCTCGGAGGCACCGCCCACCCAAAAGCCAGCGGCCTTGAGGTCGTCGAGTGCACGGGCGATATTGGGAACCTGCGCGATAGGCAGGTGCATGACGGCGCCGGCGGAAGTCTTGTAGCTGCCAACGGTCACGCCGGCAGCGCGCTTGTTGGCAATGATGACGCCCGCCGCGCCCACGACTTCGGCGGAGCGCACGATGGCACCAAAGTTGCCGTCGTCGGTCACATGGTCGAGCACAACGACAAGCGCCGGACCGTCGCCCGCGCGGTCGAGGATATCGGCAACATCAGCGTAAGGGAAGTTACCAACCTCGAGCGCAATGCCCTGGTGAGCGCCATGGCTCGACAGCGCATCGAGCTGCGCACGCGGCACATACTTAATGCGGACACCGGCGGCGTTGAGATCATCGACCAGACGAGACAGGGCGGCATCGCGCTCCCCGCCCTCGGCGATGAGCGCACACTTGACGGGAAAGCCGGTACGCAGCGCCTCGGCGGCTGCACGACGACCTTCGATAAACTCGCCCTTGGGAGCCTGAACGTTGTCGCGGTTGCGATCGCGCTGCGGACGCGCAGCCTGGGCTTGGGAGCGCTCGCGCTGGCCCTTGGGAGCGGCAGCGCGGTCGTTGCGGCGAATCGGACGCGAGTCAGAAGCAGCCTGCTTGCCTCCACGCGGTGCACGCTTGCGATTGTCGGCCATAAAGTGACCTCCTAAATACAACTATCAAACGAAACAAAATAAACGACCGCCCATGAATACTAATTCGGGCGGTCGGTACGGGTTTTCCAAGTGCCCGAGATTGCCGTGAAAGAGGAGCGACGCGTACTTGAGTACGCGAGCGACGGTTTGAACGGCAAGGTCGGGTGCTTGGGAAACCCGCGGGGATTAGAGAGATTTGATACGAGTGCCGGCGGCGGTATCTTCAATCGTCAGGCCCAGGTCCTTGAGCTGGTCGCGGATGGCATCTGCCAGATCCCAGTTCTTGGCGGCACGGGCCTCGGCGCGGGCCTCGAGAATCTTGGCAGCAGCCTCGTCCACGTCGTCACCCGTGTAGGCAACCAGGCCGGCGGCAACGCCCAGCAGGCCCAGCGGCAGCTCGACCTTGGGCTCGGGAAGCTCGACGCCAAACGTATCGAGCAGCTCGGCCAGCGTATCGGCGGCAGCCAGGACTGCGGCCTTGTCGGCAGCATCGCCCGCCTGCTCCAGGTACTGGTTGCACTCGGTCACAAAGCCAAAGACAGCACCCATGGCACCGGCGGAGTTAAAGTCGTCGTCCATGCACTCCTTAAAGGTGGCACGGGTCTCGGCGGCCTTGGCGGCAAACGCCTTGGATGCTGCCTCATCGGCATCGGCCGTCGCATGGTTCGCGGCCCAGCGCAGGTTCTCGACCGTACCGGCGATACGCGTGAGCGAGTTCTCGGCACCCTCCAGGCGCTCCCAAGAAAAGTCGAGCGGCGAGCGATAGCTCGTCTGCAACATCAGCAGACGCAGGGCCGCGGCAGAGTGCTGCTCGAGGACCTCGGCCAGCGTAAAGAAGTTGCCGAGCGACTTGGACATCTTCTCGCCGTCGACCAGCAGCATGCCCGTGTGCATCCAGGTGTTGGAGAAACCCTGGTGCCAGGCGCAGGTGGCCTGGGCGCACTCGTTCTCGTGATGCGGGAAGGCAAGGTCGGAGCCGCCGCCATGAATGTCAATCGGAGTGCCCAGGTAGCGGTGTACCATGGCGGCGCACTCGGTGTGCCAACCGGGACGGCCCTCGCCCCAGGGGCTCGGCCAGCTGGGCTCGCCGGGCTTGGCGGCCTTCCATAGGGCAAAGTCGAGCGGGTCGTTCTTGTCCTCGTTCTCCTCGATGCGCGCACCCACCATAAGGTCGTCGATGTTGCGGCCCGAGACTTGGCCGTAGTTGGGATCGCTGCGCACGGCAAAGTACACGTCGCCGTTATCGGCGGCATAGGCATGGCCCTGCTCGATGAGTGTCTTGATCATGGCGATCATGGGGCCGATCTCCTTGGTGGCGCGAGGACGCACATCGGGATCGAGCACGTTGGCGGCGCGCATAACGCCGATAAACTTGTCAGAGAACTCCGTCGCAACCTCGGCGGCGGTACGGCCCTGCTCGTTGGCGCGCTTGATGATCTTGTCATCGACATCGGTGAGGTTCTGGGCGAATGTGACCTCGTAGCCGCTCGCGATGAGCCAGCGACGAATCACGTCAAAGCTGATGAACGTGCGGGCGTTGCCGATGTGGATGTTGTCGTAGACCGTGGGGCCGCACACGTACATGCGGACCTTTCCGGACTCGATGGGCTGGAACTCTTCCTTTTTATGGGTAGCGCTGTTGTAGATACGCATTCGTTACTCCTTAACGGTTTTCTGTAGCAGGCAGACGGCCCAGGCGCCGATTCCCTCGCCCTGGCCTTCCCAACCGAGCTTTTCGGTCGTAGTGGCGGCGACGCCCACGTTTTCGACGTCAACACCCAGGGCATGGGCAAGGTTGGCGCGCATGGCATCGCGGTGCGGGGTGATCTTAGGCTGCTGGCAGGCAATGGTGCAATCGGCATCGACAAACTCGAAGCCCAGCTCGCGCGCATAGTCCATCACGCGAGCGAGCAGCACCATCGAATCGGCACCCTCATAGGCGGGGTCGGTATCGGGGAATAGCTTGCCGATGTCTCCCCCGCGGCAGGCGCCCAGAATGGCGTCGGCCAAGGCGTGCGCGAGCACATCGGCATCCGAGTGGCCCAGCAGGCCGCGCTCGTAGGGAATGTCGACACCGCCGATGATACATCGACGCCCCTCCACCAGACGGTGAACGTCGTAGCCATGGCCAATGTGCAGGTTACTGAACATGGGGAAGGTCCTCTCCCTCGGCCATGCGACCGAGCAGAATCGCGGTTACGGGACGCAGGTCCTCGGGCACCGTCACCTTAAGGTTATCGCGCGGGCTCTGGACACAGCGGACGCGCCCGCCCATGCGCTCGACCAGCGACGAATCATCGGTGCCGATAAAGCCCTCGGCAATGGCTGCAGCGTGGGCGCGCTTCATAGCATCGACGCTAAAGATCTGCGGCGTCTGCGCAGCCCAGTACAGCTCGCGCGGCGGCGTCTCGACGATGTTGTCGCCATCGACGATCTTGAGCGTGTCGATCGCGGGCTGACCGCACACGACACCGTCGAGGGCGCGGTCGCCCACAAGCACGTCGATCGCGTGGTCGATGGCCTCGGTCGTAATGAGCGGACGAGCACCATCGTGAATGGCAACGTATTCAAAGCCCGCCGGAACCGCATGCACGCCGGCACGGGTGGAATCCTGGCGGATATCGCCGGCATCGGCAAAGCTGATGGGCGTGTCATAGTCAAACGGGTCGATGGCCAGGCGGCGCATCTCGGCACGACGCTCGGCAGGGCAAACCACGACGATGTGGCCGACCTTATCGCTCCGATCGAACGCGCGGATGGACCAGCTCATAAGCGGACGGCCCGCCACGTTAACGAGCTGCTTGCCACCGGGGTTACCAAAGCGCTGGCCGCTGCCACCGGCAACGACCACGGCGCATACGGGCGCCATTATGCGTTCCCCTGTTTGGTGCCCTTCATGCGGTACAGGGAGTCCGCAAGAATGGCAGGGTTGTTAACGCCAAAGTCGCCCAGGCGCTCCGGATCCTCGCTGATGTCGTCCATGAGCTCCTGCAGTGAGCCGTACTCGTCGACGATCTTCTCGGCCACGCCGTCGCGCACGACGGACACGCGCGAAAGCGTGCGCAGGCCCAGCGGCGTCATGACGGAGTCCTCGTCCAGGTCGTCATAGCCCAGAACTGCCGCCACGTGCTGCGGGTCGGACAGGTCCTTAGGCGTCATGCGGCTCAGCTCGGCGCGGATCTTCTCGGCGTTTGCCTCGGAGGAATCGCTTGCGTAGTCGCGGATCATCAGGTCGTATTCGGTATCCATGCTGGAGCCCGCGAGCTGCTCGAGCTGCATCTGCACGAGCTTGCCCTGGTTACCCAGCTTGACGATGCAATCCTTAAGCTCGGTCTTTGCCTGTTGCATGATCTCGAAACTCGAGAAGATGCCGGTGATGTCGGCGAGCGTAACGTAGTCGTCGAGCTCAAGGGCCGTCAGGCGCAACAAGGAGCGGTCGAGCGACTGACGGGTGGTCTGGAGCGTGGCGACGAGCTGGTTGACCGAGCTCATGATGGTGGTGACGGGCTGGATCTCGTAGCTCTTGCCGTGAACGTACACGTTAACGACGGCGCGACGGGCCGAGACCGAGATCACGATGGCATCGGTGAGCACCGACATGCGAGCGGCAGTACGGTGACGCATGCCCGTCTCACTCGTGGCAAGCGAGGGATCGGGATTGAGGTGGAAGTTGGCGCGCAGGATCTGGGTGAGGTCGCCATCGATAACGATGGCGCCGTCCATCTTGGAAAGCTCGAACAGGCGGTTCGAGGTAAACGAAATGTTGAGCGGGAAGCCGTCGTTACCGGCAGCAAGCACGTTTTCGGTGTCGCCGACGCAGATAAGGGCACCCAGGTGACCGGCAATGATCATGTCGAGGGCGGTGCGGATCGGCTGGCCAGGTGCCGTCAGGCGAATGGCCTGTTCCATACGCTTTTGCAGCTCGTTCTTATCCAAGGCATCGCTCCCATCGTATACGCTCCATAAACGCTAAATAGTTTCTCACGGTTTGTCCCCGCGGCGCTTGCGAAATCCGATGCTTACAGAATGAGCGAACACAGCTGAGAGCCCAACCCAAATGGGCTGCTTATGTGGTAGCATCGGGGTTCACATGAATGAGGGAGTAGTCGCGTGGCCGGGTTCGCCTCCGGTGGCGCGGCAAGTCAACATACTGGCCGAAACGGTCTGGCTTGCCTTAATGAACGAGACTCGTGGTTGTGCGCGCAGCGCGTACGCCACGGGTCTTTTTTGTTATTCCCCCAAGAGGTACACGCGGGCTCGCCCGCAGAGAGGGAGCCAGGCTATGGGACTCGCAGAGCTCGTGTTGCTCGCCG
>CABVAO010000043.1 GCA_902496335.1 uncultured Collinsella sp.
ACTTAATGTGCTCTCCGTGCGAGTCAGGACTGTAGAGCAGCAAACTTAAACCGCAGGCCGCCCGGCCCGGGAATCCGCCCCTGCGCACAGGAGGGGATTCCTTTTGTGTAGGCTTTGCGGAAATATGCTCATTTTAGGATACGCCCGGCGGCGTGGTCTGTTGACGGCACAGCTAACGCCACGTATCCTATCGAACTGCGTGTTTCGTAGGGGGATGCTGACCCCTCGATTCAAGCCGTTGCACTTTACAGAAAGCTGGAATCATTCGAGAAGGAGTACGCTTTGCCTACTATTAACCAGCTGGTTCGCCAGGGCCGTCGTTCCGTGCCCAAGAAGTCCAAGAACGCTGCTCTGCAGCACAACTCCCAGAAGCGCGGCGTGTGCACCCGCGTCTTCACCACGAGCCCCAAGAAGCCGAACTCGGCTCTTCGTAAGGTTGCCCGTGTTCGCCTTGTCAACGGCATCGAAGTTACTGCTTACATCCCGGGTGAGGGCCACAACCTGCAGGAGCACTCCATCGTGCTCGTCCGCGGCGGTCGTGTCCGTGACCTCCCTGGTGTCCGTTATCACGTCATCCGTGGCGCCTACGACGCTGCTCCGGTCCAGAACCGTATGCAGGCCCGTTCCAAGTACGGTGCTAAGCGCCCCAAGGCCAAATAAGCCAGATAACGTTTTGATACTTTCGCCGTGTGCCGCCTAAGCGCCGCACGGTAGACACTTAAGGAGATTTCACATGCCGCGTCGTGCAGCAGCTAATCGTCGTGAGGTTCAGCCTGACGCCGTTTACAACAACCGCCTGGTGACTCAGCTCATCAACAAGGTCCTTCTTGACGGCAAGAAGGCCACCGCTGAGCGCATCGTTTACACCGCTTTCGAGATCGTTGCCGAGAAGTCCGAGGGTGGCGACGCTCTCGCTACCTTCAAGAAGGCTATGGACAACGTCAAGCCCACGCTCGAGGTTAAGCCCAAGCGTGTCGGTGGCGCTACCTATCAGGTCCCGATGGAGGTCAACTCCCGTCGTTCCACCGCTCTGGGTATCCGCTGGATCGTCAACTTCTCCCGCGCTCGCAAGGAGAAGACCATGGCCGAGCGTCTCGCCAACGAGATTCTCGACGCTTCCAACGGCCTGGGCGCTTCCGTCAAGAAGCGTGAGGACGTCTTCAAGATGGCCGAGGCCAACCGCGCGTTCTCTCACTATCGTTGGTAAGTTAAGGTAAGGAACTAACATGGCTAAGCCTAAGTACAAGCTTTCCGATACCCGTAACATCGGCATCATGGCCCACATCGATGCCGGTAAGACCACCACGACCGAGCGTATTCTTTACTACACCGGTAAGACCCACAAGATCGGTGAGGTCCATGAGGGCGCTGCCACCATGGACTGGATGGTTCAGGAGCAGGAGCGCGGCGTAACCATTACCTCCGCTGCTACCACGTGCTTCTGGAACAAGGACGGTAAGGACTACCGCATCCAGATCATCGACACCCCGGGCCACGTTGACTTCACCGCCGAGGTCGAGCGCTGCCTGCGCGTCCTCGATGGCGCTGTCGCCGTCTTCGACGCCGTTGCCGGCGTTCAGCCCCAGTCTGAGACCGTTTGGCGTCAGGCTTCTACCTTCAACGTCCCCCGCATCGCCTTCATCAACAAGTATGACCGCGTGGGCGCTGACTTCTTCAACGCTATCGAGACCATGAAGGATCGTCTCGACGCTAACGCCGTGGCCGCTCAGGTCCCGATGGGCGCCGAGGACAACTTCTGGGGCGTCATCGACCTGGTCACCATGACTGCATGGGACTTCAAGGCCGACGAGAAGGGTATGACCTACCCCGAGCCGATGGACGAGATCCCGGCTGAGTTTGCCGACATCGCTGCCACCAAGCGCGAGGAGCTCCTCGACGCTGCTGCCAGCTTTGACGACGAGCTCATGGAGAAGATCCTCATGGAGGAGGACTTCACCGTCGAGGAGCTCAAGGCTGCTCTGCGTAAGGGCGTTCTGGCCAACGAGCTCAACCTCGTCTTCGTGGGCTCCGCCTACAAGAACAAGGGCGTTCAGGAGCTGCTCGACGCTGTCGTCGACTACCTGCCCAGCCCGCTCGACGTTGAGGCTGTCACCGGTACCGATCCGGACACCGGCGAGGAGATCCAGCGTCATCCTTCCTTCGACGAGCCCTTCTCCGGCCTGGTCTTCAAGATCATGACCGACCCGTTCGTCGGTAAGCTCACCTACGTCCGCGTTTACTCCGGCCGTGCCGAGTCCGGCTCCTACGTGGTCAACGCTTCCAACGGTCAGCGCGAGCGCCTCGGCCGCATCCTCGAGATGAACGCCGCCGAGCGTATCGACCGTGACGACGCTGCCGCCGGCGACATCGTTGCTTGCGTCGGCTTCAAGAACTCCACCACCGGTGACACCCTGTGCGCCGAGGGCAAGGAGATCGTCCTCGAGAAGATCGAGTTCGCTAAGCCCGTTATCGACGTTGCCATCGAGCCCAAGACCAAGGCCGAGCAGGACAAGATGTCCCTTGCTCTGACCAAGCTCGCCGAGGAGGACCCGACCTTCCAGGTGTCCACCAACCACGAGACCGGCCAGACCATCATCGCCGGCATGGGCGAGCTGCACCTCGAGATCATCGTCGACCGTCTGCTCCGTGAGTTCAAGGTTGACGCTAACGTTGGTAAGCCCCAGGTTGCCTACCGCGAGACCGCTGGTCACGACGTCGAGAAGGCTGAGGGCAAGTTCGTCCGTCAGTCCGGCGGTCGCGGTCAGTACGGCCACGCCGTCATCAAGCTCGAGAAGATGGAGGAGGGCTTCGGCTACGAGTTCGTCAACGCTATCGTCGGCGGCGTCGTGCCCAAGGAGTACATCCCGTCCATCGACAAGGGCATCCAGGAGGCCCTGAACACCGGTGTTATCGCCGGCTTCCCGGTCCTCGACGTCAAGGTCACCCTGTTCGACGGTTCTTACCACGAGGTCGACTCCTCCGAGGCCGCCTTCAAGATCGCCGGTTCCATGGCTATCAAGGACGCCCTCAAGAAGTCCGATCCGCAGCTGCTCGAGCCGATCATGGCTGTCGAGGTCGAGACCCCCGAGCAGTACATGGGCGACGTTATGGGCAACCTCTCCGGTCGCCGCGGCAAGATCGAGGGCATGGAGGATCGCAAGAACAGCAAGCTCATCCGTGCCAAGGTGCCGCTGGGCGAGATGTTCGGTTACGCTACCGACCTTCGCTCCCAGACCCAGGGCCGTGCATCCTACACGATGCAGTTCGACTCTTATGAGCCCGCGCCCAAGTCCATTGTGGACGAGGTCATGAGCAAGAACGCCTAAGTTCGAGCTCCCTGTTACGTAATCCGCGAGAACATCTCTCGCACTCTTTGGAGGTTTAAGTTGGCTACCCAGAAGATCCGCATTCGCCTCAAGGGCTATGATCACGAGGTCGTCGATCAGTCCGCGAAGCTCATCGTTGAGACCGCTCAGAAGACCGGCGCTCGCGTTTCCGGTCCTGTCCCCCTGCCCACCGAGCGCAACCTGTACACGGTTATCCGCTCGCCGCACGTGAACAAGGACTCCCGTGAGCAGTTCGAGATGCGCACCCACAAGCGCCTCATCGACATCCTCGACCCCACCTCGGGCACCGTTGATTCGCTCATGCGTCTCGACCTCCCCGCTGGCGTCGACATCGACATCAAGCTCTAAGCGATATCGCTCATAGCTTAAAGGGCCCCGCTGCCGTTACGGTAGCGGGGCCCTTTTGTTTTGAGTTTAGATTTTGGGATAGCGAATTCGTCTGCCGAGCCGACGGCTGCGGCGCCCTATTCGCTCAGGGGGCGCAAGGATGCTTCTTCGAAGTGGAAGACGCACAAGCCGCTCTCGGTCTCAATGCATGCGCGGCCGCAATCGTCGACCGTTCTAAATATGCCTCGTGCCAGCTCGTCTCCAGCGGGGGAGCGGGCGATAACGTGCTTCCCGATCCAATTAAGGTGGGCGATATATTCGTCGTGGACGGGCGCGAGCGGACCGGCATCTTCTTCCTTGGCGTTGAGGCGCTCTGCCCAGGCATCTGCAGCGTCTATAACTGCGTGATAGACCTCATCGAGGAGCATGTCGACGGCAGGTACGCTCTCGTTGAGATCCGAGAGACCGATTGCCGGCAGGCCGCCATCGGGCACCTCTTGGGGCGCATAGTTCACATTGACGCCAATGCCGCAGACGGCGAAAGGTTTGCCTTCGTTATCGCGTGCGGCCTCGACCAGAATGCCGCCGAGCTTGCGTCCTCGCGCGACAAGGTCGTTGGGCCATTTAAGGCGAATCTCGTTTGCAAGACCCTGCTTTTCGAGTGCTTCGAGCACCGCTAGGCCGCTGACGGCGGCAAGACCAGAGAACTTTGCAGGATTAACGCATGGGCGCAGGACAATCGAAAGCAATAGGTTGCCGGCGGTTGAATCCCACTTGTGGCCGCGCCGGCCGCGCCCTGCTGTTTGAGCCCGGGCGGCAAGTCCTGTGCCGTGCGGCGCTCCCTGTTTTCCTGCTTCGAGCAGGTCATCGTTGGTCGATCCGGTTACGTCGACTATCGTTAAACGAGAATCCATAACAGCTGCTACCTCCTAAGTAAATAAGGCAATCGCGCAATGGTGTCGAGAGATAGACACAATGTGAAGCCTTTGTCGCATTTGGACAATTTAATGTTAACACGTCAACAAAGACTGAAATGCGTTATCCTCTCTTGGTCGATGTAAACACGTCAACAACTCAAAGGAGGTTAGTGATGGGTTTCACGATTCTTGGAACAGGCTCGGCGCTTCCTGAGCGCAGCGTTTCCAATGACGAGCTGTCTGAGTTCCTTGATACCTCGGATGAGTGGATTTTTACTCGCACAGGTATCAAGAGCCGCCACGTCTGCACCACCGAGTCACTTGACGACCTTGCCGTAGCGGCGAGCGAGCGGGCACTCCAGGTGTCCGGAATCGACGCGAGCCAGCTGGATCTGATCGTCTGCTCGACGACGACGGGTGACCACCTTGTTCCCGCCGAGGCGTGTGCCGTTGCTGAGCGACTTGGCGCGACGTGCCCTGCCTTCGATGTCTCGGCGGCTTGTGCCGGCTTCGTATTTGCGCTCGATGTCGCCGAGGGCTATATCGCCCGCAGCCGTGCCGAGCGCGTGCTTGTTGTTGCTGCCGAGCAGATGACGCGCGCGCTCGACTGGACCGACCGTGCCACCTGCGTGCTTTTTGGCGATGGGGCAGGCGCCGCAGTGATTGAAGCTGGGGGAGACAGTCCCCTTGCCGTTGAGCTTTCGACGGCGCCCGACGTCGAGACGTTGCGCGTTCCCGGTCTGGTCGGTACCTCGCCGTTTAAGGCTTCCGCAGATAGCGCGAGCGTGCTGTCCATGAACGGCCGCCGCGTGTTCAAGTTCGGCGTCAACGCCATCTGCGACACGGTCCATAAGCTTGCGATCGATGCGGGCATTTTGGTCGAAGACATCGATCATTTTGTATTCCATCAGGCTAACGAACGAATCCTGAGCCAGGCGGTCAAGCGCCTGGGCGTGCCGGACGAGCGCGTGGTTCGCACGTTGCGCGAGACCGGCAACATTTCGAGCGCATGCATTCCGCTTGCCCTCGACCGGCTGGCAAACGCCGGTGCACTTCACACAGGCGACACCATCGCCTTGGTTGGATTTGGCGCCGGTCTGGATATAGGTGGCTATCTGCTTCGTTGGAAGTAGTCGCACATAGGAAATAAAAACGCCCCTAGGGCACAACCAAAGGAGAACTACCATGGCAGATCAGAAGACCTTCGAGCGCGTTTGCGACGTTATCCGCGAGACCGCCGGTCTTGACGATGTCGAGATGAAGCCCGAGTCCACGCTCGAGGAGATTGGTCTCGACAGCCTGGGCACCGTCGAGATCCTCGTTGCCGTCGAGGACGAGTTTGGCATCCAGCTCGATACCGAGGAGAACCCCAAGACGGTCGGCGAGTTCGCCGATACGGTCGAGGCGGCATTGGAGAAGTAGAGATGCTCAAGACTCCTCTCTGCGATCTGCTCGGCATCGAAAAGCCCGTGTTCCAGGGCGGTATGGCCTGGATTGCCGATGCCTCGCTGGCGTCCGCAGTGTCCGAGGCGGGTGGCTTAGGCATCATCGCGGCCATGAACGCCGACGCCAACTGGCTTCGCGACCAGATTCATGAGCTGCGCGCCAAGACGGATAAGCCCTTTGGCGTCAACGTCATGCTCATGAGCCCGTTTGCCGACGAGGTCGCGCAGGTCGTGATTGACGAGCGAGTGCCGGTCGTCGTGACGGGCGCCGGCAATCCCGCCAAGTACATGAAGGCGTGGAACGAGGCGGGCATCAAGGTCATCCCGGTCGTTGCCTCGGTGGCGCTGGCGCGCCTCGTGGCACGTCGTGGAGCCACGGCGGTTGTTGCCGAGGGTACCGAATCGGGTGGCCACATTGGCGAGACCTCGACGATGGCACTGGTGCCGCAGGTCGTCGATGCGGTCGACATTCCCGTTGTGGCCGCCGGCGGTATCGCGGATGGCCGCGGGGTGGCGGCCGCCTTTATGCTTGGCGCCGCTGGCGTCCAAGTGGGCACGCGTTTTCTCGTTGCCGATGAGTGTACCGTCTCGGAGCAGTACAAGGAGATGGTCCTGAAGGCCAACGACACTTCAACGCGTGCGACCGGTCGCTCGACGGGACATCCGGTGCGCGCCCTCAAGAGCCCCTTCACCAACGCCTATGCCAAGAGCGAGGGTTCCGGTGCGAGTGCCGAGGAGCTCGGTGCTATGGGAACCGGTGCGCTGCGTAAGGCCGCCAAGGACGGCAACTACGAAGAGGGTTCGTTTTTGTGTGGACAGATTGCCGGCATGGTCAACGAGCGCCAGAGCGCACGCGAAATCGTTGACGACCTGGTCGATGGCGCCGAGCACGTCCTGAAGGGTGCGTGCGCATGGGTGGCGTAGCGTTTTTGTTTGCCGGCCAGGGTGCCCAGCACCCCGCGATGGGCGTCGACTTGATCGAGACATCGCCGGCGGCTGCCGAGGTGTTCGCCATTGCCGATGAGGTGCGCCCGGGGACGAGCGAGCAGTGCCGGAGCGCCTCCAAGGAGGAGCTCTCGCAGACCGAGAACACGCAGCCTTGCGTGTTCGTGCACGACTTGGCTGTCGCCGTCGCCCTGCGCGAGCGCAGCGTGGTGCCTGCCGCCTGTGCGGGATTCTCGCTGGGCGAGGTCGCTGCACTCACCTTTGCGGGGGCATTCGATACGCGAGCGGGTTTTGAGCTCGTGTGTGAGCGCGCGGCATTGATGGCCACGGCGGCCGAGCGTCACCCCGGCGGCATGCGCGCCGTCATCAAACTTGATGCTGCGCAAGTCGAGAACCTGGCTGCGCAGGCCGGCGAGGACTGCTGGCCGGTCAACTACAACAGTCCCCAGCAGACGGTTGTGGCCGGAGCGCCCGATGCGCTGCAGACCCTCGACGTCCTAGTAAAAGAGGCTGGCGGCCGCGCCATGAAGGTCGCGGTGTCGGGTGCATTTCATAGCCCCTATATGGCCGAGGCAACCTGTGGCCTTGCCGCATATATTGAGGCCGGTCACGCGCCGTCCCCGTTGCTCATTCCTGTTTTGGCAAATATGACAGCGGCGTCCTATCCGGCGGACCCCCAGACGGCATCGGATGTCTTGGCCAATCAGGTGAGCCATGCCGTACGCTGGGTCGATACACTGCATGCTCTGCAGGATCAAGGCATCGACACATTTATTGAGGTCGGCCCCGGCAAAACACTGTCCGGCCTGGTCAAGCGTACGCTGAGCGACGTTCGTGTGTATTCGTGCGAGACGGCCGAGCAGGTCGCAGCTATTGCCGACGAGCTCGCATAGTCCACAGGGCTGTAACCCGAAAGGAACGACATGGGCAATTTGAACAACGGCGCGCTCGAGCGCGACAGATCACGCCGCGTGGCGCTGATCACGGGCGGCTCGCGCGGCATCGGTCGCGCTTGTGCCGTGGGCCTGGCGGAGGATGGCTACGATATCGCCGTCGTCTATGCCGGCAGCGTCGATGCGGCGCACGAGACGTGCGAGGTCTGCGAGGCGTCTGGCGCCACGGCGCGCGCATATCAATGTGACGTGGCCGACCCCGATGCCGTCAACACATGCGTGGAGACGGTCCTCAACGACTTTGGCTCGATTTGGGCGCTCGTCAACAACGCCGGCATCACGCGCGACGGCCTGCTCATGCGTATGGGCGACGATGCCTTCGACCGCGTGCTCGATGTCAATCTCAAGGGCACGTTCAATATGACGCGAGCGCTCACCAAGACCTTTATGCGCCAGCGCGGCGGTTGCGTCATCAACATGAGCTCGGTCGTGGGCCTGATGGGCAATGCCGGGCAGGCCAACTATGCAGCCTCCAAGGCGGGCGTCATCGGTCTGACCAAGGCGGTGGCGCGCGAGCTTGCGCCCCGCGGCGTACGAGTGAACGCGGTCGCCCCCGGGTTTGTCGAGACCGATATGACGGCAAAGCTCTCGGAGAAGGTGTGTACGGTAACCGAGGAGCAGATTCCCCTTAAGCGTATGGCGCAGCCCGAAGAGGTGGCCGGTGTGGTGCGATTTTTAGTGAGCGATGCGGCTGCCTACATTACGGGCGAAGTCATACGCGTCGACGGCGGAATGGCGATGTAGAAACCAGGGCCGAAGAACGGCTTGGATGAGGAGACCATGATGGAACAGAGAGTTGCAATCACCGGTATCGGTGCCGTGTCGCCGCTCGGCAACACCGCGCTTGCCACCTGGGCGGCCATGTGCGCCGGCACGTGCGGCATCGGCCCGATCACGCACTTCGATACCGATGCGTTTGCCGTCAAGGTGGCAGCCGAGGTCAAGGGCTTTGACGGCAACGAGTACTTTGGCAAGCGTGACGCCAAGCATCTCGACCCCTGCGTTCAGTTTGCGATGGCGGCTTCGGACGAAGCCATGCACGATGCGGGCTTTGATGTCGAAGGCGCCATCGATCGCGAGCGCCTGGGCGTCTACGTGGGCTCGGGCGTGGGCGGCATGACGACGCTCGTCGACAACGTCCATACGATTGCCGAACGTGGGCCCCGCCGCGCATCGCCCTATATGATCGCGATGATGATCCCCAACATGGCATCGGGCAATATCGCAATCCGCCACAAGGCAAAGGGCCCGACCCTGCCCGTGGTGACCGCGTGCGCAACCTCGGCCCATGCGGTGGGCGAGGCGTTCCGCGCCATCAAGCACGGCTATGCCGACGCGATCCTCGCGGGCGGCGCCGAGGCTGCAATTATCCCCGATGCCGTTGCGGGCTTTACGTCCTGCCGTGCATTGACCACCAACCCCGATCCCGCGACGGCCTGCCGTCCGTTCGATGCAGACCGCGACGGCTTTGTGATGGGCGAGGGCGCCTGCGTGCTCGTGCTCGAGAGCATGGAACATGCGCAGGCGCGCGGTGCGCACATTTATGCCGAGGTCGTGGGCTACGGCAACACCGATGATGCCTATCACATCACGAGTCCTGATCCCGAGGCTGCCGGCATTGCCCGCGCGATATCGCTGGCGGTGACCGAGGGCGACGTCAAGCCTTCCGAGGGTCTCTACATCAATGCCCACGGCACATCGACCAAGCTCAACGATTCGTCCGAGACGACGGGCATTAAGCGTGCGCTCGGCGAGGACGCGGCGCGCGCCGCGCACGTCTCGTCGACTAAGTCGATGACCGGCCACATGATCGGTGCCACGGGCGCCATCGAGGTCATGGCCTGCGCCATGGCGCTCGAGCAGGGCGTGGTGCCGCCGACCATTAACTACCGCACGCCCGATCCCGCCTGCGATCTTGACTACACGCCCAATCGCGCAGTTCGCGCCGACCTTACCTGGGCGCTTTCGACCAACCTAGGCTTTGGCGGGCACAACGCCGCCATCGCGCTGCGTAGATATACGAGGAGCTAGAGCATGGATTCCAAAAGACTTGCCGAGATAGCCGATGTTATGGAGGACCGCGGCCTCACGCGCGTGCGCGTTGAGGAGCCCGATGGCACCGCGGTCGAACTCGAGCGCGCGAGCGCCACACAGCCGGTTGCCGTGCCCATGCCCATGCCGAGCGCTATGGCCGCTCCAGTTGCAGCTCCCACAGTCGCGCCTGCCGCACCGGAGCCCGCCGCGCAGACACCTGCCGCCGCACCGGAGCCCAAGGGCACCGAGGTGACCGCTCCCATGGTCGGCGTTTTCTATGCTGCCCCGGCGCCGGGCGACGAGCCGTTTGTGCACGTGGGCTCTAAGGTCAAGGCCGGCGAGACCCTCTGCATTATCGAGGCCATGAAGGTTCTCAACGAGGTGACGGCCGAGGCAGACGGCGAGGTGCTCGAGATCTGCGTGGCCGACGGCGACCTCGTGGAGTTTGGCAGCTGCCTCATGAGGATCGGATAGGTGATATCCATGAACAAAGAAGAGCTCAAGAAGCTGTTGCCGCATCGCGAGCCGATGCTTTTGCTCGACGAAGCCGAGCTGGTGGGCGACGAGGCCCACGGCAAGATCACGATTACGGGCGACGAATACTTTTTGCAGGGGCATTTTCCGGGAAACCCGGTGGTCCCTGGCGTGATCCAGTGCGAGATGCTCGCCCAAAACTGCTGCGTGTTGCTGATGGGCGATGAGGAGGCGCGCGGCGCGACGCCGTTCTACACGAGTCTGGACAAGGTGCGCTTTAAGCGTCCGGTGCGCCCGGGCGACACGGTTGATCTGGTGTGCACCATCACGCGTGCGCGCGGGCCGTTCCGCTTTGCGACGGGTACTGCAAGCGTCAACGGTGAGGTCTGTTGCCGCGCCGACATGTCTTTTGCACTCATGCACGAAAGTTAAGGAAGGCTTCATGTTCGACAAAGTGCTCATCGCCAACCGCGGCGAAGTCGCGGTCCGTGTTATCCGCGCGTGCCGCGATATGGGCATCAAGACCGTCGCCGTTTATTCCACGGCCGATGCGGACGCGCTGCACGTGCAGCTTGCCGACGAGGCGTATTGTATCGGCGGTCCGCGTCTTGCCGAGAGCTACCTCAACGACGATGCTGTGCTCACCTGTGCCGTAAAGTCGGGAGCTAAGGCAATTCATCCCGGCTATGGCTTCTTTTCCGAGAAGGCGAGCTTTGTACGCGACTGCGACAAGTATGGCCTGGCTTTTGTCGGTCCTTCGGCCGAGGTGATCGACAGCATGGGCGACAAGGACGCCGCACGCCGAACGGCTGCCGCGGCGGGCGTGCCCATCGTGCCGGGCTGCGATTTGCTCAAAAGTCCCGAGGAGGCGACGGCCGAGGCCGAGCGCATTGGCTGTCCCGTGCTCATTAAGGCGCGCGCGGGCGGTGGCGGTCGCGGCATTCGCAAGGTCGAGCGCGTGGAAGATGCGGCAAAGGCGTTCATCGAGGCGCGTGCCGAGGGCGAGGCCGTTTTTGGCGACGGCGAGTGCTACATGGAGAAGTTCGTCGCGCCGGCGCATCACGTTGAGGTGCAGATTATGGCCGATAAGCAGGGCCATGTGTTTTCGCTCGGCGAGCGCGAGTGCTCGGTGCAGCGGCGCAACCAAAAGCTAATCGAGGAGAGCCCCGCGCCGTGCCTCGACGGACACGACGACATTCGTGCTCGCATGCACAAGGCAGCGCGTGACCTGGCTCGTGCCGTCGGCTACGAAGGAGCCGGTACCATCGAGTTTCTGTATTCGGACGACGGCAATTTCTACTTTATGGAAATGAACACGCGCTTGCAGGTGGAGCATCCGGTTACGGAGTTTGTGACCGATACCGACTTGGTCAAGTGGCAGCTGCGCGTGGCAGCCGGCCAGCCTCTGCCCTTTGAGCAGGAGGACATGCCGGTCCGCAACCACGCCATGGAGTGCCGCATCAATGCCGAAACGCCGGACTTTCTGCCGTCATGCGGAACGGTCACCGCGTTGCGTGTGCCGGGTGGTCCGCGCGTGCGCTGGGATTCCGCCATGTTTACCGGTGCGAAAGTTCCGCCGTACTACGACTCCATGCTTGGCAAGCTCATCGTGTGTGCGCCCACGCGTGACGGCGCCATTCGCAAGATGCGCTCGGCCCTGGGCGAGCTCGTGATTGAGGGCGTGAGCGAAAACAGCGAGCTTCAGCTCGACGTGCTGGCAAACGACGAGTTCTTGTCGGGCATGTACCACACCGATCTGATGGGGCATCTCTATGCTGATGAATAGAAAAGCAAAGACGGTCAACGTCCTCGAGGGGCCGATGACCGAGTCGTGCGCCGAGTTTCCCGCGCGCCACGTGTTTATCAAGTGTCCGGAGTGTCGCCGCGTGATCGATGAAGCACGCCTGCACGACAACCTCGAGGTCTGTCCTCGTTGCGGCAAACACTTTCGCGTGAGCGGTCGCGCGCGCATGCGCATGACGGTCGACGAGGGCGCGTTTGAGGAATGGGATGCCAATCTGGCGTCGGAGGACTTCCTCTCGTTTCCCGGCTATGCCGACAAGCTTAAGAGCGTGTGCGAGCGTTCGGGCGAGCGCGACGCCGTTGTGTGCGGCAGGGGCAAAATCTGCGGTTGCGATACCGCGCTCTTCTTTATGGACGCCAACTTTATGATGGGCTCGATGGGTTCCGTGGTGGGCGAGAAGATCTGTCGCACATTTGAGCGAGCGACCGAGCTTGGATTGCCAGTTGTCGGCTTTACCGTTTCGGGCGGTGCGCGCATGCAAGAGGGCGTGACATCGCTTATGCAGATGGCCAAGATTTCTGCGGCGGTTAGGCGCCATAGCGAGGTGGGCGGCCTGTATATCACGGTGCTCACTGATCCCACGACCGGAGGCGTAACCGCGAGCTTTGCCATGGAGGGCGATATTATCCTGGCCGAGCCCGATGCCCTGACGGCATTTGCCGGCCCGCGCGTGATCGAGCAGAACATGCACAAGCGCCTGCCCAAGGGATTCCAGCGCTCCGAGTTTTTGCTGGAGCACGGCTTTTGCGATGCCGTTGTTCCGCGTGGCGAGATTGCGCTCACGGTAGGCGAGCTGCTGGCACTGCACGAAGGGCACGCGCCCGGCCTGGGGGCACCGCATGAGATCGTGCATACGGGTCGTCGCGGCAAAAGGCTGGGACACTTGTTCAAGCGCTCGACCGCACCAAAAACCGCGCTCGAGATTGTCAAGCAGACCCGCTCGGCAGATCGCGCCACGGCAGGCGAGATGATCTCGCTGGGCCTGGATGGATTTGTGGAGCTGCACGGCGACCGCTACTTTGGCGACGACGCTGCTGTGGTGGCTGGCATTGGCTGGAAAGACGGACGCCCCGTAACGGTCATCGCCATCGAGCGCGGCACCACGACCAAAGAGCGTATGCGCCGCAACTTTGGCATGGCGCATCCCGAGGGCTACCGCAAAGCGCGTCGCCTGATGCGCCAGGCCGAAAAGTTTGGTCGACCGGTTCTGTGCCTGGTCGATACTTCGGGCGCGTTTTGCGGCATCGGTGCCGAGGAACGCGGCCAGGGTGAGGCGATTGCCCAGAACCTCATGGAGATGAGCGGCCTTAAGACGCCGATTGTCTCGGTGGTGACAGGCGAGGGCGGCTCTGGTGGCGCGCTGG
>CABVAO010000044.1 GCA_902496335.1 uncultured Collinsella sp.
TCACGAGCGGGGGCTCCTATCTTTTTAGTGCCCTCGGATTGGGTCATAGTGTCTGTCGTTGCCAAAACATCGGCGTTGCTTTGGCCGACACTTGGCACTTGGGGACGTTCCTTTTCTGCCGACACCTGGGGACACCCCTAATTGGTGCAAGGGGGTCGGCTATGATGCACCAATAAAACGGTGCCCGTCGGCGATGTTGCCGGCGGGCGCCGTGGTCGTGTAGGCGCTATTTGTTAAGTGCGTGCGTTCGAGCTCGCGTGCTACAGCGAGTCGATGAAGCGCTGCTGGGCGGCGCGGCCGGCTTCGTCCCATTTAAAGACGCCGGCGTTGTCGAGCACGTGGCCAAACGCCACGCCGACCTCCTCGTGCAGGATATCGATGGCGTTGTCGGCCGTAAGCTCGTCGGCGCGGCGGGCAAAGACGTCCTCAGCCCATGCGGCGTGGCTGCGGCAAAGATCATCGCCCTCGAGCGCACCGGCAAGGTCGTAGCTGGCATTGACCTTGGCTGCCAGCAGATGCTCACGGACAGCGCCAAGCTCGGGAACCAGGCGCGGCGGCAGAATGGCCAGGCCCATGACCTCGATCAGGCCGATGTTCTCCTTCTTAATGTGGTGGTACTCGGCATGCGGATGGAAAACGCCCAGCGGATGCTCGTCGGTCGTGATATTGCAGCGAAGCGCCAGGTAGGCCTCGTAAATCTCGCCGCCGGCATTGCCACGGGAATCGACGCGGCGGATGACGGGCGTCACGGTGTTGTGGGCCACGCCGTCGGCTGTGTGCGCGATGACGCCTACAGACTCATCGGTCCACTCGCGCCAAGCGAGGATAATCTTCTCGGCAGCGTCGAGCAACTGGGCGCGGTCATGCGAGCGCAGGCGCAGCACCGAGAGCGGCCACTGCAGCACGGTACCGCTGACCTGGTCAAAACCGGGCACGCTAAACTGCGAGACCTCGGCGGCATGCATCATGGGGAACTCGTGTGCGCCGCCCTGGAAGTGGTCGTGCGACAAGATCGAGCCGCCCACGATGGGCAGGTCGGCGTTGGAGCCGATGAAGTAATGCGGGAACAGGTCCACAAAATCGAGCAGGCAGGTCAGACCCTTGCGGTCGACGTGCATCGGACGATGCTCGGAGCTCATGGCAATGCAGTGCTCGTTAAAGTACGCGTACGGGCTGTACTGGAAACCCCAGCGCTCGCCGTCGAGCTGGATGGGGATAACGCGCAGATTCTGGCGGGCGGGGTGAGCGCCACCGTCGGCTGCGGCGGAGCGTCCGGGGTAGCCCTCGTTTTCAATGCAGAGCTGACAGGCGGGATACTTCTCGCCCGTGTTCTTTGCGGCGCCGGCCGCGGCAATGTCGCGCGGATCCTTTTCGGGCTTTGACAGGTTGATGGTGATCTCGAGGTCGCCCCAGTTGGTGGGGGTGCTCCATTTGATATTGCGCGCGATGGCGGCGCGGCGCACGTAACCGGCGTCACAGCACAGGCCGTAGAACCAGTCGGTCGCGGCGCGGGGCTCGTTGACGCCCATGCGTCCGTTGAACTCCTCGTTTACAACCGAAGGCCTCGGCATGAGCGTGCCCATGATGCGCATGGCGATGCGGTCGCGTCCCGATGTCGTATCCTCGGCGGCACCGTTGGCAACGGCGACCTCGGCAAGTGCGGCAAGCGTGCCTTCAAGGTCAAAGTTGGGCAGGGTATCGGGGTGCAAGAGCGAGAGTTTCTCGACCTGGAGCGCCCAGGCCATGTCGAGTGCCGGTTCCGTGGCGCCGATGCACTCCAGAATGGTGTTGTATGCCCAGATGCGATCGTCCTGGCCGATCATCGATCGGTGGATAGCGTACTCGATCAGGTTCTGCGCGGCCTCGCGCACGTCAGTCATTACAGCCATGCCGCGTAAGCCCCCTTGTCAGAGATGGCGTAGTGACGGGCAGAGCCTTCGCCCAGCCAGCCGTTCATCTTGGCGATGAAGGTGTCGACCAGGTCGAGCGGCACGAAGGCCTGGATGGTGCCACCAAAGCCGCCACCGTGGATACGAACGGCGCCGCGGCCGTCGAGCACGTGCTCGGCCAGCGCCAGGGCATACATGGAAGGCTGCTCGGAGCCCAGCTTGGCAACGACATTTTGCAGGTACATGGCAGAGCTGGCGCCGGACTCGCGCGTCAGGACCAGGAACTGGTCGATGTCGCCGGCGTTCAGGGCTGCCCAGCGCTTGTCGACCAGGCCGTTTTCGTACCAGTAGTGAACGGCGCGCAGGCAGGCACGGTCGCCCAGCTTGGCGCGCAGCTCGGGGAGCTTGGCGTCAAAGTCCGCCACGTTTACCTCGCACAGGCGTGCCTTGCCAAACTCGGCGGCGACGTCCTGCATCTCGCGCGGAACGGCGGCGTAGTCATCGGTGGCGGCCACGTGGTCGGCACCGACCTTAACGAGCACGAGCGCATAACCGTGATCCTCAAAGTTGAGCTCGAGCTTCTGGGTTTTAGGCTGAGCCTGATCCTCAAAGTCCATGTAGGCGAGGCCGCCCAAGCAAACGGCGGCCTGGTCCATCAGACCGCAGGGCTTGCCGTAATAGTTGTTCTCGGTGCGCTGGCTCATCTGGGCGAGCGCGACGGGCTCGATGGCGGGTGCGTCCCAGAGCGTCTCCATGGCGCGACCGTATGCCGCCTCGACAGCAGCGGAGCTCGAAAGACCGCCGCCCGAGGGGACGGAGCAGGTGAAGGCAAAGTCGAAGCCCTGGGGCTCAACGCCCAGAGAGGCGATTTCGTGGGCCATGCCGCGGACGAGGCTTGCGGACGTGCCCTTCTCGGACTCCTGAACGTCTAGCGTATCGAGCGTGATCTCAAAGGTGGGGTAGCCCTCATCGGCAACGCGGACCTTGTTGGTGTCGGTCGCTACGGCGATGCCGTCGACGGCGACATCGAGCGAGCCGGCGATAACGTGGCCGCCCTCGTGATCGGTGTGGTTGCCACTGATTTCGGAACGGCCGGGCGCGTGCACGTAGAGCACCTGGCGGTCGCCGATGGGGCCAAGCTCCTCCTCAAATAGCTTGGTGAGCGTGGCGAGTGTCTTTTCGTCGGGAGTGGTCATGGGAGTCCTTTCCTTGGCGCGCACGGGTGAGTTTTGCGTCGTTATGAGTACGTTAACAACTTGAAGCGGCATGAACCAGGTGTTCACGATATCGCACGTTACGGGCTATGTTAACGTACTCATAACACAACGCTTGTCACTTTTTGAGAATCTGGTAATCGGTCGATATTTGGCCGTGAACGGTAGTGCCGTATGGACTTATAAAGCAGAAGAGATGCAGATAGAAAAAGTAGAGTACGTTAACATGCGTCCGATGATAGCGGGCCTCGGCGCGGGGTGTATTTCTGCCCGGGCCGGCATTCACGCTATTCAGATCTCGCAAGGGTGAAGGTGATTCTGTGGCAAGGCGCCCGTCCAACGATACCAGTTCGCGTCCGGTCTCCATGGCCGACGTCGCCCGCGCTGCCGGCGTTTCGCAGCAGACGGTTTCGCGCGTCGCCAACGGCTTGCCCAACGTTAACGAGCAGACGCGACAGCGCGTGCAGGCCGCCATGCAAGAGCTCGGCTTTCGTCCGAGTTATGCTGGTCGCTCGCTGCGCGACGGCCGTTACCATTCGGTCGGCCTGTGCGTCAACGATGTCACCAAGTTTGGCAACCTCTCAATGATCGACGGCATCGCCAGCGCTGCTCGCGAGCATAATTGCGCTATCACGCTGGTCGAGATGTCCAAGACCGAGGAGTTTTCGCTTGCCGAGGCCACGCGTCGTATGGCCGCATTGCCGGTGGACGGCATCATCATCGGCATGAGCCGCATGGCGCCCGATTTTGAGACGTTTGATCCACTGCCGGGCATTGGCACGGTTATCGTCACCATGTACGCGCACCCGCGGGTGACCACGGTCGACTCCGATCATTACGGCTGCTCGCTCTTGCTTATGGATCACCTGTTTGAGCTGGGGCACGAGCAGATTCGCTATATTGGCGGCCCGTCGTTCTCGGTCGACGAACAATTTCGTCGCGCCGGTTGGCAGGATGCACTCGAGCGTAAACACATCGAGCCGGCAGAGCCGCTCGAGGGCGACTGGTCTGCCAACAGCGGCTACGAGGCCGGCAGGCACCTGGCCGAGCACGATCACACCATGACGGCGATTTACGCGGCAAACGACCAGATGGCAAACGGCGCAATTGCGGCGCTACGCGATGGCGGCCTGCGTGTGCCCGAGGACGTGAGCGTGGTGGGCGTCGACGATTCGCTCGATGATTTTGTGGCACACAACGAGCTCACGACCGTGCGATTCGATTTACATCAGCGCGGACGCGAGGTGTTTGAGCATGCGGTTCCCGAGGCGGGTACGGCGGGCAAAACCGTTGCCATCCGTATTCCCGGCCAGCTCATTATTCGACATAGCACGGCGATACCACACTCATAGTTTGCGCAGGTAAACGGCGATTTATCGTATTTCAATAACAATCGGTATGGATGCTGGCAGATAACAGTTGGGATACTGCCGAGTGCTATGATAGACGGGTTCTTTTGTCTATCTAGGAGGCTTTGCCTGATGGAGATCACCAAGGATATCCGCTACATCGGTGTCGACGATCACGACATTGACCTGTTCGAGGGCCAGTACGATGTGTCCGAGAACGGTATGGCATACAACAGCTACGTTATCTTGGGCGAAAAGATCGCTGTCGCCGATTCAGTCGATGGCGGTTTTGTTGACGAGTGGCTCGGCAACCTCGAGGCCGTGCTCGATGGCCGTACGCCCGACTATCTGGTTGTCCATCACATGGAGCCCGATCACTCCGCCGGTATCGCCGCCTTTATGGAGCGCTATCCCCAGGCACAGATTGTGGCCAGCATGGGCGCCTTCCGCATGATGGTCAACTACTTTGGCACCGACTACCCCGAGCGCAAGATGGTCGTCAAAGAGGGCGACGTGCTCGATCTGGGCGGCCACAGCCTGACCTTTATCGGCGCCCCCAACGTTCACTGGCCCGAGGTGATCTTCTCCTACGAGTCCACCGACAAGGTGCTCTTTAGTGCCGACGGCTTTGGCAAGTTTGGCGCCAACGACATCGAGGATCCCGAGGGGTGGGCTTGCGAGGCTCGCCGCTACTACTTTGGCATCGTCGGTAAGTTCGGCAAGTTTGTGCAGGCCGTCCTCAAGAAGGCCGCCGGCCTGGACATCCAGATCATCTGCCCGCTCCACGGCCCCGTGCTGACCGAGAACCTGGGCTATTACCTCGACACCTATAACACCTGGTCGAGCTATCAGCCCGAGGACGAGGGCATCACGATCGCCTATGCGAGCGTGTATGGCCATCTGAAGGCTGCCGTCGAGGAGCTCGCATCTGCGCTCGAGGCTCGCGGCCAGAAGGTCTCCGTCTTTGACCTGGCTCGCGACGACATGGCCGAGGCCGTTGAGGATGCGTTCCGCTACGACCGTCTGGTGCTCGCCTCCATTACCTATCAGGGCGAGATCTTCCCGTGCATGAGCACCTTTATCCACACGCTCGCCGAGCATGCCTACCAGAACCGTACCGTGGCGCTTGTCGAGTCCGGTTCCTGGGCGCCCGCAGCTGCCAAGATTATGACCAAGGAGCTCGAGGGCATGAAGGACATCACCCTGACGCAGAACAAGGTGACTGTGCTGGGCTCGCTCAACGACGCCTCGCGCGCCCAGATCGAGGCCCTCGCCGACGAGCTGTCCAAGTAGCGATATTTCGCTTTTAACGAGCAAAACCACCACAAAGGCATCTTTGTGGTGGTTTTTATTTTAGCTGGTGGCGATGATGAGGGCCGGACGCGCGCTGCCGGTGGTCTCGGCGATTGAGGTGGCGACGGCATGATCGGGGTCGCGGTCCATCACGATGGTGTTGACATCGGTCAGTTCGGCAAAGCGGTACATGCCTCGTCCGTTAACCTTGCTGTTGTCCATGAGAGCGACGCTTTGACGGGCGGCGGAGATCATGGCTGTTTTGGTCTCGGCCATCTGCGGAAAGTCGGTCGTAAAGCCGCAGCCGGGAACAAAAGCGCCGGGGCACATGACGGCAAGGTCGGCGTGGACCGTTTGAAGCGCCTGCATAGTGAGCGGTCCGTACAGATAACGATGGCCTTTGCGCAGCGCCCCGCCCAGCATGACGACATCGACCGAGGGCATGCTCTCGTCGATATAATCGGCAATGGTAATGTCCGCCGTGATGACGGTGATGCCATCGCGCTGGTCGAGGAGCCGGACAAATTCGAGAGCGGTGGTGCCCGAGTCTACGAGCAGCGTGTCGCCGTCATTGACGAGCTCGATGGCGCTTTGCGCGATGGCCTGCTTGGCGGCGACGTTGACATTGATGCGGCGATCCTGCGTGGAGACGGTCAGGCGCTTGTGAAGCGAAACGGCACCACCATGTGTGCGGCGCAGCTTGCCTGCTTCGGCGAGCGCGTCCAGGTCGGCGCGGGCGGTGACGGAGGACACGCCAAAGGTCTGGGCGATTTCTGCTACCTGCACCGAGGCGTTGTGCTCGAGCATTTCCATGATGGCGGCGCGGCGTTCGTCGGCAAAAGCACGGTTGGTAGCTTGGGTCATGTCTGCTCCATTCTCGGCTAAATTTGCAGGAATTGTGTTGACTCTATTTTCGTTCATTTTCTTTTTGAGTAAGAAAATACCTTTCGATTACTTATCTTTTCTATAAAAGAAAGACGCTGAACGCTCAAAATTCAATATCGAACATGTCCACTCGGTTCAAATTCCTTCCGTTTACTTTTCAAAAACGACTGTATTGACCTGCATGGGCTCAATATCTCGCACGTGCAAAGCCGCTGAATTTCATACAATGAGCGCAGTAAAACGCAAGGTAAAACGCCTTGTGAACAACTACGCCCGATGTCCAGATGCGGGCGAGGGAGAGGAGCAAACGCTCATGGCACTTGTTACCACCGAAAAGATGCTCAAGGACGCTCAGGCCGGCCACTACGCCGTCGGCGCGTTCAACGTCGAGAACCTCGAGTTTGTTATGGCCGTTCTGGCCGCTGCCGAGGAGACCAAGTCCCCCGTCATCATGCAGACCACCCCGGGCACCATCAAGACCGCTGGTCTGGACTACTTCTACGGCATGGTCAAGGCTGCTGCCGAACGCGCTTCCGTGCCCGTCGCTCTGCACCTCGATCACGGCGATGGCTATGACCGCTGCATGCAGGCTTTCCGCACTGGCTACACCTCTGTCATGATCGACGGCTCGCACGAGTCCTTCGAGGACAACATCGCCCTGACCAAGTCCGTCGCCGACGCTGGCCGCGCTATGGGCGTGCCCGTCGAGGCCGAGCTCGGTAAGGTTGGCGGCAAGGAGGACGACGGTCCCGCGGTTGAGGGCGAGAGCCCCTACACCGATCCGGCCGAGGCCAAGGAGTTCGTTGAGCGCACCGGCTGCACCTCGCTGGCCATTGGCGTTGGCACCAGCCACGGTGTGTACACGAGCGATCCGCACATCGAGCAGTCCGTGGTCAAGGCCATCCGCGACGCCGTCGACGTGCCGCTGGTCCTGCACGGCACCTCCGGTGTGCCCGATGAGCAGGTTGCCGAGGCTGTGAAGAACGGCATCTGCAAGGTTAACTACGCCACCGAGCTGCGTCAGGCCTACACCAAGGGCTTCATGGCCTACATGGCCGAGAACCCCGCCTGCTTCGATCCCAAGAAGCCGGCCAAGGAGGGTATGCGCGAGATCACCGAGCTGGTTAAGATCCGCATGACCAACCTCAACTCTGTGGGCAAAGCAGAGTAACAGCAAGGGTACTCTGATCCCACCGGGCCGTCCGGAAACGGAAAAGGGCCTATCTCTCAGAACGTCCTCGGACATGTCGGAAGCCCCGCTGCGCGCTACGCGCTGCGGGGCTTCCTCCGTCCTGCGGAATGTTCTGAGAGATAGGCCCTTTTCCGTTTCCGGACGGCCCTGCTCGATCGCCCTTGTGGCGTTATGGCTGAAGGGGTGGGGCGCGAGGGGGCGCTTTGTTGGTGGGGGCTAGTATGCCCGGGCTTGGTTAGGGAAGGTTTTGTCTAGGGATGCTTGGAGCTTTTTGAACGATGCTCGCAAGTTGTGGCTCTGGTCGGTTGAGCGTTTGGCTTTTGTGGTGGGGGAGTCGAGGAGGCCGTCTCTCTGTGTCGGGGGGAAGGAGAAAAGGTCTGCATGTTTTAGGGATGGCCGCAGTGCTGCGTCATTGGAAGAATGCATGCTTATGCGGCCTCCTCGATGTCCACCAAAAGATAGCGCACGGGGTGTGCTGCTAGGTCCCGTGCGTTGGCAGTATTATGCCGTGTCTGCTGCAAAGAAGCGCTAAAGAAAAGCTTAATGAGGTTTGATGTTGCGATGAAATCGCAGGTCAAAGCTATCGAGTAACACTCTTGAAAGGTTTTGAGCTTAAGGGCTTTCTAAGGTTTGTGGTGCGGATGTGGCTCGCCTGTGTGGGGCGTGTGGACGGCTCGTTCCTAGCGCTGCGGCTCTGCGGCCCGCACCCGCTCGATGACCTTTTCCATGGTGGCATCGATGCGGTCCTTTTTGAGTTCGCATTCCCAGATGGTTATGGGTGTCCAACCCATTTGAGTGAGTGCTGCCACGGCAGCGTGGTCGCGCTCGACGTTGCGACGGAACTTTGCCTCCCAAAACTCAACGTTGCGCTTGGGCTGGCTCGGGCTGCACTTGGGGCAGCGGTGCCAAAAGCAACCGTTGACGAAGATGGCGATCTTGCGCCCGGGAAAGGCGATATCGGGTTTGCCGGGTACCTTCCATTCCAAACGATAGCCCGTAAGGCCCGCGGCCCGTAGGCGCTGACGTACGAGCAGCTCGGGCTTGGTGTTGGCGCGCTTGTTGCCCTTCATGGACTTTTTTATAGCGGCGCGACGGCGGACCAGTTCGCGCTCGTCAGCGGAAAGGTCCGAGGTATCGATGCCGTCGAGTAGGCCGGGCTTGGGACGCTTCTTGTTGCGGCGCTTGGATGCGCGCTTGGGTTTGGTGGCGGGCTCGTTGGTCGTGGTGGCCTCGGCGTCGTTGGCAGTGCCGTTGGCCTCAAGCCGATCTTCCTTCAGCTCAATCAGGGCATCAATGAGCCCCTTGTCGGCGGGCATCCACTCAACGGTGGCAAGTGAGGTGCGTGGAATCCAGCGGATATCGAGCTGGCGGTCGTGCTTCTGAGGCTCATCGGATTCATCGGCGAGCGAGCAGTAGTAACACTCCATTGAGAGATGGAAATCGGGGTAGTCGTACTCAACGGTATAGAAATCACGCAGGTTGGTGACTTTGACCTGCAGCTCTTCCATGAGTTCGCGTCGCACGGCGTCTTCGGGTGTCTCGCCGCGCATGAGCTTGCCACCGGGGAACTCCCAAAGTCCCTGCATGTTGCCGTAGCCGCGCTGCACGGCAAGTAACTCATCGGATCCTTCCTTGCGAATGATCCCAGCGGCAACATGAACAGTCTTCAACAGGAGTCCTCTCTCAATATCAACACGTGGCAGGGTAGCTATCCGTACCTTACACAACGGTAAGGCAAGCGTAAGCCATATCGATGGTAGCCGACTCGTCTTCTTGCGACTATAGATGCCGTAGACTAATTGCAAGAAAGGACTCGGTATGCAAACCACGCACATGGCGACCCCGGTACTGGAGGTCGCGCATCTCGAAAAGGTATATGGAGCGCTGGGCAACGTGACCCGCGCGCTCAACGATGTCAACTTTACGGTCAACCGCGGCGAATTCGTGGGCATCATGGGCGCTTCGGGCTCGGGCAAGTCGACGTTGCTCAACTGCGTTTCGACCATCGATAGCGCCACGAGCGGCACGATCCGCATCAACGGCCAGGACGTAACCCGCATGAAGCAGGCTAAGCTTTCGCAGTTCCGCCGCGAGGAACTCGGCTTTATCTTCCAGGACTCCAACCTGCTCGATACGCTCACGGCGCGCGAGAACATCGCCCTGCCGCTCACCATCGTCCGCGCAAACTCGGCAGAGATCTCGACCCGTGTGCAGGATGTGGCAGCGCGCCTGTCTATCAGTCAGGTGCTCGACAAGTATCCCTACCAGATGTCCGGCGGTCAGCAGCAGCGCGTTGCCGCGGCTCGCGCGCTCGTTACCGACCCCACCATGATCATGGCCGACGAGCCCACCGGCGCCCTCGATTCCAAGAGCGCTCGCCTGCTGCTCGAGAGCCTGGAGGCCCTTAACCGCCGCCTACGCGCCACCGTGCTCATGGTCACGCACGACAGCTTTGCCGCCAGCTACACGAGCCGCGTGCTGTTCATTCGCGACGGCAAGATCTTCACCGAGCTGCGCCGCGGCGACACCGACCGCCGAGAGTTCTTCGACCGCATTATGGAGGTCGTTGCCATGATGGGCGGTGAGGGCTCCGATGCTCTGTAAACTCGCTTGGGGCAACGTCCGCCGCGCCGGCCGCGACTACCTCGTCTACCTTTTGACGCTCACCCTGGGCGTCACGGTCTTCTATGCCTTTAACACCATCTCGATGCAGGTCGACATCGCCGGAATCGATGAAAAGGGCTTGGCGCAGGTAATGGGCAGCATGCTCGGCGACCTGACGTACTTTTTGGCCGGTGTCATGGCCTTTTTGATGGTGTATGCCAATAACTTCATCATGAAACGCCGCAAAAAGGAGTTTGGCCTGTACCAGGTGCTCGGCATGGGGCGCGGGCGCGTCGCCACAATCATGGCGCTCGAGACGGTGATTGTCTCGGTGGTGGCCTTTGTCGCCGGCATTGTGCTGGGTGTGGGACTCTCCCAGCTCATGACGTTCTTTACGGCCTCGCTCTTTAAGACACAGATCGCCAATTTCCACTTCTTTTTCTCGATGCATGCGTTCAATCTGACCCTTGTCTGCATGCTCGTAATGTTTGTGCTCACGCTACTGCTGAACCTTCGCGCCGTGCGTCGTACCAAACTCATCGAGCTTATGGGTGCCGAGCGTCGCAACGAGAGCATCAAGACACGCAACCCCTGGATCGCGATTGCCATCTTTGTCGTGGGCGCGGTGCTGGTGGGCGTGGCCTATTACCGTCTGCTACGTGATGGGTTCCCGCTAACCGCGACGGACAGCAAGCTGCAAGAGGCCATGAACCAGTTTGGTATTACGACCGCTATGGTTACCGTGGGCACCTTTGCCCTGTTCTGGGGACTCTCGGGCATGCTCATCAAGCTGCTGCAGAGCCTGCGCGGCGTGTATTGGCGCGGCCTCAACATGTTTACCGTGCGCCAGCTTGCGGCCAAGGTCAACACGGTGTGCTTTTCGATGGGCGTCATCGCGATGCTCCTGTTTTTGGCCATCACCTCGGTGACGTGCGGTATGTCGATTGCCAACGTGATGAACGAAAACCTGGAGCGCTATAACCCTGTAGACGTGTCTCAGAGGTATGTCTATTACACGCCCGATACGTTCGACTACTACAAAGAGTACATCAATCCGTCTGATGAAGCCGATCGCATGGTGCTGGCCGATACAACGGTCGATTTGTACCCCGCATGGCACGGCGAGGGCAAGTCGGCGGACAGCAACGAAGAGAACGGCAAGAAGGTCAATATCGCCGATGTTGCCGGTGAGCATGTGCAGATCGATTCGTATCTGAGTTACCCGCTTGGCGGCTCGGATCCTTCGGTGACTCCAAGTGAAATGTGCAAGACCATGGGCGAAAAGCTTCCCAAGGCATTCGGGGGTAGCAATGCCGATGCGATGGGTCTGTTTGTGACGCCGGCGAGCCAGTACAACAAACTGCGCCAGATGATGGGCGAGGAGCCGGTGAGCATTGGCCGCGACCAGTATCTGCTCACGTGTGATATGGGCGGCGAGCTGGTCGACCTGTACACCAAGTATATGGCTGGCGGCCATGCCCTTACCTTGGGCGGGCATACGCTCAAGCCCGCAACCGATAAGTCGGACGAAGATACGGCGGCCATCGCCAACTCGGCGATGGGCAGTAATCCGGGTACCGTCGTCGTTGCCGACGAGTTGTTGTCCCAGCTTAATCTGCAGCCGTATTCCAGTAGCCTGCTCGTTAACTACAAACAGGGGATGGATACGACCGAGGCAGACGAGAGCATTAAATACACTCTGCTCGACAACCTGCTCGTTGACGGCAAAGAGCCGGGGTTGTGGGGAACCTTCATCACACGCTCCGAGATGTACACGCAAGCAGCGCAAATGAACGGTCTTATTAGCTACCTAGCCATCTACATCGGCTTTGTATTGGTCGTTGCATGCGCGGCGATTCTGTCGATCCAGCAACTCTCCAACGTGGCCGACGGCAGCCGCAGTTATCGTGTGCTGGCACAGATCGGCTGCGACGACCGCCAGATTCGCCATTCGGTGATGGCGCAGCAAGCGGTATTCTTCCTGTTCCCGCTGGCAGTGGGCCTGGCACACTCCTTTGTGGCACTTAAGGTGATCATCGAACTGGTGAGCATTTTCGGAAATATGAGCATCGGCGGCACCGTTGGCCTCACCTGTGCAATCTTCCTGGCAGCCTATGGTGGCTACTTCTTGGTGACGTACCTCATGAGCGCTGGCATGGTGCAAGCTGCCATCGCCACCCGCTACAGCGAGTAGCAAGCTGGTAAAACCGTCGCAAAATCAGAGGCGTATGACCGCCGCGAAGGGACCAGGGGCCCTTTCGCGGCGGTTTTTTGCCTATCCGGTGCGTCTCGGATGCAAGTGAGTAGACTTTTTTGAACTTGCCGAGCACATCGCGACAAATGATCGGTAAAACCGCAGGTCAGAGCTGTGGCGTTTTAGGGCGTGCTTGGCCTCCTGCAAAAAGCCTACTCACTTGGTTTTTCTGCTAGAAGACCGCCGCGAAGGGAGGCAACTCCCCCGCGGCGGTTGACGTTTGCCCAGATAAAACCTGCCAAAATAAACCTGTCCCTTTTTGGCAGGTGGTTTCAGCTGAACGGCGGGCGGTGCGGCTTGTAGTCATTGGGGACGTTCTTAAACGACTAGTCAAACAAGAACGTCCCCAATGACTAC
Source organism: uncultured Collinsella sp. (assembly GCA_902496335.1). Taxonomy (GTDB): domain Bacteria; phylum Actinomycetota; class Coriobacteriia; order Coriobacteriales; family Coriobacteriaceae; genus Collinsella. The sequence continues at coordinate 13,038 of CABVAO010000044.1, forward strand.
CCCTGAGCCGCCATAGCCACCCGCTACAGTGAGTAACTCACCCAGTTTGGAATTATCGTAGGTTGAGCATAAGTCAGACACTATGACCCAATCCAGGGGCACGGAAACGACAGGAGCCCCCGCTCGTGACCGCGGGTCGGGGCTGCGACAATGTTGTTGAAGTGCCAGAGGCGCAGCCGCGCCGCAACGAGGTTGGGAGGCTCCCGTGCCTAGATATTCTACCGCCTTCGGAATGGACGTACACCTCAGGTCCACCACCGTCTGCGCGCTCGACGCGGAGACGGGCGAGGCCGTGACGAGGAGGTTCCGCGGCAACCCGTGGGGCGAGGTCGCGGAGTGGATGTCGGGCTTCCCGGGCCCGTCGCTCGCCGCCTACGAGAGCGGCTACCTCGGCTTCGCCCCGCAGAGGGAGCTCTCCGGGCTCGGCGTCGACTGCGTCGTCGCGGCCGTCTCCAAGGTCCCGAGGTCGGCGGCAGACTTCTCGTCCAA
>CABVAO010000045.1 GCA_902496335.1 uncultured Collinsella sp.
GGGGGGGGGGTACGATATCTGAGCTATGCAAATATCGAACTCTCTGTGACTAAGTTGCGCAGGGGGGAGTTGGCCGCGGGTATGGGACAAAGCAGACGAGTATGTGTATAAATGACCGCTTACGCCAAAAATAGTAGCATTTGGCGCTAAAACGTTGATAAACGTGTAGGACATCGCTATGGTTTTTGTTGCAAAAGGATTTCAAATTGGCTTTTTTCGAACCCAATTTTTAAGGGCCTTGCGCTGTTTGAGGAATGTGTCTGACCCTTGAAGGGATCGAATGTAGCCTCGATGGGGATGGAATAATCATTTTGACGGCGCGAGGACTCAAACGATTTATTGCACTTCTTAGTAGCTTGGCGATTGTGCTCGTCATAGCTCTTGCCGTCGCCTCTTTCGTTCCTCGCGCATTTGGATACACACCCTATGCAGTGCTTTCTGGCTCTATGGAGCCCGAGCTACCCGTTGGCTCCATGGTGTTTGTCCATCACGTTGAGCCGACGGATATTGCCGTGGGCGACAATGTGACCTTTTATCGATCGGACGGCGCCGTGGTGACCCACCAGGTATACGAGATCGACCCTGTTGCGCAGACGATTGGCACGCAGGGAATCGCAAATAAAAATGCAGACGGAATCATCATGCACGATGCCGAGTACACGCCCTTTTCGAGCGTGATCGGCGTCGTTTCTTTTTGTGTCCCTTACCTGGGCTTCGTTAACGCATATTGCACGACGATGCCCGGTTTGCTTGTTGTGGTGGCCGTTCTGGCGCTGCTGGTCGCGGCGTCGATAGTGCTCGATCGGATGGTTTCCGACGAGCCTGCGGGCAAGCATACCCGCGCGCATGCGAGGGGGCGGCGTTCATAACAGCAGGGAGAGGTGTCGGCGGCGGCAAGGGCCGTTGCCGGGGAAGTCGGTTTTCGAAAGGAAGAGAACGATGGAAAACAAGAAGAAAAAACGCTACGGCATCGTTGCCGCCCTGCTGCTGCTGGTGCTTGCTGCCGGCGTGGGCACCTACGCATGGCTGTCGGCAACCGATCAGGCGAAGAATGAGTTCACGGTTGGCAGCATCGACAAGCCCGATGTGAAGCCCGACCCCGATCATCCGGACAAGCCCGGCACTGATCCCACGGACCCCTCAGTGGATGGTTATCTGTTTGAGACCAAGTGGGTGAAGGACTCCAAGATGATTCCCGACACCAACATCAATAAGAACCCCAACGTCGGTATCGGTAAGGACTCTGATAAGTCCTATGTGTTCATCTACGTGAAGAACGCCATCGTGAAGGACGGTGAAGGTGCGCTTGCCAAGACCCCGTACTTCAATCTTAAAAATGGCTGGGAGCCGGTTGCTGCTGACCAGGTGAATACCAACGGTAACGAAGGCCAGTACGTGAGCGGTCTGTTCATGTATACCGCTGACGGAACCGGCACTCCTGCAGAGCTTACCCCCGCTGACGGCAAGGCTGCTTACACCGGTGAGCTGTTCGGCACCGTGCATATCCCGGCTGCCATGAACAGCGCGGATGTCGTTGAAAATCCTGCTATGACGGTCTCCTGCTACATCTTCGGCGCTGACCAGGGTGGTACCCAGAACGCCATCGCGCAGGCCAAGAAATGGGCTAAGACTCAGGCTTAATCCCCCCTCCACCGAGATTCCGGTCCGCTCCCCATCCCCATTTTCGGGTCGGGATCTCGGTTCCCCTTTGATCGACGATTGGCGAACGTAATGCTCAACAATCTTTCCGACAATCAGAAACGCACCTTGGCGCTTGCCGCGGTGGCGCTGTTGGCCCTGGCGTGCCTGTGCGGCACGCTGGCTTTCACCGTTGATATGGTTCCGGCGAACAACGTCCTATCGTTTGGCAGCGTGAAGGTACGAGTCTGCGAATACACCCTAAACGAGCAGGGCGAGGAGATTCCGTTTGAGGCCGACGAGCACGGGGACTATCCCGACACCAAGGCCGGGGGCTCTGACATCAGCCGCATCGTGCGCGTGGAGAACGCCGGCGCGCAGCCTGAGTACGTTCGCGCTCGTCTGCGCATGACGTCGGTGGCGCCCGACGGTTCGAGTGCGGACGCCTCGGGCAACGTCGCCTTTCACGTGAACGCGGGCGAGGGGTCCCCGTGGATCGATGGCGGCGATGGGTGGTACTACTACCGCGGATTGGCCGGATGCGGGGGCGTGCTCGATTCCGGTGTCATGACGGAGAGCCTCATGGACTCGCTGCACTTTGTGGGCGACTACCACGATGCCGCGCGCGGCGGCTCATACAGGCTCGATATCGACGTTCAGGCCGTGCAGGCCAAAAACCAGCAGGCAAACGATACCGTCCTCGACGTGCTCGACGTCGTGGGCTGGCCGGAGGCGAACTAGCCCATGAAGATTAAGATCGTGAACCGAGGTGTGCTTAGCAGGCTGATCGCCGTTGCGGCGATCACCCTTTGCTGTGTAATGGCGCTGCCGATGGCGGTACATGCCGAGGATGCGCCCGAGGGCCAAACCAAATTCCACATCAAAAACGAGGCTGACTTTTTGTCGTGCGTGGCGCTTTCGCGCGAGCGCGACACGTCCGATTGGCACGTCTATCTCGATAACGATATTGAGCTCGATGGTGAGGACATGAAGACCATCGTCTCGAATACGGTCAAGCACCTCTCCTTTGGTAATAAGGAGCATCCCTTTAAGGGCGTTTTCGATGGCCAGAACCACACCGTTAAAGGTCTGGACTACGCCAACAATATGTTGGATCCCGAGCGCGACACGGGCTTTTTTGCCGAGACCGATGGCGCCACCATCAAGAACTTCCTGGTCAAGGATGCCAACATTTGGGCTGACTTCCGCGGCGGCATTATCGTGGGCAAGGCCGTCAACACCCACTTCGAAAACGTCATGGTCATGGAGAGCACCCTGCACGTTACGTGTGCCAACAACATGCTCAATGTAATTACCAATGCGGGCTTTGAGGGAGGCCTGATTGCCGGCGAGCTCGACGGTTGCACCCTTTACAACTGTGAGGTCCGTGGTGGCCGCGCCGTTAACAACACGACTTCGGGCGTACAGGCAATCGGTGGCGAGGGCCTGTATATGGCGGCGTTTGCCGGCTACGTTAAGAACTCGACCATCGAGTACTGCCGCGTTACGCCTACGCGCAACGCGGATGGCTCGATTGCCGAGAAGGGCATGACCGACGTTACCAATAAATACGATGTGGCCATTGGCGCCCTGGGCGGCAACAACGTGTACGCCTCGGGTTTTGTGGGCTGTATGGCGGGTGATGCCAAGATTATCGACTGCTTCTCGACGGCGCAGTGCTACAGCTATGCCGCGTCGTACGTGGGCGTTGTCGCCGTGACGCGCGCGTGGACGGGTGGTCTGGCGGGTCGCATTTTGACCGCCGAGGGCAACGAACTCGTCCGCAGCCATTTTGCGGGAGACTTGAGCTCGCGCCAGTACAACCCCATCGCCGTGATTCCCATTATTCAAAACGATGTGAACTTGGGCGGCATTGGCGCACGCGCCAACAAGGATGATGCCACGGTCACCGAGTGCTACTTTAAACCGAGCGTGAGCCTTTCTGGCAACAGCCAGGGCAACCCTGCCAAAAAGAAAATCCCCTCGTTTGGCGGCGACGGCACTACCGCGGGTGGCAGCTACGGTCCGTGGGATGACGAGCGCTACACCACGCGTGAGCTATGGGAAGAGCACGACTACGACTTCTGTGCCGGTACCATGCGCTCGACCGCTAACGACGATTCCTTGGGTGGCCAGCACACCAATGAGTGGGCGATGGATTACAAGCTGAATATCCCCGTGCATGGCCAGAGCGTTAAGGCGACGATTGATTTTCCCGGTGCGGGCACCGCGACAATCGAGGCGACCAAACTCGGTATTGATCAGAAGACCTCGGATCCGTACGCCTTTGCCGTGAGCGCCGTGCTGGCGGGAACGGCCCAGGGCTTGGCCCAGGGGGATACGTCGGTAACGTTTAGTCAGGAAACCTCCGCAAAGCCCGCGGGGCTGACCGAGGCGAACGGCGGCTACCGCTTTATGGGCTGGTTCCGCGAGCCCGATGTGCAAGTGAATCGAATTGGACAAGACAACAGCTGGTTTGACGGCAAGACCGATGCCGATGCTGTGGCTGCTGGCAAGCAGGTCCAGAAGAGCGAGTTGAACGACAAAACGTCAACCTATACTGCCGATAACGCGAAAGGGGCCAAGGCTTTTGAGGGCAATGACCTGTTTATCGCTTCGTACGAGGCACAGGTGCTGTTCTATAACGTTAAGGGCAAGACGCTTGATTGGAAAACCGGTGCTGCGCACGGCAAGTCCACTGATTGGTACCGCTATGGCGTCGGTCTGACGCCCGCTGCCCCCGCTGATCGCGGCAGCTTGTCGAAAACCGCGACGTTTATTGGATGGACCACGCAGCCTAGCAGCGAGGCGGGGATGAATGGTGGCTATGCTGCCATCACTTCACCCGCGCTTGCCGACCTTAAAAACAAAGGATCATTTTATCCTGCTGGCAGCGTGATTACCGTGGTCGGCCCCACCGACTTCTACCCGGTGTACAGCGACTACGTGTCGAACATCAAGACGGTGTTCGAAGGCAATGAGCAGGATGAACTCGATGATGTGACCCAGCGCGTTGGCGTGGGTAATACTCATGTGGACGTGCAGCCGGGCGAGAATGGAACGAGCTCCTATACCGTGCAGGTACGAGATAAGGACAATAAACCTCTGTCCGATGGCGGCAAGCTGCCCGATGGCTATCGCTTCTTGGGTTGGTACGAAAACAAGGGAACCGAGGATGCTCCGCTCGAGGTGCGCGTAAGCCGCGATCCCAGCTATACGCTCCCCGCAGATGTCGATTTAACCGCGCCGCATACCTACATCGCCCGCTTTGAGTACCGAGTGGATTATTACGTTCGGGCTTATACCAACCATGAGTTTACGGACAGCAAGCTACTTTGTTCCGTTTGGAATCGCTATCAAACGCCCTTTGAGGAAAACGTCGGTAGTACCTTCGTGCGTGAAAACGTCGTCCACTGGGGTCCGGAGCATGTTGACCACGGTATAAAGGATAGGTATGACAAAACGTGTGGCACGCGCTTCACGAAGGAAACCCTTGTCGTGAGTCCCCTTAACGCGTACTCGCACAACGTTAAAAACGATACGGGAGCCGATACTCTAAAAAACCTCTATGCCGATACCGATTTTCCAGGCGCTGCAACGCTAAGCGATACTTGGACTTCGGCTTCGCTGAACGTAACGGCCAAACTGGTGAATGATCGCTATCGCCTGAATTTCTGGACGCTTGAGCGCGATGGTGAATATTGGACATATGTGAAAAATCCCATCGAGAGCATGGTGCGTACAGATAAGAAGTACTACGTTCGCGCGATGATTACCACGGACGTTAATTTCTACAACAAGGGCGATAATGTCGTGAGGACTGCCACGCGGCGCTATGAGAGTAACTTGCTGCAGACCAAGGTGAACGGGGCGGATCCGACGTTCACGTATTACTACCCGCATGTTAATAAGTCGGTTAAAGTGGCCGAAAAGCCAGAAGATGGTGAGAAGGGATCGTATGAGAGCCCCCTGACCCTCGAAGCTTCCCCGACCGATGCCGACATGGCCGTGCCGGGCTATAAGTTCCTGGGCTGGATTTCGACCGCCGAGGTCAAGAAGGATTCTGCCGTCTGGAAATATATCTATGATGTCGCCAACGACCCCTATGTGACGAGCGATCCGGAAAAGGCGGCGCCATACTTGGCGACGGATGACTCCAAGGTCACCCAGTGTCAGGATGCCTATCCCGTCTACGCAAAGTTCGACGTCAACTACACCACCAACCTGCACCGCGCCGGTTTTAATGGCACTTCCGAGGTGAATGTTCCTAGGTATGACATCACCCCTAATCTCAATGCGGACACCGATCCCGCCACGGCAACGGTGACTCCTGATATCGAAACGACGGTATACAAGTCAGGCGGCGAGTTATACAAGCTGAATAAGGTTGAAATCGAACTCCCGAACGGTGAGGTTAAGGAGCTCGAATCTGACGGCAATAACTCGTATACCTATCCGGTGGAGCCGGGCAAGCCTTACACGTTTGTGGCCTACTACACGCCCATTGCGGTGGTGTATCACCTGAACGACACCGATATCGATGGCAAGCTCGCGCAGGAGGGCAATACGCTCGGCAGCCTTAAGGATGGCATGCCGCTGCCGACGTATAACGTTGGCGACATCGATGCTGCAACGAACGCATACAATGCCTTCGTAGGCTGGACGGAAACTAAACCGGCATCCGGCAACGGTTATGTCGTTTGGTCGGACGGCCTTCCCATGGTGAATACAAACACTGTGGTTAACGCCCCCATGGAGCTGTACCCGGTCTACCGTGCCAGCGCGGTAATTGTCCAATCGAATATCGATGCCAATCTGGATAACCCCGATTCCGTGCGTTCTCTTTCGCGCACCGACTCTGGCGATCAAATTTCGCTGGAAGTAAGAGCTACAGCTGAGGTTGTCGGCAAGGATGGCACCAAGTACGACTTTGTCGGCTGGTCGCGTGACTATGAATCCGATAGTAAATACACTCTGATGACCGAAGACGATAAGTATCCCCTCGAGGGTAGTGAACCCTTTAAGGGCGCGACGTATACCGCGGTGTACAAGGTCACGCCGTATAAGGTGCGCTATCACAGCGTCGACGGGGCGGTCATCTTTACGGCGACGGTCGACTCGGGCGACGAGCGCGCGCAGGACGGTAAGCCTGGCTTTGTCTACACGGTCGATGTTCCCAAAATGGACGAGAGCGGCAACCCTGTCTACGACAACGACGGCAATCCTGTGATGGAGCAAAAATCCGTGGCGTACGATCCGGACGCCCACTCCAAGATCGTCGCGCTGCTCGATGAACAGGCTGCTGCCAATGGCGATAAGCTCGAGCTCTTCTTGGAGTGGCGATATGTGGGTGCGGATGGCACTGCGAAGTCCTGGGATGAGTTTAAAAGCGAGCCAGTCAAGGGTGACATGGACCTGTATCCCGTGACGTATCGCGTGGTTGCCAACGATACGTCTGATCCCGCGAGCCCCGTAACTATGACCGCGCAGCTTAAGTGGCTGCTCGATCCCTCCGCGGCCAACACCGTCGGTGACAGTGCCGACAATGCGCCGTTTAAGGTCTGCTTTGCCAAGCCGTTTATGGGGACGCAACTGACTGTTACGGTAACGCAGGCAAGCTACGGCCCTGGTGCAGAGGGCGTTTCTGCGGCGGAAGAGCCTGTGAACGGCAAGTTTGTCTCGCTCTACAGTCTGGGCTCGGGTGGCGGCTCGTTCGACCTGGCCAACCGTCTGGAGTCCAAGAAGACAGGCGAAGGCGAGCAAGGTTCCGGTAATGCCGTGTTCAACTTTGCCCAGACTCATGCGCTGACGATCGTTAAAAAGACTACCGACGCCAGCGCAATGGGGCAAACGTTCCGCTTTAAGGTAACGCGAAAGGCGTCGGAGGGTTCTCCTGCCGAGACGCGCATGGTCGAGGTGAAAGTTAGCGAGCAGCGCGACGAAAACGGTGAAGCTTGCTATGTCGGCAGCGTGCAATTCGCCGCGCCGGCGGGCATCTACACCGTCGAGGAAGACGCGGCTTGGGCATGGCGCTACCAGGATGAGCTGAGTGCGCCGGGTAAGGCGCCCGGTAAATCTGCCGAGCTAACCATCTCGTCTGCATCGAGTGCGGGCGACGCGGTGGTGACGTGCGTTAACACGCGCACAAAGGATAAATGGGTCGACGGCGGTTCGCGGGCTAAGAACGTTTGGGAAAACGGGCAGCTGAAGAGGGATGACTAGGATGACAAAGCGCAAACAGATTATGGTCCTCCTCGCCGGCGTTCTCCTTTTGGCTGGCGTCGCCGGCACCTTTGCGTGGCTTTCGGTTACGGGCGTGCTCGTCAACGAGTTTGGTCTTGGCTCGGTGAAGCCCTCGGTGGACGAGACGCTCAATGGCAACGTGAAAAGCGACGTTGCGGTTAAAAATAGCGGTTCAGCTCCGGCATACCTGCGTGTTGCGGTGGATATCTACTGGCAGGACAAGGATGGCGCACGCCTGTGGGATGAGCCGGTTGCCGGCGCCGACTACGCCATTGAGTGGGGCAATGTGTCCAATGCATCTGCTTCCAACAGCGCCTCGTCTTGGGTTGTCGCGTCCGATGGGTTCTACTACTGGACATCGCCTGTTGCGCCGCTCGGCAAGACGGGCGTGCTCATCAAGAGCGTGTCCGAGAAGAAGACGGATGGTAAGAACCTGGTCGTCGACATTTCGACCCAGGCAATTCAGTCCACGCCCGACGATGCAGTTAAAGAGGCATGGGGTTGCTCGGTCAAGAATGGCGTGCTGGTGCCGCCGCATGGAGGTGCGTAAGTATGGCGTTCTCGATTCGCAAAGGTGTTGCGCGCTCCTTGCATTGCGTAGTCGCGGCTATTTTCTGCATGGTCGCGCTCGCCGTTCCTGCCCGCGCGTTTGCCGACACTCCTGCGATTGCCTATGACGGAAATGCGTGCCAGCTGACGGTATCGGGGGCGACGGGCTCCTCGGGGGAGCCCGATCTGTTTCCCGCCTTTAAAGATCTAATGCCCGGCGATGTGCGCGAGCAGCAGATTGAGGTTCGTGCCACGGGCGTAAAGTCCCAGGTACGCGTGTTTGTGCGGGCCGTTGTCGATCACGAGACGGCACACCAGCTGTCGCCCATTACCTTAACGGCGTCGGTAGGCGATGCGTCTGCAGGCTGGCTCCAGACGGGAACGCCGGGCAGCGTGTTTGCCTACCCCACGCAGGTCGCAACGTTTACGAGCGATGGCAGCACGGTGCTCAATTTGCAACTAAGTGTCCCGACGTCGGTGGGCAATGAGCTTGCCGACGCAAACAAGGCAATTCGCTGGGAGATTACCGCCGAGGACGATGGCGAGAAGATTCCCGTGCGGCCTGCTGGCAGCAAAGGGCCCGGCCTGTTTGGCCTGGCGGCAACCGGCGACAGCACGCTCACGTTGCTTTTGGTGTTGCTGGCGCTTGCAATCGTCGCTTTTACTGCCGCGTTGCTTTTGTCCCGGAGGGATAAGCGCTAGGTCCATCTTCTAAACGCAACGCCCTCCCGGGCGGCGGGCACGAAGTTCCCTGCTCTACAGTCCTGCGCAAGACGGAGGCCACATTAAGTGGCCTTCTTTGCGTGCGGAACTCGCGATGAACTTCGTGCCCGCCGCCCGGGAGGGCGCCCCTTTATTGATGGAAGGCCTTATAAGCGAATATTCCATACCCGGATGTGTTCAGAGTGGGACGGGCTTTCCGGATGGGCGGGGTCTTGGAAAGTGTGTCCCGGAATCAAGGCTTGGAATGGGATGAAGTTTCCCAACGGGGCCACAAGCGGAAACCGCATCCCACTCCGGACGTGAATTCCGGGACACAGTTTCCGGATGTAAAAAAGGCCACATGACGTGGCCTTCAACTTATATATGTTGCGGGTACCCCCATGACAAGCCGCGCTCCAACAACAGGGCGTCTGCCCGGGCGGAGGTATGTAAGGTTCATCGCGAGTTCCGCACGCAAAGGAGACCACTTAATGTGGCCTCCGTCTTGCGCAGGACTGTTCGAGCAGGGAACCTTACGTTCCGCGTCGCCGGGCAGACGAACCAGTTAAGACGCGCTGCTACTTGATCTTGGTCGTACCTGGCGCCAGGTTGGGGTCGGTCTCGTTGGCCTCGGTCTGGAAGTGCTCGGTGTAGACGTTCTTGCCGTCGCGGAACATCTCGTAGTACTGCATCTTGGCGTAATCCTCGCGCGCCTTGGTGGCAGCCGCGGCCTCGGCGTCGTCGCCGGTGACGTTGGAGGAGAGCGCCCAACGCAGGCTAGCGTCCTCGTAGCCCACGGAGTTGATAGCGGGCAGCGACTCGCGCAGCGTCATGTGCGCTTTCTGGTAGTCGGAGAGAGGTGCGCCGATCAGCTGCATAAGCTGCGTGGACAGGTAGTTGGTGGACAGATCGTCGACCTCACTCGTTTGGTCGCAACCGGCAACGTCGTAGTTAGCCCAGATGATGTAGTCGGTCTGCCACAAGCGCTCCTGGTGGGTGGCGTCGTCCTCGCCGGTAAACCACTTATCGTTGAACTTGGACGGGAAGAACGGCTGGTGGTCGCCCCAGAACACTACGACCACCTTACGGTCGAGCTTGCTTAGGGCGTTGAGGAAGTAACGCAGCGCCTGGTCGGACTGCTCGATGCACGAGACATACTCGTCGACATCGGAGAGCGTACCGTCCTCGACGGTCTTGGCGTCCAGGTCGGTCGTGTCGATGTTCAGGTGCATCTGCTTGTCGACCGGCAGCAGGCCCGTGTCGTAGCCCGAGTGGTTCTGCATAGTGACGTCGAAGATGAACTGCGGATCGGCGTTCTGGTCGAGCAGCTCAAGAATCTTGTCGTAGGTAGCCTGGTCGGTCACCATGCCGCGCAGGGTATCGGCGCCTTGGAAATCGTTGATGGACAGGAACTGGTCAAAGCCAAAGTCCTTGTAGACGTTCTCGCGGTTCCAGTTGGTGGCGTGGTTGGGGTGCATGGCCGTGGTGGAATAGCCGAGCGACTTGAACTGCTCTGCTAGATTCCCGGTCGTTTCCATGTTGTAGATGGTGTAGGGGTACACGCCCGAGCCCAGGTTGGCCATGGAGTTGCCGGTCATAAACTCAAACTCGGTATTGGCGGTGCCGCCGCCGTAGGCGCTCACGTAGAGCTTGCCGCGGCTGAGGCAGTTGGACAGGTTTTTAAAGTACTGCGGACCCTCGTAGCCGGCGCGCATGTTCTGGTAGATCGACAGATCCGAGAAGGTCTCGTTCATGATGGCGATGACCGTGGGCTTCTCGCTGTCGAACTGCTCCTTTGCGGCGGTGCGCTCGTCGCTCTTGGCGGCGTCGGACTTGTCGTAGGCCTTGGCGTACTTTTTGAGCGTGGCCTTGGCATCGTCGACGGAGTAGTCGGCGGGTTTGGGCGGCTTGATGGACTGCGCTGCACTAATAAAAGCGGGCAGGTAGCCCTCGCGCCAGTAGCTCTCGAGCGGGCGCCAGGTGTAGACGGTGATGCCGAGAGTGTTGTAGTAGTCGATGAGCGTGACATGCGCGGTCACGCCACCCAGGCACAGCACGGCGACGAGCAGGTTGGTGAGCAGCATGCGCTTGGCGTTGGCGGCACCCTTCTGACGGTGCGGTGCCACCAGGCCGGCGTACTCGCATAGCAGCATGGCGATGGCGGTAAAGCCCATGGATAGCACGCAGAACAGCGAGATCGAGAAGGTGTAGCCGGTGCCGGCGACCGCAGCGGCGGTGGAAATGGCCGAAAGGTCGCCCGGCTGGATGGGCATTGATTTAAACGTGATGACGAAGAACTCGGCAATGCCCAGGACAAAGAGGGCAAAGGCCAGGACCGCGGGAGCTGCGCCGTGGCGCTGGAACAGGAAGAACAGGCCGACCATGAGCGTGGTGATGATGGCCCACTCGAGCAGGATGCACAGGGGGTAGACCCAGGTAAAGTCGTGGTTGGACGAGACCTCCATGCCCAGCAGCGCAAAGACGCCGGCGAGCAGCAGGCACAGGACGGCGGCGACGAGCGGGCGGCCCACAAAGGCGCCGCGCAGGCGGGCGAGCTTGCCGGTGGGGGCGGGGGCATCGGTAGCAGCGAACGCAAAGACGCGCGGGGTGATGCGGTCGCGGGCGATGCTGGCCCAAGCGCAGCCGGTGAGGATGGCGTTGGTCAGGATGAGCATCACAAAGGCGAGCGGCTCGTTTTGCGCGACGAGGCCAATAGCGCCCCAAATGGTCAAAAAGAGCTGGAACAGGCCGAAGGCGACGCTCCAGGCGAAGGCGCCCTTGGCAACGGTGCCCGACTGAGCGCGAATGGCCTTGGCCTCGCGCAAAACAAGGTAGACGGTCGCCGCAAGACCGACGAGCGAGATGGCGGCAGCGAACATGCTGAGACTCCTCACAAACTTAAAACCTACGAAAGCGGGGGTTTACCCGATTGTTACCTAAATATGCGCTGCATTTGCGGGCTGCGCACAACAACCAGCCATATTAACGCGCATGTGCGGCGGTGTGGCGCAATGTAGTGGTGACCTGCGCGATAATGGACGGGAATTACACGGAAACGTAAAGGCTTCTTAAAGAAATGGCGAGGATAGAGCTATGGGCGAGCAGGTTTGTATGACGGGTGCCGAGTACTGCGGCGGAGCTGCGGGCGTGGATACGAACGGCTACCCGGTCGAGACCACGGGCAATGCGGTGCTGGACATCTTGGAGCATCGCTCGTCTACGCGTGCCTTCGCGCGTGATGACGACGACCGTCCCGTGGCGGTGACCGACGAGCAGCGGGCGGCGATTCTGCACGCGGCGAGCCGTGCGCCGTCGGCGGGTGCCATGATGATGTATTCCATCGTGAGCATCCGCGAGCAGGCTACGCTCGACCGCCTGGCCGACCTGTGCGACCACCAGCCCATGATCGCCAAGGCGCCCTGGGCACTAATATTTGTGGTCGATTATGCCAAGTGGATCGATCTGTTTGAGCATGTGGGTTGCTTTGAGCCCGAGTTTGTAGAGCGTACGGGCAAGTCGCCCCGTCGTGCACCGGGTCTGGGCGACTTTGCCATTGCGGCGCAGGACGCCGTGGTCGCCGCGCAAAACGCCGTGGTTGCCGCCGAGGCCCTGGGGCTGGGGAGCTGCTATATCGGTGATATCGTCGAGAATGCCGAGGAAGTTGCCGAGCTGCTCGATCTGCCGCCCTATACCATGCCGCTGTCGATGCTCATCATCGGCACGCCCCGTAAGGAGCGTCCGGCGATTGCGCATCCTGTGGTGAACCTGGTGCACGAGGAACGCTACCGCCGTGCGGACGCTGCGACTATGGATGCGCAGGTGGCCGAGATGGACACGATGTTTCGCCCGCATGCCCGCGAGGTGGGGGAGCGCGTCGTGGACATCTATACCCGTAAGCACACGAGTCCCTTTATGGCCGAGATGAGCCGCTCCATGGAGTGGTGGTTCAAAAACTGGCTCGGAAAATGACGAATGTGACAAAGGGGCAGTCCCTTTGTCACATTCCATATCGCCGCGGTAGCCTAAAGACTGTATAAATCTTTATCTAGCTGG
>CABVAO010000046.1 GCA_902496335.1 uncultured Collinsella sp.
GGCCCGTGGGTTATACCCTAAGAGCAAACCACCCTTTTTAAGGGTGGTTCTGATTGTGGGTCAAATATGAACGTTGTGTTAATGGGTCGGTGGACGGTGGTGTTTTTCGGTGAGCGGCGTATCCTTCCAACGGTTTATCTAGTGTGTCAGTTGAAAAGGAAGAGGGCGCTCGTCATTGTTTGAATGTGAACTACCGTTTGACCACAAGACGTTGCATCTGGAGCTCGAGGATAAGAATTTCGCGGGTGTGATGGAAGGTCATCAAAACGAGTTTAAGACCACGAAATCGCAGGAAGAGCTGGTAGAGGAGTCGCTTGCCAACCCTTACGGCTCACCTTCGCTCGAGGAGCTTTGTGCTGGCAAGAAGGATATCGTCATTATTAGCTCCGATCATACGCGCCCCGTTCCCTCGCGTGTGACGATGCCTATTCTGCTGCATCACATCCATTCCGCTGCGCCCGAGGCTCGCGTGCGCATTCTGGTTGCTACGGGTATGCACCGTCCGTCGACGCACGAGGAACTCGTCAACAAGTATGGCGAGGAGATTGTTGCCAACGAGGAAATCGTTATGCACGTCGCGACTGACGACAGCATGATGAAAAAGATCGGCACCCTGCCTTCTGGCGGCGAGTGCATCATCAACAAGATTGCCGCCGATTGTGACCTGCTGCTTGCCGAGGGCTTTATTGAGCCGCACTTCTTTGCCGGTTTCTCTGGTAGCCGCAAGTCCGTCCTGCCTGGCATCGCCAGCTACAAGACCATCATGTACAACCACAACGGTCAGTTTGTGAACGATTCCCATTCGCGTGCCGGCAACCTGTGCCACAACCACGTGAGCGAGGACATGTTTGCCGCTGCCGAGATGGCTCACCTTGCCTTTGTGCTTAACGTGGTGCTCAACGGCAAGCATGAGGTTATCGGCTCCTTTGCCGGCGACATTCACAAGGCGCACGAGGCCGGCTGTGAGTTCGTGAAGAGCCTTGCCGGCGTTGAGCCCGTTGAGTGCGAGATTGCCATCACCACTAACGGCGGCTACCCGCTCGACCAGAACATCTATCAGGCCGTGAAGGGCATGTGCTCTGCCGAGGCTACGCTTCCCGAGGGCGGCGTGATCATCGACGTCGCCGGTTGTGCCGACGGCCACGGTGGCGAGGGCTTCTATCACAACATCGCCGACAATGATCCGGCAGAGTTTGAGCGCGCCTGCATCGACCGTCCTAAGGACGAGACCCTGCCCGACCAGTGGACGAGCCAGATCTTTGCCCGCATCCTGGCGCATCACCCTGTGATCATGGTTACCGACCTGTGCGATCACCAGATGATCAAGGATATGCACATGACGCCGGTTAACACCCTCGATGAGGCGCTCAAGCTCGCCTTTGAGATGAAGGGTGCCGATGCCAAGGTGGCCGTCATTCCCGATGGCCTGGGCGTTGTCGTCGCACAGCACTAGTACGCGGCCTAAACGAATCGTTTATAACCGACAAGAAAGATAAGGTTTTATGCTTACCAAACTCCTCTGCGAATTCGGCGCAACGGCCCTCATGATCATCTTTGGCGTGGGCGTGCACTGCGATACCGTGCTCAAGGGCACCAAGTATCAGGGCTCCGGTCATATGTTTGCCATCACCACCTGGTCTTTTGGCATCTCGGTCTGCCTGTTTGTCTTTGGCGGCGCCGTGTGCATGAACCCGGCTATGGTGCTTGCCCAGTGCATCGTAGGCCTGGTGCCGTGGAGCAGCTGCATCCCCTTCATGGTTGCCGATATGCTCGGCGGCTTTGTGGGCGCTGTAATCGCTTGGCTTATGTACGCCGATGAGTTCAAGGCTTCCGAGGGCGTCGTCGACCCCATTGCCCAGCGCAACATCTTCTCGACCAACCCCACCACCGAGGGCACGAACTATGCCCGCAACTTCTTCTGCGAGGCCATCTGCACCTTTGTGTTCATCAGCGCCATCCTCGCTGCCGCTAGCCGCGCCGGCGAGAACGTTCTGATGCTCGCCATCTGCGTCGGCCTGATCGTTTGGGCCGTTGGCATGGGCATGGGCGGCATCACCGGCTTCGCCATGAACCAGGCTCGTGACCTTGGTCCTCGCATGGCCTATCAGGTGCTGCCGATCAAGAACAAGGCTGACAACAACTGGAAGTACGGCCTGCTCGTTCCTGGCATCGCTCCGTTTGTCGGTGCCGCTCTGGCTGCACTGTTTGTGCACGGTTTCTTGGGCATGTTCTAGTCCAAGGCTACATAGTTGTCCGCTGTCCGCATGGGGTAACTTCCCAGCGCGTCCTCGGACATGAAAGAACCCCCGCTGCGCACTTCGTGCGGCGGGGGTTCTTTCGTCCTGCGGAATGCGCTGGGAAGTTACCCCATGCGGACAGCTGCGGGATCTTAGTCGCGTTGGAACAAGCAACCCGACATATATATCTGAATTTGGATGGGAGGGGCTTGTTGCTGGTAGGGGCGTTGAAGTGCGAGTGACGCTTTGGGATGCGTGGCGGCCTGGGTTGGGGCGATGCTTTGGGATGAGGTTCTTACTTAGTTGAAGAGGGGTTTTATGGCTGAGAGGTAGTCTTTGGCTACGTCCTCTTTTGGGGCTTGGAAGTTGTGCCAGGCCCACCATTGGACCATTCCTACGAAGCTTGAGGCTATGTGGTGTAGTAGGAAGCTTCGGTCCATGGTGGCGGCGGGGCCGTTTGGGTCGGTAGGGACGGTTTCGGCTGCGCGCGACATGATGGTCTTGCGGAGGCAGTCGGCGAAGACGCGTGAGCCGGCGCCGGCTACGAGGGCTCGAACGCCCTGGCGGCGCTCCCAGAGGTTGTTGAGGATATGCTCGACCTGTACGAGCGGGTCATCGAGGGGCGTACCGTCATCGTCGAGGGCATGGGTGCAGATGTCGCGCACGAGCTCAGCGAGCAGGTCATCTTTGCTCTTGAAGAGGCCGTAGAACGTGGCCCGACCCACATGGGCGCGAGCAATGATGTCGCCGACGGTGATCTTGCCGTAGTCCTCCTCGCGAAGGAGCTCGGAAAACGCCGCAACGATGGCGGCACGGCTTTTTGCCTTGCGGGCATCCATGGTTATGCGTCCGCGTCAACGAGCAGGCAGCGGAGCGTACCGGAGCAACCCTCGTAGGGGCGCTTACCGGCGCCGTAGCCGACGGCCTCGATGCGGTAGCGGGCCGGCAGGTGCTCGGACGTGCGCAGCGCGGCGACGATGGCGGCGCCCGTGGGCGTCACGAGCTCGCCGGCGACCGGTGCAGGCGTGAGGGCGATATTGCCCGCCTGACATAGGTTGACGACAGCGGGGACGGGAATGGGCATGAGGCCGTGGGCGCAGCGGATGGTGCCGTGGCCCTCGGAGAGCGACTCGACTACGATGTCCTCAATACCCAGGTCGTCGAGGCAGATGGCGACAGAGCAGACGTCGACGATGGAGTCGACGGCGCCCACCTCGTGGAACATGACGGTGTCGGGCGTTTTGCCGTGAGCCTTTGCCTCGGCAGCGGCGAGTGCGGAAAAAATGGCGAGGGCGCGACGCTTGGCGCCATCGCTTAGCTGTGAACCGTCGATGATGGCGGTGACGTCCGCCAAAGAGCGGTGGTGATGGTGGTGGGCGTGATGATGGCCCTCGTGGCCATGGCCGTGGGCCTCATGCTCATGCGTGTGCTCGTGTTCGTGCTCGTCATGGTCATGATGATGGTGTTCGTGCTCATGTGCGTGCTCGGCAGCTGCTTCGTTGCCGTAGAGCCAGGCCATGTCGTGGTCGTGGTTCTCGAGCCCCTCTGCCAACTGAACGTCAAAGTCGCAGGCGTCGATGCCATGCTTGTTTACGCGCGTTACAGCGATCGAAAAGCCGTCGACCGGCAGCGTGGCGAGCTGTTCGCGCAGGTGCTCCTCGCTGGCGCCCAGGTCGAGCAGGGCCGCGACGGTCATATCGCCGCTGATGCCCGAAGTGCCGTCGATGATAAGCGTGTGCTGATGGTTGGACATGGAATGCTCCTTAACGGGCGCAGGATGTGCCGGCGCTCAGATGATTGATAAGACTTGCCTGGTAGGCGGCACCAAAGCCGTTATCGATATTGACGACCGATACGCCGCTGGCGCAGGAGTTGAGCATGGCGAGCAGCGCGGCTACGCCTCCAAAATTTGCGCCGTAGCCCACGCTGGTGGGAACGGCGATGACCGGACAGCTCACCAGACCGCCGATAACGCTCGCCAGGGCGCCCTCCATGCCGGCGATGGCGATGACCACCTGCGCCTGGGCAAGTTCCTCGGCATGCGCGAGCAGGCGGTGCAGGCCTGCGACACCTACGTCGTAGAGGCGGTCGACCTCGTTGCCATAGAATTCGGCCGTCAACGCGGCTTCCTCGGCGACGGGCAGGTCGCTCGTACCGGCGCAGGCGACAACGATGCGTCCGTTGCCGGTAGGGGAGGGCTTGCCGCCCACGAGGGCGAGCTGTGCGTCTGGGACATATCCCAGGTCGATGCCGTTGCCGAGGAGCTTCGAGGCGCGGGCTGCCTTTTCGGCGTCCAGGCGCGTGACCAGGATGCGCACCTGGCCGGCATTGAGTAATGCTTTGATAATGGCGGCAATCTGCTCGGCAGTTTTACCGGCGCCGTAGACAACCTCGCCGGCTCCCTGGCGCACCCCGCGCGAAAGATCGAGCTGCGCAAAACCCAGATCGGCGGTTGGCGCCGTCTGGAGGCGCGTGAGGGCGACTGCCGGGGTGACTACTCCGTCGGCAACATCGCTCAGCAATTGCTCAAGATCTCGCTTATCCATATATGTTCCCTTCGACGGCGCAAAGTCTAGCACTCAAAGGGTATGTTTCCGAACACTAAGACAAAATTGTTCGGAAACTATAGGACAGACTGATTCTCTTGTTAGAAGGATCGACTAGTCGCGCAGGATGATGTCCATGGCGAGCATCAGGTTGCGCTCATCGATGGCAAACGGGGCGGCTTCGCGCGTCTTGGGCTTGGCGCAAAACGCGATGCCCGTGCCCGCGGCCTGAATCATGGGGATGTCGTTGGCGCCGTCACCGATCGCGACGGTGTGGGCCATGTCGACACCGCACTCAACCGCCCAATCCAGCAGCTGGATGAGCTTGGACTCCTTGGTCACAATGTCTGCCGCCAGCTTGCCGGTGAGCTTGCCGTCCACGACTTCCAGACGGTTGGCCAGGCAAAAATCGATGCCCGCGGCGGCCACGATCTTGTCAGCGACCTCGTGAAAGCCGCCGCTTACCACGCCGGCCTTCCAGCCTTTGCTGTGCGCCGAGCGCACAAGCTCCAGCGCGCCGGGGGTAAACGTCACGCGCTCAAAGGTGCGCTCGAACACACTCTCGTCCAAGCCGGCAAGCAGCCCCACGCGCTCCTCGAGCGCCTGCTTAAAGTCCAGCTCGCCGCGCATAGCGCGCTCGGTGATTTGCGCAACTTGCTCGCCCACGCCGGCCTCCTCGCCCAACAGGTCGATGACCTCCTGGTTGATGAGCGTGGAGTCGATATCCATAACAATGAGGCGTGCAGTCATGACGGGCCTTTCCAAGTGCTGTTTTATTGGGGCATATTGTCGCACGTGAATAGCGCGGGCGGGTGCCGCGGTGCGTCAATTGTTTCGTCTCCGTCAAGTCTTTGGGCAAGAGCTACTTTTTCGTGGTACATCGACGCGGGTGCGATAAGATAGAACGCCATGTCCGGCTGCGCGGTTTACGCAGGCTGGGCAAATCTGTACGACGCCGCCCGGAACGACACGGGGCGGCACAGATCCATAAAGGAGGATCACTGGTATGAGCCAGACCCGTCCCATCGATGAGCATTCCATGCACACCCGTACCTGCGGCGAGCTTCGCTTCGAGAACGTGGGCGAAGAGGTCACCCTCACCGGTTGGGTGAGCCGTCGCCGCGACCACGGCGGCCTTATCTTCTGCGACCTTCGCGACCGCGAGGGCATCACGCAGCTCACCTTCGACCCCGAGCACTCCGATGGCGATGCCTTTAAGATCGCCGAGACCATGCGTCCCGAGTGGCCCATCAAGATCCACGGCGTCGTGCGCGCTCGTGGCGAGGAGACCACCAACACCAAGCTCGCGACCGGCGAGATCGAGGTCCTGACCGACCACGCCGAGGTGCTCAACACGTCCGTCACCCCGCCGTTCCAGATCGAGGACGGCATCGAGACGAGCGAGGACACCCGCCTGCGCTATCGCTATCTGGACCTCCGTCGTCCCGAGATGATGGCCAACCTCAAGCTGCGCTCCGACTTTACCTTTGCCATTCGCGAGGCGCTGCACAACCGTGAGTTCATGGAGGTCGAGACGCCCTCCCTGTTCAAGTCCACGCCCGAGGGCGCTCGCGACTTCATCGTTCCCAGCCGTATTCAGCCGGGTAACTTCTACGCCCTGCCGCAGTCCCCGCAGCTCCTGAAGCAGCTGCTCATGGTCGGTGGCGTCGAGCGCTACTACCAGGTTGCCAAGTGCTTCCGCGACGAGGACCTGCGTGCCGACCGTCAGCCCGAGTTCACCCAGGTCGATATCGAGATGTCCTTCGTGGACCAGAACGATGTCATGAGCGCGCTCGAGGAGGTTCTTGCCGATGCTTTCGGCCGCATGGGTGTCGAGATGCCCACGCCGCTGCGTCGCATGAACTACTGGGATGCCATGGACACCTATGGCTCCGATAAGCCCGATACCCGCTATGGCATGCACCTGGTCGACCTGACCGACATCTTTGCCAACTCCAAGTTCAAGGTCTTTGCGACTGCCGCAAACGAGGAGGGCTCTGTCGTCAAGGCCATCAACGCCAAGGGCGCCGGCGCCTGGGCACGTGCCAAGATCGATAAGCTTGCCGGCGTGGCCTCCACGTTTGGCGCCAAGGGCCTGGCTTGGATCGCCTTCCGTGAGGACGGCTCCATCAACAGCCCCATCGTCAAGTTCTTCTCGGACGAGGAGATGGCGGCTCTGCGCGAGCGCATGGACGTCGAGCCCGGCGACCTTGTGATGTTCGCCGCCGGCCCGCGCCTGCTCTCCGACGAGATCCTGGGCGGCATGCGTTCCCACATGGCCAATGCGCTCGAGATCAAGCGCGAGGGTCACGACTTCCTGTGGGTCGTCAATTTCCCGCTGTTCCATTGGGACGAGGATCGCAAGGCCTATGCTGCCGAGCATCAGCCCTTTACCCTGCCGACCGAGACCGACATCGCC
The DNA here is from genome assembly GCA_902496335.1 of uncultured Collinsella sp. GTDB lineage: Bacteria > Actinomycetota > Coriobacteriia > Coriobacteriales > Coriobacteriaceae > Collinsella. The sequence goes on from CABVAO010000046.1 coordinate 7,203, forward strand.
AAGATCGAGGCCGATCCGCTGGCAGCCGGTTCGTGCACCTACGACTTTGTCATGGACGGCTTTGAGGCCGGCGGCGGCGGTATGCGTATCCACAACGCCGAGATGCAGATGTCCATGCTCAAGCTCCTGGGCTTTACCGAGGAGCGCGCCGAGTCTCAGTTTGGCTTCCTCATGGAGGCCCTCAAGTTTGGTGCGCCCCCGATGGGCGGTTTCGCTCTGGGTCTGGACCGCGTGTGCATGCTGCTCACCGGTTCCGACTCCATCCGCGACGTCATGGCGTTCCCCAAGACGGCCAGTGGCTCCGACCTTATGTCGGGTGCTCCGAGTGCCGTTTCCGGCACCCAGCTCAAGGACGTCAGCCTGCGCCTGATGTAGGCAAGCGGCTACATATTGCTTGCAACGAGGGAAGGACGTGTGCCTTCCCTCGTTTTTTATGCGCCGAGATTGTGAGGACATGGGGTGACCGGACGTCGAGGAAACTGCGTCCCGGAATTTGCGTCCAGAATGGGATGTACTTTCCGCCAGGGTCGCTCAGCGGAAACTGCGTCCCAGAATCCAGCCAAATAACGGGTCGCACTTTCCGGTTGAGCCTTCTGGCGGAAACTGTGTCCCATCATTGACGCTCGAAATGGGATGCGATTTCCGTCCCGCCCTCAACAAGCATCTAACGCTACAATAACTACCACGTGGCTGGGTTTTGCCGGCCGATGTGCGATGTCGCGGGAGGGGACATGGTCGAGTTTACGAAGACGATTAAAGATCCGTTGGGATTACATGCCCGCCCGGTTGCGCTGCTCTATGACATCATTGCCAAGCATCGTAGCGACGTGTCAGTCAGCATTGGCGATCGCCACACGGATGGCCGCGATGTCATGGGACTCATGGCTCTCTACGGCGAGTGCGGCGAGGACATCATCTTCCGCGTTTCGGGCGTAGATGAGGCCTCCTGTGTCACGTCGATCAGAAACCTCTCGCTCTAAGCGCATCAATGTGACAAGGGGACAGTCCCCTTTGTTGCATAAATTGGTATGACAAGGCACCGCAAAGAGATGGTCTTTGTGGTGCTTCTTTTGTTTCGTATAGGAAACTTTTTCGAAATCTGAATGGGGACCCTTTCCAAAAAGTTAACCACGTGTTAGTTTACTAAAGCGAACATAGGCGTGGCTAACTTTTGCTGCGCCGATGTGAAGGACGAACTGACGTTAGGAGCCACTCATGTCTTGCGGACCGCAGATGCCGGCAATGCCGCTTTCGATGGTAAAAGCGGGCGAAACCGTGCGCGTGTCTCGTGTAAAGGGCAATGAGGATATGAAGCACCACCTCAAGGATCTCGGCTTTGTCGAGGGCAACGAAATCCACGTGGTGAGCTCGAGTGGCGCCAATATCATCGTCACGGTGCTGGGCGCACGCTTTGGCATCGATTCCAAGGTTGCCATGCACATCATGACCGTCGGTTAGTCTGCAGCATTTCATAAAAACCGAAAGGGGGATAAGAGGATGAAGACGTTGGGTGACGTTAAGGTGGGCGAGAGCTCTACCATCGTCAAGCTTCACGGTGAGGGTGCGCTTCGCCGCCACCTTATGGACCTGGGGCTCATCAAGGGCACTTCGTTCAAGGTCGTGAAGGTTGCACCGCTCGGTGATCCGGTCGAGATCAACGTGCGCGGCTACGAGCTTTCCATCCGCAAGGAGGAGGCGGCCGTCGTCGAGGTCCAGTAAGGGCTCGCGGCGTGTATTTCTGCAGGTAAAGTTAGGTATTTCTAACTTAATGCAGCAACTTTGAAGCACATTATCCAGCTCGCGCGGAGAAAGCAGCGCGGGCACACAAGGAAGAAGGATTGAATGGCGGATTCTCAGATCCATGTCGTGCTGGCGGGTAACCCCAACTGCGGCAAGACCACGCTTTTCAACCTGATCACCGGCGCCAACGGCTACGTTGGCAACTGGCCCGGCGTCACGGTTGAGAAAAAGGAGGCCAAGTTCCTAAGCGACAAGAACGTTACCATCACGGACCTCCCCGGCATCTACTCGCTTTCCCCCTACAGCCCCGAGGAGCAGTGCTCGCGCGATTACCTCATGAGCGGCGAGCCCGATGTTGTCGTCCAGGTTGTCGATGCCACCAACCTCGAGCGCAACCTGTACCTGGCGCTTCAGGTTATCGAGACCGGCCTGCCCGTGGTCGTCGCCCTCAACATGGCCGACTTGGTCGAGAAGAACGGTGACAAGATCGACACGGACAAGCTCTCCAAGAAGCTCGGCTGCCCGGTCATGATGATCTCCGCTCTTAAGAACAAGGGCATCAAGGAGCTGTTCGAGCAGGTCAAAAAGTCCGCTGCTTCCAAGGGGCAGGTGCCGGAGCACAAGTTCGACTCCTCCATCGAGGACGTTCTGACGCACATCGAGAACAACCTTCCGGCGAGCGTTCCCGCCAACAAGCGCCGCTATTACGCCGTCAAGCTGTTCGAGCGTGACGCAGACGCCTGCAAGCTCATCAACCTCACCAAGGAGAAGGCCGCTCGCGTGGAGCAGCTGGTCGCCCAGTGCGAGCAGGACTGCGACGACGACGCCGAGTCCATCATCACCGGCGAGCGTTACGGCGTGATTGCCCACATCGTTGACGAGTGCCTCACCAAGGCTCCGGCAAAGATGAGCACCTCCGAGAAGATCGACCGCGTGGTTACCAACCGTATCCTGGGCCTGCCGATCTTTGTGGTCATCATGTTCTGCGTGTACTACATCGCCGTTTCTACCTTGGGCGGCACGGTGACCGACTTCACCAACGACCAGCTCTTCGGTACCGACGGTTGGTATGTGCTCGGCCAGGGTCGCGACGCCTACGACGCGGCCGTCGAGGCTGCGGGTGACAATGCCGACTCGGTCGACCCGGCACAGTACGGCCCCTATGTCCCGGGTATCACCACCGTGGTGCACGACGCCCTTGTGGCGGGCGGCACCGAGGACGGTGGCCTGGTCGATTCGCTGGTCTGCGACGGCATCGTCGGCGGCCTGGGCGCCATCTTCGGCTTCGTCCCGCAGATGTTCCTGCTGTTCGTCATGCTGTCCTTCTTGGAGGACTGCGGCTATATGGCCCGCGTCGCCTTCATCATGGACCGCGTGTTCCGCCGCTTTGGCCTGTCCGGTAAGTCCTTCATCCCCATGCTCGTGTCCTCGGGCTGCGGCGTCCCCGGCGTCATGGCTACCAAGACCATCGAGAACGAGAAGGACCGCCGCATGACGGTCATGACCACCACGTTCATTCCCTGTGGCGCTAAGCTGCCGATCATCGCCCTGCTCATGGGTTCCATCATCGGCGATTCTTCTACCACCGCCGCGTGGATCAGCCCGCTCTTCTACTTCCTGGGCGTCTTTGCCGTCATCGCCTCGGGCCTCATGCTCAAGAAGACCAAGCTCTTCGCCGGCCGCCCGACCCCGTTTGTCATGGAGCTCCCCGCTTACCACTTCCCGGCGATCCGCTCCTGGGCGCTGCACGTGTGGGAGCGCTGCTGGGCCTTTATCAAGAAGGCCGGCACGATCATCTTCGCCTCTACCGTCGTGGTGTGGTTCCTCTCCAACTTTGGTAGCTACAACGGCTCCTTTGGCTTCCTGCCTGCGATGGACGGCATCCCCGAGGAGTTCATGGACTACTCCGTGCTCGCCATGCTGGGCAACCTGGTCGCTTGGATCTTCGCCCCGCTCGGCTTTAGCACCTGGCAGGCAACCGCGCTGACTGTCTCTGGCCTCGTCGCCAAGGAGAACGTCGTCGCCACCGCCGGCTCGCTGCTGTCCGTCGCCGACGCGGGCGAGACCGACCCGAGCCTGTGGACCGCGTTTGCCGGCATGTTCCCCACCATGGGCGCCTGCGTTGCCTTCGGCGCGTTCAACCTGCTGTGCGCTCCGTGCTTTGCCGCTATGGGTACCATCCGCAACCAGATGGATTCCGGCAAGTGGACCGCGATTGCCCTCGGCTACGAGTGCGCCTTCGCTTGGGTGATCGGCCTGTTCATCAACCAGTTCTATAACCTGCTTGTCCTTGGGCAGTTTGGCTTCTGGACGGTTGTGGCTATCGTGCTGCTGGTCGTGATGCTCTTCCAGATTTTCCGTCCTATGCCCAAGCACGCTTGGACCGACGAGGACGAGACCAACACTGCTTCCGCTGCAGTTTCCGCCTAAGTCCGAATAAGGATCAACCCCTTTCCACGAGCCCGGGTGTCTCAGTGACACTCGGGCTTTTTGACGCAATGGGGGGACAGATTGCTTTGCTCCAGAAGTAAGATGTGGCGTTTCCGCAGATAAAACCGACCAAAATAAACCTGTCCCTTTTTGGTAGGTGGAGAATGGGGTAAAGTAAGTAGTGGTTAACTAGAGGAGGCTTGCTATGGCACCTATCGATATTGTTGTACTGGCTGTTATCGGCGTTGCGTTTGTCGCCGTGTGCGTGCGCATCTACCGCAAGGGCACCTGCGCCGACTGCGCTCAGGGTGGCGTTTGCACGGGGCATTGCTTCAACAAAAAGACGTGCGCCGCACTTAAGGGCGTGGACAAAATCGCCGAAGACTTGGGCCGCGGTATCAAATAAGGTCCGGACATCCAAGCGCTCCGCGGGCATCCGTTCGCGGGGCGCTTTGTGCATTTGAGGGAGAGCACGGCGAGTCGAAGAGTATTTTTGGGGTATCGTTAACTGGACTATTAATTGGCAACTTATCTATAACGGAGTAACCGCATGAGCGCTCGCGTAACCATGAAGGACATAGCCGCCGAGCTTGGCGTTTCCATCAATACCGTGCACAAGGCTCTGACGGGAAAGGCCGGCGTGAGCGAATCCGTGCGCGCCAAGGTGAACGCTAAGGCCGAGGCCATGGGCTATCACCGCAACACAAGTGCCTCAAGCCTGCGCCGCAAGGATATCAATCTGGTGTTTTGCCTGCCCCGCGCATCGCGCGAGGGAGCGTACTTTTTCCGTTACCTGTGGGAAGGCTGCAATCGCTTTGAACAGGAGGTCATCGACCGGGGCATTACGGTTGAGCGCGTTGAATTTGGCGTGGGCGGCTACGCTGATGCACTCGAGCAAATCGACGAGCGTCTGCAGGTGGGCGAGAAGATTGATGGCTTGCTCGCCTATGCGCCGGGCGACGATCGTGCGACTGAGCTTTTGGGGCAGATCGCCGAGGCGGGCGTGACGATTGAGCTTGTCGACGGCGACCGTCCGCATTTGAATCGTTTGGGTGCGAGCTTGGCCGATTATTCGACGGCAGGCAGCCTTATGGCCGAGCAGGCGGCAAACCTGGTCCATGCTTCTGGGGCCGACGCCCGCGTGCTCCTTTTGACAGGCGACCCATATACCGATTCGCACTATCTAACCGCCCGCGCCTTCCACAATTACCTGCGCGAACGTGATATTCCATGGCAGGTTGAGGATCTTGCAGGTGCCCATGCGCAAGTCAAACAACTCGAGCATGAGCTCGAAAAGCGCTTGAGTGCGCCGGACGCCCCCGAACTTATCTGTAGCGTTTTTGCCGTTGGTTCCGAAGTGGTTGCCGACGCGCTCGTCTCGACCGGCAAGGCCGGTCAGGTCATGGTGATCGGCAACGACCTGTTTCCCGAAAGTGCTCTGGCCTTGCGCCGCGGTATCTTTACCAATATTGTCTATAAGGACCCGACGAGCCTGGCGTATCGCGGCGCTAAGACGCTGGGCGATTATCTGCTGTGGGGAAGGACCCCGACGGTGCCCGTCCAGAAGGGCGCCGTCGAGATGGTATTTGCCAGCAATGTCGATCGCTACTGCGAACTTGCGGGTATTTAGCCGATTGAGCAGGTACCCCGGTAGCGCGCACAGTCGTGGTGTAAGAAGCAAGGGAGGGCCATCGCCTAGAATCG
>CABVAO010000047.1 GCA_902496335.1 uncultured Collinsella sp.
CCGTACGCTTGAACTGAGAAGGGGGAGGCCTCGCGGCCTCCCCTTTTTTTGCGTTTACGGGCTTTTGTCTCACATAGTAGCTGTGTTTTATAACCCTCGTTTGTCGCATCTTCTGCGAACGGGCTACAATAACTTAGTCTGTGCGATATGGAGGTGAACATGGCTGAAGCTGGTATCGGCGTTGATATCGTCGAGATTTCCCGCATGAAATCAATTCTTGAAAAGACGCCGTCGTTTGCTCGGCGTGTGTTTACCGAAGAAGAGCGTGCGTATTGCGATGCATCATCGCGTCCCGCTGCTCACTATGCGAGCCGCTTTGCTTCGCGCGAGGCGGTACTTAAAGCTCTCGGCACGGGTTTTAGTCAAGGCGTGGGTCGCAAGGATGTTTCGGTTACGCGTGATAAACTCGGCAAACCGAAGGCGCTGCTTTCGGGCCGTGCTCTCGAGATCGCTCAAGAACTGGGTGTTGTTGAGGTCGCTCTTTCCATTACGCTTACAGGAGACTTGGCCGTTGCGAATGCCATCGCGATTACCGAAGATGCTCGGCCTAAGCCAAAAGAGGAAAAGGTGAGCACCAAGAAACGCGTAGCGCAGACATTTAAAGAGGCTCGCTCTGTTTTAGATGAGCTTGAGCAGCTGCAGAATTCAGCATTGACGGAGCACCTGGGCGATGCTTCGCAAGATACGCTAGGAGCATAGATGAAACCGGTTTTGAGTACCGAAGAAGTCGTTCGTCTCGAGGATATCATCGAACGCGAAGGGACTTCGAAGGCCGAGCTTATGGAGCTAGCGGGTGAGTTTGCCGCCAACGAGGTCTTGAAGCTCAATCCCGATCGGGTTCTCGTTCTGGTCGGTTTTGGTAATAATGGCGGCGACGGTTGGGTTGCCGCCGATATTCTGAGCCATAAGGGTGTGGACGTCGATATCGTTTCTCCGGTTGAGCCGGATGAGATTCCTGCTGCTCTGGCACGTCATGTTGCTCGTCGTACTGCCGGCCGCGATGTGCACGTTTGCGTCGGCCCCTCGCGCGACGAACTCGAGGTTTTGATCGATAAGGCCGATGTTGTTGTCGATGCCATTTTTGGTACCGGTTTCCATGGGAATTTGCGTGCGCCGTTCTCCATCTGGATTCCTACGGTCAATGAATGCGCCGATTGTGTCGTATCCATTGATGTCCCCTCGGGCCTGAATGGCGAGACGGGCGTTGTTGATGACGACTGCATTCGTGCCGAGCATACGGTGACGATGATTGCGCCCAAGATTGGTCTGTATAGCGCTGATGGCCCTGAGTATGCTGGCGATTTGATCTGCGGCAATCTTTACGACCGTCTTGACGAGGTCATCGATGATGTTGACCACGCCGCCGAGATTGTCGAGCCCGGTGACTTAGTTGATTTCTTTGCTCCACTTCCTACGAATATCGATAAGTATTCTCGTGGCTCTGTGCTTATTGTCGCCGGATCTGCGCAATATCCTGGTGCTGCCATTATGGCGGCCAAGTCTGCAGCTCGCGCGGGTGCTGGTTACGTGGCAGTCGCGGCTCCTGACGCCTGCGCTAATCTTATTCGCATGGCACTTCCTTCGATTCCCGTCTTTGCTATTCCGTCTGATTCCCGCGGTTCCTTTGGCGCCGCTGCGCGCATGACGGTGTGCGAGATTGCAAAGAAGTACAGCTGCGTACTGTGCGGTCCCGGTATGACGACGTCTGCCGGCGCTATGCAGGTGGTTTCGGGCTTGCTCGAGCTTGATGTACCGCTTATTTTGGATGCCGATGCACTCAACTGCCTTGCTAAGATTGCCATTGACGGTATTGATAGTAACCCCGAGATGTATCGTCGCGAGCAGCCGTTGGTTATGACGCCGCACTATCGTGAGCTTTCGCGTCTGGTTGCCGGTGACGAGGTGAACGACCTTGGTACCGCGATTGCAGCCGCGCAGAAGGTTGTCTGGGCTGCAGGCTCCGACAATCTGGTGGTCATTGCCAAGGGGCCGACGACGGCTATCTGTGGCGTTGAGCGTGTACTGCTGCCGCTCTCGGGTCCGGCTTCTCTGGCAACTGCCGGTTCAGGTGATGTTCTCGCGGGTATTTTGGCCGGCACGCTTGCCACCATGCGCGACGAGATGGATCGTTGGGAGTTGCTGTATTCGTACGCCGTCGCACTTCACAGCTACGCCGGTTTTGCCGCGGCGACGGAGTATGGTGAGAAGAGCGTCATCGCGACCGATCTTATCGACTTGATCGGTCCGGCCATGGAACTGGCGGCAAAGGATGCGCTCGAAGATCTGGGAATCATGGACGAAGGGTCGGATGACTAATCATGAATAAAGCCGATTTGACGCGCTGGTCCTGGGTCGAGATCGACCGCGGGGCGCTCCGTCGCAACACGAGGGCCTATAAGAACTTGTTGAATCCACGTCAGCGCCTGTGCTGCGTGGTCAAGGCCGATGCTTATGGTCATGGAGCTGTTGAATGCGCCAAGATCATGTATTCGGCCGGTGCCGACATGTTTGCCGTGGCGACGGTTAACGAGGGCGTTGAGCTCCGACAGGGCGGGATTACGAAACCAATCCTCATCCTAAGCGAGCCGCCCATCGAGGCCATTCCGACGTTGCTCGAGTTTGATATCATGCCCTCGGTCTATACGTCTGACTTTGCTCTTGCGTATGGCGAATGTGCCGTCGCGGCGGGCAAGGTGGGCAAGTATCATCTCGCCATCGAGACGGGCATGAACCGCATTGGCGTACATTACACGCAGGTGCTCGACTTTGTCCGCGGTATTAATTTCCATCGCGGTATTCAGTGCGACGGCGTATTTACGCACTTCGCCACGGCCGATGAACCTTCGGGCTGGGACTACAAGCTGCAGTGCCAGCGCTTTACCGAGGCCGTTCAAGCCATTAAGGATGCGGGTTTTGAGTGCGGTATCGTGCACTGCGCCAACACGCCGTCCTCGATGCTCGACCCCTCGATGCATTTTGATATGATTCGCGCCGGCGTTGGCTTGTATGGCATGCAGCCGTGCGAGCTGAGTGGCCGCGTGATGCAGCTTGATCCCGTTATGAGCGTCCATGCGCGCGTGACGCGCGTGGCACACCCTGCGATGGGTGAGGGCGTGGGCTACGGTTTTACCTACCGCGTACCGCGTACGCGCGTTCAGATCTGCACGCTGCCGATCGGTTATGCCGATGGCCTATCGCGTACGCTTTCCAATCGTATGGATGTGCTGTATCGCGGCGAGCGCGTGCATCAGGTTGGCAATATCTGCATGGACCAGTTTATGGTCGCCATTCAGTCCAACCCGGCACACGAGATTCCCGAGGCCGAGTATGGTGACGAGATGATTATCGTCGGCCGCGATGGCGATGCCGAGATCACTATGGACGAGATGGCCCGACTGCGCGGAACGATTAACTACGAGGTCGCCTGCGGCTTTGGCATGCGTCTCGACAAGGTCTACGTGTAGGAGCCGCTATGGGCGTCATGCACATCCCCGGTCATACCCATCAGGCGCCACGTGAGGTCGCACTCGAGGAAATTGAGGCCGTTCTGGGCGATTGTCACCTCTGCCAGCTCTACCAGTCGCGTCACAATATCGTGTTTGGCGTGGGAAGCCCCCGCGCTCGCGTGATGTTTATTGGTGAGGCGCCGGGCCGCAATGAGGATTTGCAGGGCGAGCCCTTTGTGGGGGCGGCAGGCGAGGACCTCAACGGCATTTTGTCGCTGGCGGGGCTCAAACGCGAAGACGTCTACATTGCCAACGTGCTTAAGTGCCGCCCGCCGGGAAACCGCAATCCGCGTCCCGAGGAAGTGCTGGCTTGCTCGCCGTTTTTGCGTGAGCAGATTCGAAGCATCTGGCCTGATATTATCGTGACGCTCGGCAACCCCGCGACGCACTTTGTGCTTAAGACCGAGATTGGCATTACTAAGCTGCGCGGCAGGTTCCACCAGATGGGGCATTTTGTAGTAATGCCTACTTTTCATCCGGCAGCAGCGCTGCGCAATCCGGCGTGGCAGGAGCTGCTGGAGGAAGACTTTAAGATGCTGGGCGATTATCTGGAGCGACATCCCGCACCAGAGGACGCCTCGGAATAATAAGGAGCATATATGTCCCTGGAGCGCCTGGGGGTAGGTACTTACAAAACGACTTGCGCTGCCGATACGGAGTACTTTGGCGAGCTAATTGCACCGTGCCTTGAGGACGGCGATGTGCTCATCCTGACCGGTGGCCTGGGAGTGGGCAAAACTCACTTTACCAAGGGCGTCTCGCGCGGGCTGGGCGATGGGCATATGGTTACGAGTCCTACGTTTGCGCTCATGGCCGTTCACGATCAAGGTCGTATTCCGCTGTTTCACTTTGATCTATACCGCCTGGAGCATGCCTACGAGCTCGAGGATACGGGCATTTTCGATGTGCTGGGCTACGAGGGTGCTTGCCTGCTGGAATGGGGCGAACAATTCCAGGACGAGCTGACGGATGAGTATCTTTCGGTGACGCTCAAGCGTGATGAGGGCGACAGCGATGTGCGAACGATAACGCTCGAGGCACACGGTGACCGCGCAATGGAGCTTTCCCATTTGATTGATAAGGCTGTACAAGATGAGCTTGCATAACGACAACGCGCTGGTGGTGGCGCTCGATACCTCGACCGACATGCTTGCCTGCGCGGCAAGCTGGATTGATGGGCAGACGGGCGAGACGAAGCTCGTGAGTGGCGACCACATGTGTCGCCGTCACGCCAACGTTGAGCTCGTGAATACCGTTGATGGCGTGCTGGCTCAAGCCGGTCTGGATCGCAGCGATGTTGGTTGCTATGTGGTCGGCCGCGGCCCGGGGTCCTTTACGGGTGTGCGCATCGGCATCTCCACTGCCAAGGGCCTCGCGCGTGGTGCCAATGTTCCGCTGTTGGGCGTGTCGACGCTCGACGCCTGCGCTTGGACGGCGTGGAAGGCTGGCGTGCGCGGCAAGCTTGGTATCTTGGCCGATGCTATGCGCGGTGAGGTATATCCGGCGCTGTATATGCTGGTCGATGAGGGCCCCGAGCGTCAATTTGAGCGCGAACACGTGGTCAAGGCCGCCGTGGCGCTCGATGAGTGGCGCCAAGCAGCGGACTGGGACCAGGTTCAGCTGACCGGTGACGGTCTCGTGCGCTATGCCAAGCTGCTGGGTGAGGACGAGACCGCCCGCTGCGTGGAGCGCGACCTGTGGTGGCCTTCGGGCGAGGGCTTGCTGCTCGCGCACGCTGCGGGTGACGGCGATCCGGCTCGCGTCCTGCCGATTTACACGCGCCTTTCGGATGCCGAGGAAAACGAGCGCAAGCGTCTTGGTCTTGCCGAGAGTGCGCAGAGCGAAATTACGGGCGTTGCCGATGAGCTCGCCGGTCGTCATCTGCAGTTCCGTCCCATGGGCGCGGCGGATGCCGAGGGCGCGAGCGCGCTAGAGGCTGCCTGCTTTGAAGGTGCCGGACACGAGGCGTGGACGCCGGGCATGTTCCTGTCCGAACTGGGCGAGGACGTCGCTGCGCCGCGTAGTTGGTGGGTGGCACACGACGACGGCAAGCTGCTGGGCCTTGCCGGCGGTATGGTCGTGGACGGTGATGTGCAGATTCTGGATGTCGCCGTCGACCCGGCACATCGCCGTGAGGGCATTGCCCGCAAGCTGCTGTCGCATGTGAGCTATGATGCCCAGATGCTCGGCTGCACCACGGCTTCGCTCGAGGTCGAGGACGGCAACGAGGGAGCGATCGCGCTTTATAACGCTCTGGGCTTTACCGAGGCTGGCCGTCGCCGCGGCTACTATGGTGCCGGCAAGGATGCCATCGTCATGACGGCTCCGCTGCCCCTCGTGCTTCCGGTCGACAATGCTTCGCCCGAGCCGACGGCGGCAGAGCAGCGCGTATGGCCGCTGCCTGCGCCCGGGCGCTCCGAGGGGGAGCGTGCCGAAATTGAACGCCGCCGCCTAGTGCTCGCTATCGAGAGTTCCTGCGACGAGACGGCCGTGGCGATTATCGATGCGGATGGCAATATGCTGGCCAACCAGGTGTCGACACAGATTGATTTTCATGCCCGCTTTGGCGGCGTGGTGCCCGAGATCGCCTCGCGCAAACACGTTGAGGTGATTGTGAGTGTCGTGGATGCGGCGCTCGAGGATGCCGCAGCATCGCTTGGTCTTGAGGGTGGAGCCATTGCTCCCAGCGAGCTTGCCGCCGTGGGCGTGACACAGGGTCCGGGCCTGGTGGGCGCCCTCGTGGTGGGCGTCGCCTTTGCCAAAGGCTTTGCCTACGCTGCCGGTAAGCCGCTCGTATGCGTCAACCATCTGGAGGGGCACCTGTTTGCCAACTTGCTGGCGCAGCCCGACCTCAAGCCGCCGTTCATCTTCACGCTTGTCTCGGGCGGGCACACCATGCTCGTGCACGTGAAGGCATGGGGCGACTACGAGGTGCTCGGTGAGACGCTCGACGACGCTGTGGGCGAGGCCTTCGACAAGGTAGCCAAGGCATTGGGTCTGGGCTATCCCGGTGGCCCCATCATTTCCAAGCTGGCAGAGACGGGCAACCCCAAGGCGATCGATTTCCCCCGTGCGCTTAACAGCAGAGGAGACTATCGCTTCTCGCTTTCGGGCCTTAAAACCGCTGTGACGCTCTACATTGAACAGGAGACCAAGGCCGGGCGCACGATTCACCTGCCCGATCTGGCAGCTTCGTTTGAGGCAGCTGTCTTTGACGTGCAGTACAAGAAGGCCAAAAACGCATTGCACGCTACCGGATGCAAGGAATACTGCATCGGTGGCGGCGTCTCGGCCAACCCGCATCTGCGCGAGATGATGATCAAGAAGCTTGGACGTCAGGGGATTCGCGTAACGGTGCCGCCCTTGTCTGCCTGTACCGATAACGCAGCCATGATCGCGGAGGTCGCTCGCCGTAAATTCGACCGAGGTGAAATCTCGCCGTTCGACGTCGACGCCGATCCAAACATGACGCTGTAGCTGGTACGGCGCGGTCCCCGGACGGAGGGGCCGGATATAAGGTTTCCTGCTCTACAGTCCTGCGCAAGACGAAGGCCACATTAAGTGGCCTTCTTTGCGTGCGGAACTCGCGATAAACCTTATATCCGGCCCCTCCGTCCGGGGACCTTTCTGTATCGATATAGCTTCTGGGCTGGTTTGGCGTCGACAACGTCCAGCAAGGTTAACAAGCCAGCGTCGAATTTCCGGCGTTCTTTAGCTGAAAGAAAAAGTTGGCGTGCGGAGCTTTGCTCCGCATTTGGGATGGGAGCCCCTCGGGAGCGGGCGGGCGTATACAAGGTTTATCGCGAGTTCCGCACGAGCCGGAGAGCACTTAATGTGCTCTCCGTGCGAGCAGGACTGTAGAGCAGGAAACCTTGCATACGCCCGCCCGCTCCCGAGGGGCATCTCTCATGCAAAAACTGTCGTGGGGTAAAGTCCGAGGTCAGTGGCGTTTTATACCGAGAAATCCAAAAAAGTTGAAAATTCATTACAAATTTGCGTTGACTTTAGGTAACTAAAGTTTCATACTCCTTTTCAACCACTGGGGGATGTGAACACGCACGGATCGTTCGCATCATGATTGAAGAGGATTTCTTAGACATGTTCACGCATCAGCTAAACATTATCAGCGTAGTAATTATCTGATGCGGGTTAGCACATACAGCTAGCCCGTACGATAACGGGCGGCTGATGAAGATGAGGGCCGTCGAGCGCAACCGACGGCCCTCATTTTTTATGTCTAGGAAGTTCTTTTTAGAGGAGGAATGTAATGAACGGAGTTTTGCTCATGGTTGTGGCCGCGGCGGTGCTCGCCTGCGGCTATCTGGGCTACGGCCGCTGGCTGGCCAACAAGTGGGGCGTTGACAAAGAGGCCCTCACGCCGGCCAAGCGCATGAAGGACGGCAACAGCTTCTCGCCCGTCTCCGCCTTCACCGCGTTCTCGCACCAGTTCAGCTCGATCTGCGGTGCTGGTCCTGTTACGGGTACGATCGTCGCCATGGCCTTTGGCTGGCTGCCCGTCGTGCTCTGGGTCCTCGTCGGCGGCATCTTCTTTGGTGCCGTCCACGACTTTGGTGCTCTGTACGCTTCGATGAAGAACAACGGCAAGTCGCTCGCTCAGCTCATCGAGAAGTACATCGGCAAGACCGGCCGTCGCCTGTTCCTGCTGTTCTGCTGGCTGTTCTGCATCATCGTCATCGCCGCCTTCACCGACATGGTCTGCAAGACGTTCATGTTCACCCCGGCCGTTGACGCTTCTGGTGCTGCTGCCGGTGCCATCGACTTCACCAAGTCCTATGCCGCCGGCTGCGCTGGTACCATCTCCATCCTGTTCACCTTCGTCGCTATCGCCTTTGGTTGGGCCCAGAATAAGTTCAACCTCACCGGTGCTGCCGAGTTCGTCACCGGCGTGGTCCTCATGGTTCTCATGTTCGCCGTCGGTATGCAGTTCCCGGTCTACCTGGATAAGTTCCAGTGGTTCGCCGTCGTCATGGTCTACCTGGTCTTCGCTGGCGCTATGCCCATCCAGATGCTCAAGACCCCGCGTGACTACCTCACTTCCATCATGATGATCGTCATGATCGTCTGCGCTGTCCTCGGCATCGTCGTCCTGGGCGTCAACGGTCAGGCCACTATCACCGCTCCGGTCTTCACCGGCTTCTCCACTGCCTCCGGCATGATGTTCCCGGTCCTGTTCGTCTCCGTCGCTTGCGGTGCTCTCTCCGGTTTCCACAGCCTCGTTTCTTCCGGCACCTCTTCTAAGCAGGTCGAGAAGGAGCAGGACGCCGTCAAGGTCGGTTATGGCGCCATGATCGTCGAGTCCTTCGTCGGCATCCTTGCCATCATCGTCGCCGGCATCATGTTCTCCGACATGAACACCGCCGGTACCGGCGCCCTCAACGCCGGCGTCGCTTCCACCCCGTTCCAGATCTTCGCCGCTGGCATCTCCCGCGGTATGCAGGCCTTCGGTGTTGACGGCACGCTCGCTACCGTCTTTATGACCATGAACGTTTCCGCTCTGGCCCTGACCTCGCTCGACGCCGTCGCCCGCATCGCCCGCACCTCGTTCTCCGAGTTCTTTGCCCAGACCAACGACGCCCTGGCCATCGAGTCCAAGGCCGGCTACATGAAGGTCCTCGGCAACCCCTGGTTCGCCACGGTCGTCACCCTGCTTCCCGGTCTCGCCCTCGCTTTTGGTGGCTATGCCAACATCTGGCCGCTCTTTGGTGCTTCCAACCAGCTGCTCGGCGGCATGACCATGATCACCCTCGCCGTGTTCTGCAAGTGCACCGGCCGCAAGGGCTGGATGCTCTACGTGCCCGTCGTCTTCCTGCTCTGCTGCACCTTCACCTCGCTGGTCCAGAGCGCCATGGGCTGCATGGCCGCTGTCCAGGCTTACGGCTTCTTCGGCACCATCCCGGCTACCGCCACCACGGCCGCCGTCTCCGTCGCCGCCACCAAGGGCCTGCAGCTTGTCTTCGCCGTCCTGCTGATGGTCCTGGGCCTCATCGTCGCCGTTAACTGCCTCAAGGAGTTCTTCGGCAAGGAGGCTGGCTCCATGCCCGACGAGGAACCCGAGTGGTCCGAGATGGGCAAGGCCGAGTATGGCCGCGCCGCTGCTGCCGAGGCTCCTGCCGACGCCGAGGCCGCCAAGGCCTAGTCGACCTGACGAGTTGAACGTCACATCTATATGACTCGGAAAGACTGGGTCCGCGACTTCGCGGGCTCGGTCTTTTTTTCATGCAAAAGCGGGTGACGCTCGAGTGTTCTCACAGATGTTTTGCATGGATAAGGGCGCGCGTTGTACCATATGGACGTATATGTGTGCATATGAAAGGGGCCCCGTGGCCAAGACGGTATATTCCGATAACCAAAATAATGTCGATGCCCTGGCTGAACGTCTGAGCAGCCAGACGTCGCTTTCTGCCGAGCGTGCCAAGCTGGTTGCCTACGACCTGCTCTGCCGCAAGGCGCTCAAGATTAAGTCGAGTGCGCTGGCGCAAATTTTCCGCTCCGTCGATAAGGAATGTGACACCAAGGCGATGCGCGATGAGCTTATCGCGGCAAATATCGTGACCAAGATCGAGGGTAGCGGCATTAACGGGCGCCCGGCGTTCTATACCATCAATGCCGAGATTAACGATGCCCAGGAGCGGCCCGTCGAGGTTGCCGAAGAGGCCGTCGAGGACGTTGTCGAGGCGCCCGCTTCGGTGGAAACGGCTCCGCGCGAGCATGTCGATACCGACGAGCTGCTTGACGAGAGCGTCGTTCGCGCCTTTACGGCCAAGGCCGGCCGCGGCGGTTTTGGCGGGAGTGGCAAGCGCGATGCGCAGCGCCGCGCCCAGCAGGAGCGCTTCCGTCGCGCCGTTGCTCAAAAGGGTGAGACGGATGCTGAGGCTGTTGAGACCGAGGTTGCTGCCGAGTCGCAGAAGCCCGCGAGGGAGCAAAAGCCCGTGGAGGCCCAAGAGCCCAAGCGTCGTCGCGGTGCTCACTTTAAGACTGCACAGCAGGATGCCGCGCGTGAGGTTGAAGAGTCTTCTAAGGTTGCAGACGATGTTGAGGAGTCTGCCAAGAAGGCTCCGGGTTCGTGTCGTCCTGGTCGCGGTTTTGCGGGACGTGCATATCCCGTAAAGCGTCAGGAGAAGGGCGAGTCGGTTTCGACCACCCAGGACGAGAAGACCGTTGAGCCGGCGGCTCGCGAGCAGAAGCCTGTTGAGCCGCAGCTTGAGGTTGATGCCGAGGCCAAGGGCCAGCAGCCTACTGATGAGCAGGCGGAGCAGGGCGCGTCGAGCAAGCCTCGCCGCCGTCGCCATCGTGGGGGCCGCAGTTCCCATGCCGAGACTGCAACTGAGAAGACCACGCCGCAGAACGAGGATGCGAAGGCCGAGGTTTCTTCGGGGCAGCCTAAGCGCCAGCCGGCGAAGGAGAGCAAGTCCGTTCGTCCGCAGAAGCAGGCGTCTATGCCGAAGCGCGAGCGCAATTCCCAGGGCGATTCTAAGCGCAAGTCTCAGAAGAAGCCGGAGTCTGCCGCAGCAGATACTGCTGCCCAGCAGCCCAAGTCGTCCGTCCACGGCGAGGTCTCGGCGTTTGCCCTTGCCCGCGTTTTAGGCAGGCAGCTGCTCAAGGTTGTCCCTACGCCTACGGCGCTCTCTAAGATCAAGGAGCAGCAGACACAGATCGTAAAGGTCGAGGGCAAGGACGGCAAAAAGGCTCCGCAGCGCACTCAGCACAACGAGATGTCCAACCGCAAGATTGCCGAGGAAATCGCAATCATCCAGGCTTGGATCGAGCAGAACCGAGGTGCCGATACGCCGGTTGCCTCGCGCCGCCAGCGTGCCTACCAGATCTTTAACGACGAGAAGGCTTTTGACGGCAAGCACGGTGAGCGCTTGATCAGGCGTATGACCGAAAAGGGCATCAGCATGCAGGCGATCAAGGTCGCCCCCAATCGCCCCGTGCACTTTACGGGCTTCTTTACGCTGGGCGCCGACAAGCCGTTCATTATGGTCGAGAACCTGGACACCTACGACGAGATCGTCAAGCTGCTGCGTGGCCGCAAGCACGCCAAGCTCTTTGGCATCAAGGTGGGCGGCGTGATTTTTGGCGGCGGCTGCAAGGCGAGCGTCTCGCATGCCTTGGACGATTATCTGGCCGAGATTGGCTATCGCTTTAACTACGTCTACTACGTAGGCGATATCGATCGCGAGGGCGCGCGCATCGTCGAACAGGCTCGCAATGCCAATGTGGTTGAGATTCGCCTGCATGCCGGCATGTACCGCGCCATGCTCGCCGAGCATAAGCGTCGCGTGAAGGCCGGCGGCGAGTGCGAGCCCGCGGCTGCCAACCAGGGCGTGCCGCAGAACCTGGCAGCGACGATCAAGGATCTGCCCATGGTTACGCGCGTGCAGTTCCGCAACGTGCTACGTGAAGGCGGGCGCATTCCGCAGGAGATTCTGATGACCGCAGACTATCGGGATGGCGACTCGGGAAGCTTCGACCGCATGCTCAACAACTAGGGCGTTCGGCCCCGGGAGAGTGGGGACACCGGCTTAGGTTTCCTGCTCTACAGTCCTGCTCACGACGGAGGCCACATTAAGTGGCCTCCTGT
>CABVAO010000048.1 GCA_902496335.1 uncultured Collinsella sp.
GTGGCTCTTGACAGCGGATTGGGTCATATGAGCGAAAACGCCCCTAAGCGAGCAAGGTGACGTGAAAGAGGAGGGAAGCGTACTTTGGTACGCAACCGACGATTGAACGTCAGATTGCCGCTTAGGGGCGTTTGCAGCGTCGAGCGGTCCGCCGTTCGTTAGAACGGCGGAACCAAAGGCGCAGCGTCGAGCCGTTACGGCGTTTGGTAAAACGCCGTAACCTACACCCGTTCCGCGATCTCGCGGATGAGGTAGTCGGTCTTTTCCCAGCCCAGGCACGGGTCGGTGATCGACTTACCAAAGACACCGCCATCGACCGGCTGGTTGCCGTCCTCAAGGTACGATTCGATCATAAAGCCCTTGACCAGCTTGGAGATGGACTCGTTGCGGCGGCAGCTGTCGAGTACCTCCTTGCAAATGCGGTACTGCTCCAGCGGGCGCTTGCCCGAGTTGTCGTGGTTGCAGTCGATGACCGCCGCCGGATTGGCGTAGCCGGCATGCTCGGTATAGCGCTCGGCCAGGCGCTCCAGGTGCTCGTAGTGGTAATTGGGGTAGGTGCGGCCATCGAGACCGATGTAGCCACGCATGACGGCGTGTGCGAGCGGGTTGCCGTCGCACTCGACCTCCCAATTGCGGAAGATAAAGCTCTGATGTGCCTGGGCGGCGTAGATGGAGTTGAGCATGACGGTGGTTGAACCGGCAGTGGGGTTCTTCATGCCCACGGGCACCGAAATGCCGCTCGATACCAGGCGATGCTCCTGGTTTTCGACCGAGCGCGCACCCACGGCAACGTAGCTCAGCAGGTCAACGAGGTATTGGTAGTTGGACGGATAGAGCATCTCATCGGCGGTAAAGAAGCCCGTTTCCTCAATAACGCGCAGGTGCATGTGGCGGATGGCCTTAACGCCTTCGAGCAGGTCGTCGGGCGCCTCGGGGTCGGGGTTGTGCAGCAGGCCCTTGTAGCCGGTGCCCTTGGTGCGCGGCTTGTTGGTGTAGACGCGCGGAATGATGATAAGTTTGTCCTTGACCTCTTCGGCGACCTTGGTCAGTCGGTTCATGTACTCAAGCACTGAGTCCTCGCGGTCGGCAGAGCACGGGCCGATGATGAGCACCTTGCGCGCGTCCTCGCCGGTAAAGACCTTGGCGACCTCGGTGTCAAATGCCTGTTTTTTGGCGGTAAGCTCGGCGGAAAGCGGCATTTCCTCGCGGATCTCCATGGGGATCGGCAGCCTGCGTTTGAAATCCATGGCCATGCGGGGCCTCCTCAATCAAATAAGTCAAAGCGTGAATTGTCGAATGCACGGCATTATCCGCTGTCGCACGCTAAAGTGCAAGCCCTCGTCACCCCAAAACCTACCAAAAAGGGACAGGTTTATTTTGGCAGGTTTTATATGGGGGAACGTCGGCGGATACCGGGAGGGAGTGGCGTCGCGCGGGACCCTAAGGCTATTGTCGGTTCCCCAGGAAACACCCTGTGGGCAAAAAATGCCAAATATGAGTACGGTTGCTAGCTTAGTAGCATATTGCCTTCGCAAAATAATAGACATAACAGCAAAATATGTTCATTAACGCAAACACATATAAGTCCGCTATAGGGCTGTTTGATCAATTTAGGGACGCGTGTAAGCCGTGAAAACGGCATTTGGGGCTGTTTTGGCTGTTACTAAAAAGGTGACAGTACTCATATTTGCCCTTTTTTGCCCACGGGGTCTGGAAAGCGCCGTCAATCAGGTCCCAGGGAAGGCATTTCGAGGCTCGAAGGACACAAAATGGGGGCGCAGGTTGTCCTGCGCCCCCATTGTCGGGGCGTTATTCGTTCCCTGCGGCAGAATTTACGCCGCCTCGTCGAACTGCGAGTTGTACAGGTCGGCGT
Organism: uncultured Collinsella sp.; assembly: GCA_902496335.1. Lineage (GTDB taxonomy): Bacteria > Actinomycetota > Coriobacteriia > Coriobacteriales > Coriobacteriaceae > Collinsella. The sequence continues at coordinate 1,874 of CABVAO010000048.1, forward strand.
AGAAGCCGCCCTGGGCGAGCAACTCGTCGTGCGTGCCCTTCTCGACGATGTCGCCGTCGCGAATTACCAAGATCACGTCGGCGTTGCGGATCGTGGACAGGCGGTGCGCGATGACAAAGCTCGTGCGGCCCTGCATCAGCGCATCCATGGCACGCTGGATGAGCTCCTCGGTGCGAGTGTCAACGTTGGAGGTCGCTTCGTCCAGAATCAGCGCCGGGCGGTCAGCCAAAATGGCACGAGCGATGGTCACGAGCTGGCGCTGACCCTGCGACAGGTTAGTGCCCTCCTCGTTGATCATAAAGTCGTAGCCGCCGGCGAGCGTATGGATAAAGTGGTCGCAGCGTGCGGCGCGTGCAGCGGCTTCGACCTCAGCATCGCTCGCGTCGGGGCGTCCGTAGCGGATGTTCTCGCGGATGGTGCCGTTAAACAGCCAGGTATCCTGCAGCACCATGGCAAACTCGCCGCGAAGTGCCGCGCGGTCCCAGTCGCGCACGTCGACACCCTCGACGCGCAGCGAACCGCCGTCCACATCGTAGAAGCGCTGCAGCAGCTTAATGAGCGTGGTCTTGCCGGCACCGGTGGGGCCGACGATGGCGATAGTCTGGCCGGGCTGTGCCTCGCAGCTAAAGTCGTGGATGATGGTCTTGTCGGGCGTGTAGCCAAACTTGACGTGGTCGAACTCCACATGGCCGGGGCGCTTTTCGGGAATCTGCGCGTCGGCCTTCTGCTCTTCCTCGGGCGCGGCCAGGAACTCAAAGACGCGCTCGGTGGCGGCGGCCATCGACTGCATCGTGTTGCTCACGTTGCCCAGCTGCTGTACGGGTTGCGTAAAGTTGCGAACGTACTGGATAAAGCTCTGGATGTCGCCGGGCGTGGCATTGCCGGTCAGCGCGAGCTGTGCGCCCACCACGACGACGCCCACATAGCCCATATTGCCCACCAGGCTCATAAGCGGCATCATCAGGCCCGACAGGAACTGCGAGCGCCAGCCACTAATAAAGAGGCGGTCGTTTTGACGGTCGAACTCCTCGATCGAGGCCTCGGCGCGGTCGAACACCTGAATGACGTTCTGGCCGGCAAAGTCCTCCTCGATAATGCCGTTGACGGCGCCCAGAACCTGCTGCTGCTCGCGGAAGTACGGCTGCGAGAAGTGAATCATTACGGTCAGGATAATCGCGGCTGCCGGCAGCGTAAGCACGGTGACGCCGGTGAGCGGCAAGCTGATCGACAGCATCATGACGAGCACGCCGATAATCTGCGTCACCGACGTGATGAGCTGCGTCACGCTCTGGTTGAGCGACTGACCCAGCGTATCGACGTCGTTGGTGATGCGGCTGAGCACGTCGCCCTTGCTGTGTCCGTTAAAGTAGCTCATCGGCACGACGGCGATCTTGGCGGCGATCTCCTTGCGCATGCGGTAGCAAATCTTTTGCGTGACGCCGGTCATGAGCCAGCCTTGGATGAGACTGCAAACAGAGCTTGCCAGATACAGGCAGAGCAAAAAGCCGAGCGTCTTGGCGATCCAGGCAAAGTCAACGTCGCCGGTACCGTTGACCTTGGCAACCAGGCCCTCGAACAGCTTGGTGGTGACCTGCCCGAGTACCTTGGGTCCCACGATATTAAAGACGACCGAGCACACGGCAAAGGCGACAGCGGCAAACACGGCAATCTTGTGCTGACCGATATAGCCGAGTAACTGCTTCATGGTGCCCTTAAAGTCTTTGGCCTTCTCGCCGCGGCGCATGCCACCCATGCGGCCCATGGGACCACGCTGGCGGGTGGGCTTGGGAATCTGAGTCTTGGTCTCGTCTGCCATTAGTGCTCGCCTCCTTCCATGACGGCTGCAATTTCTTCTTGGGTAAGCCCCAGCTCCTCGGCGGAAAGCTGCGACTGTGCGATCTCCAGGTACGCCGGGCAGTTGTGCAGCAGCTCCTCGTGCGTGCCGGTGCCCACCACGTGGCCGTCATCAAGCACGATGATCTGGTCGGCATGCATGATGGTCGCGATGCGCTGGGCCACGACCACGAGCGCCGCGTCGGTGACGTTTTTGGCCAGTTCCTCGCGCAGACGAGCGTCGGTCTTGTAGTCGAGGGCACTAAACGAGTCATCGAACACCACGACCTCGGGCTTTTTGGCCAATGCGCGGGCGATGGCCAGACGCTGGCGCTGACCACCCGAAACATTGGAGCCGCCCTGGCTGATGGGGGAGTCGTAACCGCCCTCACGCTCGGCGATAAAGTCCTCGGCCTGTGCGATGCGCGCGGCCTGGCGCATGTCATCATCGCTCACCATGTCGCCGGCAAACTTGAGGTTGCTCTCGACGGTGCCCGAGAACAGACGCCCCTGCTGCGGGATGTAACCAATGCGGCGGCGCAGCTCGGAAAGGGTCATGTCGCGCACGTCGATGCCGTCGAGCGAAATGCTGCCGCCCGTGACGTCGTACAGGCGCGGAATCAGCTGTACGAGCGTGGACTTGCCCGAGCCCGTGGAGCCAATGATGCCGAGCATCTGACCGGCATGCGTGGTGAAGTTCACACCGCTAATGACGTCGGCGCGGGCATCGGGGTACTGGAAGCTCACGTCGCGGAAGGTGAGCTCACCGCGCGGCGAGCTGGCCGCGGGCAGTTTGGGCGAGGCAGGGTCGTTGATGCTCGTGGGGCAGGTGATGACCTCATCTACGCGCTCGGCTGCGACCTCGGCACGGGGCAGGATGACCGAAACCATGGTGAGGATCATAAACGCCATGACGATCTGCATAGTGTAGGAGATGAACGCCATCATGTTGCCGACCTGCATCACGCCGTCGGACACGCCCTGCGCGCCAAACCAGACGATAAGCACGGTGATGCAGTTCATGACGAGCATCATGAGCGGCATCATAAAGCTCATGGCGCGGTTGGTGTAGAGCTGCGTGGTCATCAGGTCGAGCGAAGCCTTGTCAAAACGCTCGAGCTCATGCTCCTCGCGGTTGAACGAGCGGATGGGCATAAGGCCGTCGAGCAGCTCGCGGGCGGTAAGGTTCACGCGGTCCACGAAGCTCTGCATCTTCTTGAATTTGGGCATGGTGAGGCCCATGAGCACGCCGACGACGGCCGAGACCGCGATGATGGCCACGGCGATGGTCCACTCCAGGCCGGTGTGGTTGGCCAGGACGCGCATGACGGCGACGATGCCCATGACGGGAGCCATAAGACACATGCGGATAAACAGGGTTGCGGCCATCTGAATCTGCTGAATGTCGTTGGTGCAGCGGGTGATGAGCGAGGCCTGGCTAAACTTGCCCACCTCGGCCGGCGAGAAGTGCATAACCTTGTTGAAGGTTTCGCGGCGCAGGTCGCGGGCAATGGAGCAGGCGGTGCGCGAAGCCACGGCGCCGGTCAGGATGGTGGCGACCAGCGACACCAGACACAGACCAAACATCGTGGTCGCCATGCGGCCCAGGTAGGCGTTCTGCACGTCGGCGGGGTCGATGCCCTGCGCCTTGTACTCATCCTGCACATAGCTCACGGCGCGCTGAGTGACGATGGAGCCTGACATAGAGCCCATTTTGTCCGCCATATCGTTGGCGCCCTCGATGAGCTTGCCCTGGTCGATTAGGCCGCCTTCAACGCCTAGACGCAGGCCCTTCATGGTGATCTTACCGCCGTCGGCATCAATCTGCTTTTGCATGTTCTGCGCCGCTGCGGCCTTCTGCTGCATCTCGGCGAGCTGCTCGGGCGTCATCGCCGCCATCTGCTCGGGGGTGGGCATGGCCTGGGCGGCGTCGCTGTCTTTTTCGCCGGACGTGCCGGTCATGTCGCCCATGGAGTCGGCGTCGATGCCCTGGTTGAAGGCGAGCACGACGGTCTCAGGCAGGCTCATGATGTCGGCAATCTTGCCGCCGTCGCCGCGCTCATCCTCGGTGCCCTTGTACGTGCGAATCCCGTTTTTGTCTGTCTTGCCAAACACGGCCTCCACAGCTTTGGCGTCCTTGGCGCTCATAAAGAGTTCGAGGTCGTCGAGCGATTCGGCGCGGATGGTGTCGGGCACGGGCGAGGCGATGCCGCCTTGCTGCACGCCCACGTCGACGATGTCGCTCATATAGGTAGGCAGCGCCAGATCGGCGTTGCAGCTGATTACGATAAGTACGATAGCTGCGAACAGTGCCAGGACATGCTTTTTAAAGAGCTTGAGAATCCTCACTCGGCATCTCTCCTTTCTTGGTTGCGGTCGATAATTTCGTTGGCACGTCTTAGAAGGCGCACCATCTCTTGGGTATCTGTTTCGCCGAGCTGCTCGAGGAAAGCCGCGGTGCGCTCCTCGAATTCCCGGCGTTTGATTTCGAGATCCTGGAATCCCTTGTCGGTCACCGTGACGTGTACGCGACGACGGTCGGTCTTTGAGTGCTCACGCTCAACCCAGCCCTTGGCTTCGAGAGCGCGTAGGATATTGGCAATGCGGGCGTTCGAGACCCAGGCGCGATCAGCGAGTTCGCTCGGCGTGAGCGAACCGCCAGCGAGCATAAGGGCGCGCATGACAGCCATCTCGCCGCTGAGAGCTTTGTCCACAAAGCGCGAAACGCGCTGGTGAATGCCGCCAAACTCGGTAAGGAGCTGACGCCCAAGTTCACGGAAATCGGTATCTTCCACCGAAAACCCCTAACACTAGAAACTATTTTCGGTGGAAGATGATACCCCCATACGCGGGCCTCATACAGTGGGCAATATAAAGAGCGCATAAAGACTTAAAATCATTCAACCGCTGAAGCGTTTCAAAGAACTATTATGCCCGCGGTTAGGCGAGGGGTTGTCACCACCATGACGACTGGGACTCATTTATCGCCACGTGCGATGCTCCAACTTCCCGCAAGGAGACACCTGAATCAAGGGGGTTGGAGTCATGGCATTTGACTTCACGGGCAAAACCGCGATCGTTACCGGCGGCACTCAGGGCATTGGCCTCGAGATTGCCAAGGGCATCGTTGCGGGCGGCGGACACGTCGCGCTCATCGCAAGGAACGCTGCTAAGGGCGAGGCCGCGGTGGCCGAGCTTGGCGAGGGCAACAAGTTCTATCAGCTCGATGTCGCCGATGCACCCAAGGCGCGCGAGACCGTCGAGCAGATTTTTACGGACCTGCCGCAAACCAACATCCTGATCAACTGCGCTGGCGTCATCAGCACCAAGAAGTTCGACGAGATCGATGACACCGAGTGGCGTCGCACCATCGACATCAACCTCAACGGTACCTTCACTATGATGAACGCCGTGTACCCGCACTTTAAGGCGGCCCATGCCGGCACTATCGTCAACGTGAGCTCTGTCGCTGGCAAGATCGGTGGCGGCCTGCTCGGCACCGCGGCCTACGCGAGCTCTAAGGCCGGTGTCAACGGCCTGACCAAGGCAGTCGCCAAGGAAGGCGGCAAGTTTGGCGTCCGCTGTAACGCCGTGTGCCCGTCGCTCACGTTGACCGATATGACCTCGATTCTCTCTGACGAGAACTCTCAGCGTATCATCAACGGTATTCCTCTGGGCCGCGCCGCCCAGGCCAGCGAGCCTGCGCAGATGGTGCTGTTCTTCGCTTCCGACCTCGCCAGCTTCGTGAACGGCGAGATCGGTGACTGCGACGGTGGCATCGTTCTGGACGGGTAATACTCCGCGACGATTATTCGGCGACGGCTCCTGCGACTCGGGACCGTCGCCTTCTTTCTGATATAGGCGCATGCGGCTACGATTCGCATGCATCCAAAGGAGATATATATGAGTGAATCGACTGCGGTGGAGGCGCCGGCGGCAAAGGAGCCGTTCTTTAAGATGTCCTCCATCCCGGGCGCCAATATCTTGGTGCCGCTTCTGTTGGGCTGTCTGCTCAACACGCTATTCCCCGACCTGTTCAAAACGCTCGGCAGCTTTACGCTTGGCATGACCCAGCAGGGCGCTGGCCCGCTCGTGGGCGCTTTTTTGCTCATCGTCGGTACGACGATTTCGTTTAAGAGCGCTCCTGCCGCCGCTGCCCGCGGCGCCATCATCATCGCCGTCAAGCAGATCGTGGTCGTTGCCGTGTCGCTGCTCATCCTGTATGTGTTCAACGACAACTTGTTTGGCATCTCTGCCATGGTGATGCTGGCGGCTTGCACCGGCGCCAACAACGCTATGTACGCTGGGCTGATGGGTACCATGGGCAACGAGGCTGAGCGTGGCGCTGTCGCCATCACCACGCTGGTTGTCGGCCCTCCGGTCACGATGATCGTGCTCGGCGCTGCCGGCCAGGCCCCGATCGGCTGGTCGCTCGTGGGCGCCATTCTGCCGATCGTCGTCGGCATTATCCTGGGTAACCTGTTCCCCAGCTTTAAAAAGATGATGGCTCCTGCACTTTCCGCCATCATCGTGCTCGTCTTCTTTGCCATGGGCTCGACCATGACCTTTGGCCAGCTCATTAATGGCGGTCTTCCCGGTATTCTGCTCGGCGTGATCTGCTCGGTGGTCTTTGCAATTCCCGTCATCGCGGTCGATAAGCTCACGGGTGGTACGGGTGTCGCAGGTGCGGCCATTTCGAGCTGCGCCGGAGCCAATGTGGCCACGCCTGCTGCCATGGCAAGCGTCAACGGGGCCATGTACGGTGGCGCCGTGCTCGCGACGGCTACGGCACAGGTTGCTGCCTGCGCAATCGTGACGGCTATTTTGACCCCGCTGGTCACCAGCTGGTGCTACAAGCATTTTGAGGGCCAGGGCAACAGCAAGGCAACGGCCGACAAGGCCGCCGCAGCCGCCTAATGCCAAGCGGCAATCAAAGCTAAAAACTAGCCACGCCACAGGGCGGCCACGGGGGGATCCCGTGGCCGCCCTGCAGTTTCTGTAGGGTCTCTGGGACACTTTACCCTGCTAAAGCTGGCATAACAGCTAGAGCGAACGTCGTACAAAGGCAAGAAAAAATACCATACAAATCGGTGAACGGTAGTTGTTTGCACTCGCATTTCCTGCGGGTTTGTAAAAAACGTCCTAATGGTAGAAAAAAAGGAACATATAACAGCACTGATGAAGGGGGTGGCTATGTTATCCTTCTCAAACGGGTGAAATCTTGGGTTTTGGGTTGCAGTTCCAAGGTGGACAAACGTTTTTCCCTGCACCAACATGTGGTGAAGAACGGAAGAAGCCGGTAGTGCAAGCCGAAAATTCAAGAATTCAATAAGCAGCGGTGTGAGAGAGCGCCGCATTACACGTAACTAGGAGCGTGGTTACACAATGCAGGAGGCATGGGAAGGCTTCAAGGAAGGCATTTGGACGGGAGAGGTTGACGTCCGAGACTTCATCCAGAAGAACTACACCCCTTACGAGGGCGACGAGTCGTTCCTCGTAGGTCCGACCGAGCGTACCAAGGAGCTGTGGGGCGAGGTTCTCGACCTGCTGCTTAAGGAGCGCGAGCAGGGTGGTGTCCTCGATATGGACACCAAGACCGTCACGGGTATCGTGAGCCACCCCGCTGGCTACATCGATAACGCCCACCGCGAGAAGGAGACCATCGTCGGCCTCCAGACCGACAAGCCGCTCAAGCGCGCTCTGCACGTCAACGGCGGTATCCGCATCGCTTGCCAGGCCGCCAGCCAGCACGGCTACAAGGTCGACGAGAACGTTGTCGAGCGCTACACCTTCGAGCGCAAGACCCACAACGCCGGCGTCTTCGATGTTTACACCCCCGAGATGCGTGCTTGCCGCTCGGCTCACATCATCACCGGTCTGCCCGATGGCTATGGCCGCGGCCGCATCATCGGCGACTACCGTCGTGTCGCCCTGTACGGTGTCGACTACCTGATTAAGGACAAGGAGGCCCAGAAGGCTTCCACCCCGACGGTCATGACCGCCGACAACATCCGCGATCGTGAGGAGCTGCAGGAGCAGATCCGCGCCCTCGGCGAGCTCAAGATGATGGCCGAGACCTATGGTTTCGACATTTCCAACCCTGCTACCAACACGCAGGAGGCCATCCAGTGGATGTACTTCGCCTACCTTGCTGCCGTCAAGGAGCAGAACGGCGCCGCTATGTCCATCGGCCGTACCTCTACGTTCATCGACATCTATGCTGAGCGCGACCTTGCCAACGGTACCTTCACCGAGGAGCAGATCCAGGAGTTCGTGGATCACTTCATCATGAAGCTCCGCATGGTCAAGTTTGCCCGTACCCCCGAGTACCAGGCCCTGTTCACCGGCGACCCGCAGTGGGTCACCGAGTCCATCGGCGGCATGGGTGTCGACGGCCGTACGCTCGTTACCAAGATGAGCTACCGCTACCTGCATACGCTCGAGAACATGGGCACCAGCCCCGAGCCCAACATGACCGTTCTGTGGTCGACCCGTCTGCCCGAGAACTTCAAGAAGTTCTGCGCCAAGACTTCTGTCGCCAGCTCCTCGATCCAGTACGAGAACGACGACCTCATGCGCGTTTACCACGGCGACGACTACGGCATCGCCTGCTGCGTGTCCTCCATGCGCATCGGCAAGGAGATGCAGTTCTTCGGCGCCCGCGCCAACCTGGCCAAGTGCCTGCTGTATGCACTCAACGGCGGTGTTGACGAGGTCTCCAAGAAGCAGGTCGGCCCCAAGTATCGCGCCGTCGAGGGCGATACGCTCGATTACGACGACGTTGTGGCCAAGTACAACGACATGATGAAGTGGCTCGCTGGCGTGTACGTCAACTCGCTGAACATCATTCACTACATGCACGACAAGTACTGCTACGAGCGCATCCAGATGGCTCTGCACGACAAGCACGTGCACCGCTGGTTCGCTACGGGCATCGCTGGCCTTTCCGTCGTGGCTGACTCCCTGTCCGCCATCAAGTACGCCAAGGTCCACCCCGTCCGTGACGAGAACGGCATCATCGTCGACTTCGAGACCGAGGGCGAGTTCCCCAAGTACGGTAACGACGACGACCGCGTCGACCAGATCGCTCACGACGTTGTGCACCAGTTCATGGAGTACATCCGCATGAACGACACCTACCGCAACTCCGTGCCCACGACCTCGGTTCTGACCATTACCTCCAACGTCGTGTACGGTAAGAAGACCGGCTCCACGCCCGACGGCCGCAAGGCTGGCCAGCCGTTCGCCCCGGGTGCTAACCCCATGCACAAGCGCGATAGCCACGGCGCCATCGCTTCGCTGTCTTCGGTTTCCAAGCTCCCGTTCCGCGATGCTCAGGACGGCATCTCCAACACCTTCTCCATCATCCCGAGTGCGCTCGGCAAGGAGGATCAGGTGTTCTTTGGCGATATCGACCTTGATCAGCTGGGCGAGTAACTATTGTTAGTGCTATACTAACAATAACGATTACTGATTAGCGCGCCGGTTTCGGCCGGCGCCTATCGATCGAAGGAGACACATTATGAAGGTTTCTGAAGTTTCCGAGACTCAGGCCGATAACCTGGTCCACATGCTCGACGCTTACGCCGAGAAGGGTGGCCACCACCTGAACATCAACGTCTTCAACCGTGAGACGCTGCTCGACGCTCAGGCTCACCCCGAGAAGTATCCGCAGCTGACCATCCGCGTTTCCGGCTATGCCGTGAACTTCCACACGCTCACCAAGGAGCAGCAGGACGAGGTCATTTCGCGTACCTTCCACGACAAGTTCTAAAGGGACTCAACTCCCACCGGAGACCCGGTAAGGCCTACGCACTTTGCCTCTCAAACGTCCTCGCCGCTTCGCGGCTGCGGAATGTTTGCGAGACAAAGTGCTCCCGGCCTTGCCGGGTCTCCTGCGTTGTCGTCCTTTAGGGAACCACGTTAAATTAAATTGGTGTCCTCGGACATGCAAAGAGGCTCGCTGCGCACTTCGTGCGGCGAGCCTCTTTGCGGAATGTTTTGGGAGGTAACCCAAACAGCCCCGGCTGGGGTCCTGTGTAGTCACCCTTTAGGCGGAACTCACCTAATTAATTGGATGAGTCGTTTACTTACTTGTACTGTTACCGGTTTCCCGCTGTTGTTGGGGTATGCTTTGTTCGTATGGAAACGAATGACATGTTGATGGGGGAGCGTGCTATGGCTCGCGAGAGTGCTCGTTCTAAGGATACGGTTAAGCCTGGCATCAAGGAAGTTGCGGCGGTGGCGGGGGTTTCGCCTACTACGGTA
>CABVAO010000049.1 GCA_902496335.1 uncultured Collinsella sp.
CGCCGACGGCCTGGTCATCCCGGGCGTGGGCGCGTTCTATGACGCGATCGCCTTTATGCGCCAGAGCGGCGAGGCGGACGCGGTGCTCGATGCCGTCGCCGCCGGAACTCCGCTGCTCGGCATCTGCCTGGGCCTTCAGCTATTTTTTGAGCGCGGCAACGAGGGCGTGCCTGCGGACGAGGGCGCGGTCGCCGACGGCAATGCCTCTGAGCAGACTGGCGGTCCCTGGGTCGATGGCCTGGGTATTATGCGCGGTTCGTGCACGCGCCTGGAGTCGAGCCGCCTGAAGGTGCCGCACGTGGGCTGGGACCAGGTGCACATGACGCCCGCCGGCGCGGCCGATCCGCTGCTTGCCGGTTTTGCCGAAGGTGTCAACATGTATTTCACCCACAGCTACGCGGTGGCCGACGATGCCGATGTCCGCTGCTTACTGGTTTTGCCGAGGGTGCCAACATGTACTTCACCCACAGCTACGCGGTGGCCGACGATGCCGATGCCGCCGATGTGCTGGCGCGCACGCACTATACGCGGAGCTTCCCGTGCATCGTGCGCCGTGGCAACGTGTGGGGTTGCCAGTTCCATCCCGAGAAATCCTCCGCGCTGGGTCAGCGCATCCTTAAGAACTTCGTCAACATCGTCGAGGAGGCCGGCCGATGATCCTGTTTCCCGCAATCGATCTGATCGGCGGCAAGGTCGTGCGCCTGGAGCGCGGCGACCGGAGTCGCTGCAAGGTATATTCCGACGACCCCGTGGCCGTTGCTCGCTCGTTTGCCGAGCAGGGCGCAAGCTGGGTGCACGTCGTCGACCTGTCCGCTGCCTTTGGCGAGGACGAGGACACATGCGCTGCCAACTCGGCGGCGATTAAGGCCATCTGCGGCGTCAACGGTCTGTCCGTGGACGTGGGCGGCGGCGTCCGCTCGCTCGCGCGCATCGACGAGTTGGCCGGCTACGGTGCGCGCCGCATCGCACTAGGCACGGTGCTCGTGACCGAGCCGGGTTTTGCCGAGGTGGCGGCCCAAGGCTTTGGCGAGCTGTTGGTGGCAGATATTGCCGCACGCGACGGCCAGGTCAAGGTGAATGGCTGGCGCGACGGCGCGGGCGTGGTGCTCGACGATGCCGTGGCGCAGCTTACCGAGCTGGGCTTTAAGCATCTGGTGTATACCGACATCGCGCGCGATGGCATGCAGACGGGCATCGATGTGGCGGCGTATCGCCATGTGGCCGAGGTCGCGGGCTTTCCCGTCGTGGCTTCGGGCGGTATCTCGACGCTCGACGACATCCGCGCACTGGCCGCGGTGGGCGAGGTCGCGATTGAAGGCGCCATTACCGGCCGTGCGCTCTACGAAGGCAACTTTACGCTGGCACAGGCGCTGGCCGCCGCCCGAGGGGAGGAGTAGCCCATGCTTACCAAGCGCGTGATTCCCTGCCTGGACGTCAAGGACGGTCGTGTGGTCAAGGGCGTCAACTTTGTGAGCTTGCGCGATGCGGGCGATCCGGTGGAGCTGGCGCGCGCCTACGACCGCGAGGGTGCGGACGAGGTCGTCTTCCTGGACATTACCGCCACGAGCGACAACCGCGCGACGACCATCGAGATGGCGGCGCATGCGGCCGAGGAGCTCGCTATTCCCTATACCGTGGGCGGCGGCTTTCGCGACCTGGCGGGCATGCGCACCATGGTTGCAGCCGGTGCTGACAAGGTGTCGCTCAACTCTGCCGCCGTGCGCGACCCGTCGCTGATTAGACCATGGTTGCCGCCGGTGCCGATAAGGTGTCGCTCAACTCTGCCGCCGTGCGTGACCCGTCGCTGATCAGCCAGGCTGCCGCGGCGTTTGGCAGCCAGGCCGTGGTCGTGGCGATCGATGCCAAGCACGTCGGCTTGCCTGGCGCATCCGGTGCCGACAAGTGGGAGGTCTTTACCGCAGGCGGCCGCAACGCCACGGGTATCGACGCGGTGGCGTGGGCCGAGGAGGCGGCCCGTCGCGGCGCCGGCGAGATCTTGCTCACCAGTATGGACCGCGACGGCACCAAGGCCGGATTTGACCTGGCGCTCACCCGCGCCGTGGCGCGCGCGGTGCCGATTCCGGTGATCGCAAGCGGCGGCGTGGGTACGCTCGAGCATTTTGCCGAGGGCGTGATCGAGGGCGAAGCCGATGCCGTGCTGGCGGCCAGCGTCTTTCACTTTGGGACGTTCAGCATTCGCGAAGTCAAAGAGTATATGGCCTCTCAAGGTATTCCTGTGAGGCTGGATTTCTAATGCTGCGGCTTGCCCAGGCACCCGACCTTCCGGCTCCAACCCTCCTCGCGTACTTAAGTACGCGTCGTCGGGCTTGTCGCTCGGAATCTCGGGCACCTGGACAACCCTCGCCGACCTGCGAAGTTTGAATTTGGGGAGAGAAATGGAAGAGATAACCGATCCTTCAAAGCTTACATACGACGCCAAGGGGCTGATTCCTTGTGTTGTTCAGCAGTATGACACCGGCGAGGTGCTTATGGTTGCTTGGATGAACGAGGAGTCGGTGGGGCTGACGCTCAAGACCGGTACCACGTGGTTTTGGAGCCGCAGCCGTCAGGAGCTCTGGAACAAGGGCGCGACGAGCGGCAATATGCAAGAGGTCAAGGAGCTCTGGGCCGACTGCGATAACGATACACTGCTGGTCAAGGTCGACTCGCCGGGTCCGGCCTGCCATACCGGCAACCGTACCTGCTTCTTTAGGAAACTCGCGTAGGGCGGGCGCTCGACTAGGCGCTTGGCCAACCAGAAAGGATTGAACCATGGGTGTGCGCACCGCGAATGTTCAGGATGGAAATATCGGTGAGACGCTGACGGGGCTGGCCGAGGTGATTCATGGCCGTCGCGACGCGTCGCCGCAGGAGAGCTATACCGCTCGTCTGCTGACCGACGTCGAGGATGAGCTGCTAAAGAAGCTTGCCGAGGAAGCGAGCGAGGTCATCATGGCCTGCAAGGATAACGACCACGATCACATTCGCTACGAGGCCGGTGACCTGGTCTACCACCTGCTCGTGACGCTCGAGCGCTACGGCATCACCCTCGACGAGCTGGCCGGCGAACTCAACGCCCGCCGCCACTAGTCATTGGGGACGTTCTTAAACGACCAGTTAGGCGAGGGGCGTGGATTCCCATTCGCCGGTGGCGTGGGGGATGTCGAAGGTTCGATAACCGCAGTCGTAGGCGTGCGCCTGGGCCTCGCGGATGTTCCAGCAGATATCGCAGGCGCGGTGCGCGTCCGAGCCAAAGGTGATCGGCACTTCGGCATGGGCAAAGCAGCGCAAAAGACCGGTTGCGGGGTAGTAGTCGCCCAAGCCCTTGCGCGGTGCGGCCGTCGAGACCTCAACGCGGCGGCCCGTATCGTGCGCGCACTCTGCCATCTGCTGCCAAAACGGTGCGGGGTCAAAATCGGGCGCAAAGCCTTCCTTCGAAAAGCGCATGACCAGGTCGGGGTGAGCCATCACATCAAAGTTAAGCGGGCTCTCGCAGGCGCGGCACCAGTCATCGACATAGCGCTCCCACACGCCGCGTACCCCCAGGTTTTCCCAAACGTGCAAGTTGGTGTCATCGTCGATCCAGCCGCAGCGCGAATCGGGCGTATCGGGACGAGCGACGTCCTCCGTTCCCGCCGTACCCGCGGCACCGGCCATGATATCGCCTGGGTTGCCAATCCAGTGCACACTGCCCAGGCGCACGACGGCGCCCTGGGACCAGCGCTCAACCAAAGGCTCGCAGCCCTCGTACCAATCGCATTCGAAACCGTAGATAAAGGTGAGTTCTGGCGTAATCTGAGCGGCAAGATTGCGAGCGTCCTCAAAAGCCAGACGATGCGCCGGGAGGTCACCCTCAGTAACCTGCACCTCGCAGTTAGCATCCATGCTGGCGGGCAGGGTGAGATGGTCGGTCGAGACCATGACGCGGCAGCCGGCCGCAGCAGCGGCACGGACGTTGTCCTCAAACGAGGCATGCCCGTCCGAAAACGAGGTGTGGGTATGGCAATCGACCAGCGGGCACATGGGCATAGCGGCTCCTTTGCGTCAAGCGAATCCGCTTCATTGTAATGGCGCAGCTCTCAACACGCCGGGCACGCCGGGGATCGAAATCGATTGGAAAGGTTGCGCGGCGCGTGGTGCGGCCTCGCTTGCTCTCAAAACGTGTACGTCAGCCTCCAAAACCGACAAATAATGACATGTTTGGAGGCTGACGTACACGTTTGGATGGGGGCGAGGGCGGCGACGGACGAAAGTCACGCCTGTGCCACGTCCGATGTGCTAGCGTTTGGATGAACAAAACGAGCCCGCGCGGAAAGGATCCGGACCGTATGCAATGCGATAGCACATCCCCGCTGTCCCGCGAGACCGATGCGCCCGAAACCATCGTCAAGCTGGAGTGCGACATCGACGATGCGTCGCCCGAGGTACTCGCCTACGCTGCCGACCGCCTGCGCGAGGCGGGTGCGCGCGAGGTGCACTGGCTGCCTCTCTACTGCAAAAAGGGTCGCCCCGGATGGCAGTTGCAGGTGATCTGCTCGCATGAGGATATCGAGCGCCTACAGACGATTATCTTTTTGGAGACCACGACCAACGCCGTTCGTCGCCAGGTGATGGAACGCGTTTGCCTGCCGCGCCGATTCGAGCAGGTGACAACGCCTTGGGGCGAGGTATCCGTTAAGGTGGCGACCCTGCCCGACGGCAGCGAGCGCGCGGCTCCCGAGTACGAGGACTGCGCCCGTCTCGCCCGCGAGCGCAACGTGCCGCTCCAACGCGTGATGCAGGCGGCTCAGAGCGCGGCGCTGCGATTCGAGTAACACGGTAGATGGGCTCCACATCCGCCGGACCCCGTATTCAGCCCCCATCAACTCCGCTTCGAAAGGACTCCCCATGAAATACCTCATCGCTTCTGACATCCACGGCTCGGCATACTGGGCCGAGCGCCTGGTCGCCGCCATCGAATCCCAGCAGCCCGACCGCATCGTCCTGCTGGGCGACCTGCTCTACCACGGTCCGCGCAACGACCTGCCGCGCGATTACGCCCCCAAGCGCGTAATCCCGCTGCTCAACGCCCTGGCCGACCACATCATCGCGGTACGCGGCAACTGCGATGCTGAGGTCGACCAGATGGTGCTTGACTTCCCCGTCATGGCCGACTACGCCACGCTGTTTGACGAAACCGGCCGCGAGCTGTTCCTGACGCACGGCCATGTCTTTGGCGCCGGCATGCACAACAGCGTCGACCACGCGCCCGCGCTGCCCGAGGGCTCCGCGCTCGTCTACGGTCATACGCACATCAAGGTTAACGAGGCAAGCGAGGCGCACCCGGGCCTGTGGCTTTTCAACCCCGGCAGCGTGAGCATCCCCAAGGACGGCTCGCACAGCTACGGCATCTACGAGGGCGGCGCGTTCCGCCACGTGGTCATGGAGGAGGAGTAGCCATGGCGCAGCACATGGCTCAGCAAAATGCCGAGGGCTCGCGCGATCTGTCCACGCTGGTCGACGCGTCGGCCGAGCTGCAGCATCTGGTGCAGACCATCTGGCGTCTGCGTCAGCCCGATGGCTGCCCGTGGGACCGCGAACAGACGCACCGCAGCATTGGCAAGAACATGATCGAGGAAGCCTACGAGGCGCTCGATTGCATCGAGGCGGACGACGCGGCGCATCTGCGCGAGGAACTGGGCGATGTGCTCATGCAGGTGGTGCTGCATGCGCAGATTGCGGCGGATGCCGGCGAGTTTACGCTGGCCGACGTGGCGCGCGATATCGACGCCAAGCTCATTCGCCGTCATCCGCACGTGTTTGGCGATGTGGATGCCGACAGCTCCGACGAGGTACTCAAGATTTGGGACGAGGTCAAGCTTGCCGAGAGGGCTGCCAAGGACAAGGCCGTGGCGGCGGGCGAGGCTGCGCCCGAGGGCCTGCTCGACGGCGTGCCCACGCATCTGCCGGCGCTGATGCAGGCTCAGAAGGTGTCGCGCAAGGCGGCTGCCGTGGGCTTTGAGTGGGAGACGGTCCAGGACGTGTGGGACGAGGTCGCCGAGGAGCGTGCCGAGTTTGAGGCCGAGGCCCCTGGCTCGCCCGAGCGCGAAATGGAGTTTGGCGATCTGCTCTTTGCCCTGGTCAACGTTGCACGCAAAGAGGGCATTGACGCCGAGAGTGCCCTTCGTGCCAGCACGGCAAAGTTCCGCCGCCGCTGGGCCGCGATGGAGCGGATGGCGGCCGATGCTCACGTGGATCTTGCCGAGCTTTCGACCCACGGCCTCAACGACCTGTGGGATGCCGCAAAGGCGGAGGAGTAAGACTGCGGGAACGACGGGCTGACACGCTTCATCGTTCCCGCTAAATTTTTCGAAAATCAAGTGTATCCCTCGGCTAACTTAGGGCATAATGCAAAAAGTGCGACATGGCTAACTTACAGAGACGCACCGATGGTGCACGGTCAGCCGGTCGCTTGCATCCACTACGTTTCCAAGTGAGAGGGAGACAACATGAGCGATATTTTGGACGTCTACGGTCGTGAGGTGCTCGACAGCCGCGGCAATCCCACCGTCGAGGTCGAGGTCGTGCTCGAGGACGGCAGCTTTGGCCGCGCAATGGTGCCTTCGGGTGCTTCGACCGGCGCCTTTGAGGCCTGCGAGCTGCGCGATGGCGACAAGGGCCGCTACCTGGGCAAGGGCGTTTCGCAGGCCGTCGAGCACGTTAACAACGAGTGCGCTAACGCCGTCGTGGGCCTCGACGCCTTCGACCAGCGCGCCGTCGATGCCGCGCTGATTGCCGCGGACGGTACGCCCAACAAGACCAAGCTCGGCGCCAACGCCATCCTGGGCGTGTCGCTGGCCGTTGCCCGCGCCGCAGCCGAGTCGGCGGGCCTGTCGCTGTACCAGTACCTGGGCGGCGTCAACGCCCATCTGCTGCCCACGCCCATGATGAACATCCTCAACGGCGGCGTGCATGCCGACAATAACGTTGACTTCCAGGAGTTTATGATCATGCCGGTGGGCGCCCCGAGCTTTGCCGAGGGCCTGCGTTGGTGCGCCGAGGTCTACCACACCCTCAAGGGCGTGCTGCACGAGGCCGGCCTGGGCGGCGGCGTGGGCGACGAGGGCGGCTTTGCGCCCAACCTCAAGACCAATGCCGAGCCGTTCGAGTACATCACCAAGGCCGTGGAGAAAGCCGGCTTTAAGCCCGGCGTCGACTTCATGTACGCCATGGACCCGGCCTCGACCGAGTTCTACAACGCCGAGACCGGCATGTACGAGCTCAAGGGCGAGGGTGTTGAGTACACGAGTGCCCAGATGGTCGATTACTGGGAGAAGCTCGTCGACACCTATCCCATCATCTCCATCGAGGACGGCATGGCCGAGGAGGACTGGGACGGCTGGGTCGAGCTTACCCGTCGCATTGGCAACAAGGTGCAGCTGGTGGGCGACGACCTGTTCGTCACCAACACCGAGCGCCTCAAGAAGGGCATCGAGCTGGGTGCCGCCAACGCGATCCTGGTCAAGGTCAACCAGATCGGCACGCTCACCGAGTCGCTCGAGGCCATCGAGACTGCCAAGGAGGCCGGTTACGCTTGCATCGTGAGCCACCGCTCCGGCGAGACCGAGGACTCCACGATCGCCGACTTGGTCGTGGGCGTCAACGCCGGTCAGATTAAGTCGGGCGCCCCGTGCCGCAGCGACCGTATCGCCAAGTACAACCAGCTCATCCGTATCGAGGACGAGCTCGAGGGCAGCGCGCGCTTCGCCGGCAAGGCCGCGTTCTACAACATTCGCTAGGCAAACGGCGTGCGCGGGGCGGGGCTGACTCGGATTCGCCTCGCTCCCGCCGGGCGCTGTTGAGCACCATTGGGCGCTGGGCCATATGGCTCAGCGCCTTTTTTATGTCGAGCAAGGGCCGCCGAAGGCGTTGCGCGCGCTCGTGCTATAACTAAAAGACTTAGCGCAAACAAACCTCAACCGCACAAGGCGCACATGGATCAGATTTACGACAACAGGTACTATTCCGCCGGTTCGCGTGAGCCGTCACCTCGCCGTGCGCGCACGGTGCAGCTCGGCGGGTCCGATTACGCCGGTGCCGACTGCTCCACGCAGCGACCGACAAGTGCCTCACACTCCCGTGCTCAAGTGAATACGTCGACGGACCGCCCGCTACGTTCGGTGCGCCCGGCGCACTCGGAGCATGCTCAGCGTTCCTCGGCTCAAACGCATGAAAAGCCGAGTAGGCCCTCGAACCGTCTTTCGGGCTCGGACTTCATGCATTACGCCAACGATAACGCGGTGGTCAAGGCAATCTACGACTTTACCCACGGTCCCCAGCGGGGGCTGTTTGTTGGCATTGTCGTCGCCCTGGCGCTTGTGAGCCTGTATTTCCCCGTGCGCGACCTGTATGTGGCAAAACGCTCGAGCGACATCTTGGCCAAGCAGGTCGAGATTCGCGAGCAATATAACGACGACCTGCAAAAAAGCGTCGACAAACTGCTCTCGGAGGAGGGTATCAAGGACGCGGCATCCGAGGACCTGGGCCTGGTGATGCCCGGCGAGAAGAGGATTGAAGTGCAGGGCCTGGACGACGATTCGGATGCCTCGTCGAGCAAAAAGTCCTCAAACGCCAAGAAGGCCAGCGAAGTGGCCAAGGAAATCGAAGAAGTCGGTAAGGACGCGCCGTGGTACATCCAAGCGCTCGACATGCTGTTTGGGTTTAACGGCGTCGAGGGTCAGACGGTCGTGTCCAACGGCAAATAGCGCCCGGAGGGGAGCTCGCAATGACAAATTGCAAACGCTATAAGGTGGCCGCGATCGACCTGGGAACGGTGTCGTCGCGACTGGTGTTGGCCCAGGTCGAGGGCGGAGCGATTGTGGAATCGTCCAAGCATACCGAGATTACCGACCTGGGCGAGGGCGTGGACGCGACGGGTCGCTTTTGCGAGGCGGCTGTCGAGCGTGTACTCGCTGCGTGCCGTATGTTTGTGGACGAGGCGCGTACCTTTGGCGCCGCGTGCATCTGCACCACGTGCACGAGCGCCGCGCGCGATGCGTCCAACGCCGCCCTGCTGCTGGACGGCCTGCACGAGCTGGGGCTTGAGCCGCAGGTGATTCCGGGCGAGGTCGAGGCACGCCTGACGTTTTTTGGCGTGGCGCACGACTTTGCCGGCGAGCGCATCATTGTTGCCGATTCGGGCGGCGGATCCACGGAGCTCGCGACGGGCGTCTATGCGCCGGAGCGTGGCGTCTTTGCGCTGGAGGGAACGCGCTCACTGGACATCGGTTGCCGTCGCGTGACGGAGCGGTTTTTCTCGGCGCTGCCGCCAACGGACAGTGAACTTGCCGCCGCTGGCGTATGGGCGGGCGAGCAGTTCGGGGCTTACTTTGAGGGCCTGCCTGTCGACTTTGAGCGCGCCGAGCGCCTCGTCGCGGTGGGCGGTACCGTTACCACGCTCGTGGCGCTGGTCCACGAACTGGAGCCGTACGACTCGAACTTTGTGCACCTGCGCGAGCTTTCGATGGAGCAGATTTCGGCCGCTATCGAGCGCATGTCTGCGTTGGATGTTGCAGGCATTGCCGCGTTGCCGGGCGTGCAGCCCAAGCGCGCGAGCGTGATCTTGGCTGGCGCCGTGGTGATCCGCGAACTCATGCGAGCCGGCGGCTACAAGACGCTCACCGTAAGCGAGAACAGCCTACTCGCTGGCATGGCCGCCACCATCAACGAGGTTCTCGACGGCGCGACTCCCACCATCGCCTGGACCCCCAGCCTCAGCGCCCTCTAAATAATAAGTTGCGGTGAAATACGGACTAAAATCGCCCTTTCGGGCACCAAACAGTCCCTATTCCACCGCAACTCAACAGCCGGCACCTGGGGACAGTCCTTGCGGGGCGTCCCCACAGCGCCTATGCCAGCTTGTCGATCTGCCCAATCTCCCAAAGCGGAATATTGATGAGCATGCCCTCGTCTCTATATGCCGCCAGGGAGCTCCTCACGCAACGCTCGAGTTTGAATTTTTCGCAGGCTATTTTCAGACTCTTCGCTTTAAGGTTCTCTGCCGCCTTGACCTCAAGCGGAAGCACGGTTCCCGCATGGTCGATGGCAAAGTCGGTTTCGGCATTGCCGGAGGTAGAGGACCAATACGCGGGAGTTTTGTCCTGGAGCAAAAGCTCCTGCGCGACGTATTGTTCGGTCAGCGAACCTTTGAACTCGGTAAAAACAGCGGATCCGTTAAGAACGATGGCCGGAGAGAGACCGGAGAGCGCTCCGAGGATACCGGTGTCGATGCAGAACAGTTTGAAGCCCGAGAGGTCTTCATAGCTCGAGAGCGGCGCCTTTAGAGCGGAAACACGTGGCACCTTATGAACGATTCCGTAGTCCGTGAGCCACTGGAGGCTTTCCTCGAAATCGCGTGCGCGCGCTCCGGGACGAAGGGCGCCATAGACAAACTTCTTGTTCTCCTTTGCAAGCTGGCCGGGAAGGGATTTCCAAACCAACCTCATGCGCTCGACGATGCGGGCGGGTGCATGTTTGCCAAAATCGGATTCGTAAGCCTCGATGATTTGCTGTTGAAGCCTTCGGGCTTCGATGAAGTCGCGTGTCTCGGCGAAAGTGGAGACAACTTCGGGCATACCGCCGACAACAAGGTATTCCTTGAGCAAGTGCTCGAGCTTTTCGGTAACGTTTGCTAGAAGGTTCATGTCTGCGGCAAGGATGGCGTCGGCGAGCGGGTTGCCGTCGACGGCACGAACGAACTCAGCAAACCCCATGGGACGCATGGTGAGCTGGTCGATTTTGCCGACGGGAAATGACTCGTTTTCGCGTCGGAGCGCGAGGCCCATATAGGAACCGGCTGCTACGATGTGGTATTCGGGTGCAAGCTCGTTGAAGTACTTGAGCGAGGTGATCCCGCGTGGCGCCTCTTGGATCTCGTCGAAGATGATGAGCGTGTCTTCCGGCGTTACGGTTTGGCCACGTAGGAGTTCTATCTGGGAGATGATGCGCTTGGGGTCGAGGTTCCCATCGAACAGCGAGCGTGTGCTCGGCTCGAGCATAAAGTCAAAACGAATGACGTTTCGAT
Organism: uncultured Collinsella sp.; assembly: GCA_902496335.1. Taxonomy (GTDB): domain Bacteria; phylum Actinomycetota; class Coriobacteriia; order Coriobacteriales; family Coriobacteriaceae; genus Collinsella. Next base: position 11,063 of record CABVAO010000049.1, read on the forward strand.
ACTGCTGGCTTGCGAATTCGTTAAGAAGCCAAGTCTTTCCTGTCTGGCGGGCTCCCTTAAGCAAGAGAGGTTTGCGATTCGCCCTTGATTTCCAAGCGATAAGTTCACTCATAAGCTGTCGCTGCATATTGCCTCCCAACCCTCTCGG
>CABVAO010000050.1 GCA_902496335.1 uncultured Collinsella sp.
GCCACATTAAGTGGCCTTCTTTGCGTGCGGAACTCATTTTGAGCAAACACCCGCCCTGCCGGGGCTTCCGGGTTCCGTGACGACTCGGCCGTTCGGGTCAGGTGGGGCTGATAAAAATAGAGTGAATGGGCGCGCCGTTGGCGCGTCCATTTTTGTGCGGGCGACAAAGGGACTGTCCCTTTGTCACATTGCAATAAATGTGATGAAAGTGTGGCGAAATAAGCTAAAACTTCCGTAAATGTGATAAATGTCACGTTTTACCTAGGGTAAAATGTGGGAAATATCACGTTTACGGAAGTTTCTTTGCGGGAGGTTCGGTCATGCAGCGAGATATCATTGCCAAGCTTAACGCTTGGAAAGCGTCAGAATATCGTAAGCCGCTTATCCTTAAGGGGGCGCGCCAGGTTGGAAAGACGTGGGCGCTTAAGGAGTTCGGCCGAACCTCGTACCTCAATTTTGTGTATCTGACGCTCGAGGAGCCGTCACCTGGGGTACAGAGCGAGTACGCTCAGTTTTTCGAAGGTACACGCGATCCTCGACGGATCATCTCAAATCTTTCCCTGGCACTTGGACAGCCTATCGATCCTGGCGAGACGCTGCTTATTATTGATGAGATCCAGGATTGTCCTTCTGCAGTCGGTGCCCTTAAATACTTCTGTGACGAGGCCCCCGAGTATCACGTCGCATGCGCAGGGTCTTTGTTGGGCGTTCTCTTGTCCCGTGAGACCAGCGCTTTTCCGGTGGGAAAGGTCGAGTTCATGGAGATGCGCCCCATGAGCTTTTCCGAGTTTCTGAAAGCCGAGGGCGCTGCAAACTACGACGAATACCTTGGCGGCCTGGATCAGATCGAGACAGTGCCCGATTTCTTCCATGTCCGTCTCGTCGAGCATCTTCGTCGTTATTTTGCATGCGGCGGCATGCCAGAGGCTCTTGGCCGGTGGGTGGAGACGGGCGATATCGTTCAGGTCGATAAGGTGTTGTCTGATCTCTTGGATTCCTACGAGCGCGATTTTGCCAAGCATGGCGGCCGTGCGCAGTTCGCCAAGCTTTCGCAAATATGGAACTCGATTCCAGCTCAGTTGGCGCGCGAGAACAAAAAGTTCGTTTGGGGTGCGGTGCGCGAGGGGGCTCGTGCTCGAGAATACGAGGATGCTCTGGAATGGCTTGCCGATGCTGGGCTCATCACGGCGGTTCGCCTTAATGCTGCCGGTGGTGTGCCGCTCTCTGCGTACGATGACCTCAAGGCATTTAAAGTCTACTGTCTTGATGTCGGCTTGCTGCGCCGCATGGCAAGGCTGGATGCGTCCGCTTTTGCCATCTCGGATGCGCTATTTTCGGAGTTCAAAGGTTCGTTCGCCGAGAACTATGTGCTTCAGGCATTACTTTCACAGTTAGATGCTGCTCCGCGTTATTGGACAAACGAGAAGCCGAAGCACGAAGTTGATTTTTTGATTCAAGTCGGAAACGAAATCGTTCCCGTCGAGGTCAAATCGGGAGAGGTCGTTCATTCCAAGAGCCTTAAGTACTATGCCGACAAGCATGCGGAGACGACTCCATTGAGGGTCCGCTACTCACTTAAGAACCTAAAGCTCGACGACGGGGTGCTCAACATTCCGTTGTATTTGGCTGATCGATCTGTCCCTCTTATCAAAAAGGCGCTTGATTGTGCACATCTTGACGTTTAGATCCTGGGTGAGCTGACGGGCGGCGGCTAATTAATCGCTCCGTTACGGCCAGGTAGCTTGGGCCTTAGCGATGCTTGCTTCGCCAAGCCGTGGGTGTCATGCCGGCGTATTGTTTGAAGGCTTGGGCGAAGGCGGCTTGCTGAGGGTAGTCGAGCCGCTCTGCCACCTGCGCTATCGTGAGCGCGCTATCGGCCAAAAGGTCCTGTGCTCGCTCCATGCGGCGTCTGCGAATGTAGGCGCCCAGGGACTCGCCAGTTTGGGCCTTAAAGGTGGCGCATAGTTTGGAGCGGCTTGTGTAGAGCCTCTCGGCCACCTCGTTGATACCCACACGTCTGCCTTTGTCGAGCGCGCGCTCAACCATTGCCGTTGCTTCTTCGGCAATGGTTATGCTGACGCGTGTGTCTGCCGCCTGCCGCGCCTGCTTGTGGGCCGCGCGCGAACAGGCGAGCTCCGCGACCATGGTCTCCACGATGCCCTGCATATAGACGCGTCCGCCTACGGTGCGGGCGCGTTCCTCGTTAATCCGGCGCAGCGTGTGGCAGATAGCAGACGTCGCTTCCTCGTGCCATGGCTCGACAAACGCCTCAAAGATTCCCGCGAACTCGGTGGGATAGCGGTGCTCCAGTTCGTCAAAATATCCAGGCAAAAAGAGTACCGAGCGCGAGTGATAAAGCTCCCCCGCAAACAGCGGGCTTAATTCCTCGCCACAGCTATCTTGGATAAAGCTGCAAACGGCATTGTTTGGCCACGGTCCATGCAATGGTTTAAGGTTCGCGGGCGTTATGCCAGCCTCGGGCATGCATGTAAGTGTGGGCGCGCTGACCTCGCTCACGCAGGCGTATGGCTCGGGTGTGTATTCGGCCAAGTACATATCGTGCGTCGGGGTGATGAAATGCTCCATGACAATGCAGGCAGGGGAGAGAGGCATGATCCATGCGCGGCCGTGCGCCCGGTCGTTTGCCACCTCGCCGGTAAAGACGGCGCCCTTGCCGGTAAGCTCCAGGCCAAACTGCTCAAACTGCGGTGCGTAGAGCTCGGTTATGTCGGTCGCTGCCCGCCGCATTTGCAAAAGCGTCCCTTTCCTTTGCAGAAACGTCCACGCCTGGCTTGATTGTGAGCCATGGCTAACACATCAATGATAAGTTGATTGAGGTTAACTCTCAAGCCGTTAGAAAGGAATCTCATGGCAAAGGGATCAGAAAGGGAAGGCGGCGGTATCGGCGAGCTGCTTGCATATGCCGGCGACCGTAAATTCCTAACGTATTTGGGCATGGCGCTCTCGGCGCTCTCGCAGCTGCTGAGCTTTGGCCCGTACGTGTGCATTTGGCTTGTCGCGCGAGACCTTATCGCTGTGGTGCCTAACTGGAGCGAAGCCACCGATATCGCGATGTATGGCTGGTGGGCCGTGGGTTTTGCCCTGGCAAGCATCGTAGTTTATTTCGTTGGGCTCATGTGCACGCACCTGTCTGCGTTTCGCTGCGCGTCCAATATCCGCAAGACTACGAGCGAGCACCTGCTTAAGCTGCCGCTTGGCTACTTTGACACGCACGCCACCGGTGAGCTGCGCCGTATTGTAGACGGATGCGCCGCCTCCACCGAGACCCTGCTCGCACACATGCTGCCCGATATCGCGGGCGCCGCCGCCATGGTCGCAGGTCTGCTCGTGCTGCTTTTCGCCTTGGATTGGCGCTTGGGCGCGGCATGCCTCATCTCGGTGGCCATTTCGTTTGGCGCCATGGCCACCATGATGGGCGGCAAAGGCGCCGAGTTCATGAAGGCCTACATGGGAGCGCTGGTCAAGATGAACAAGACCGGCACCGAATACGTACGCGGCATCCCCGTGGTCAAGGTGTTTCAGCAGACGGTCTACTCCTTTAAGGCCTTCCACGATGCGATCGCCGAATACGCCGACACGGCACAAAACTATGCGGGCACGTTCTGCCGAGGTCCGCAGGTACTCAACCTTACCGCGCTCAATGGTCTTGTGGCATTCCTGTTACCCGTGGCGTTGCTGTTGGCGCCGGGCGAGACGGACTTCGCGCATTTTATGGCCAACTTCACGTTTTACGCGATATTTTCGGCCGTGGTGCCGACGGCCATGACCAAACTCATGTTTGTGGGCGAGGCCTCTCAGATGAGCGCCGATTCGCTGGCTCGTATTCGAAGCGTCATGGATTCCAAGCAGCTCTCCGTGCCCGCCCAACCCAAGCACCCTGCCGGCGGCGACGTGCGATTTGAGGACGTGAGCTTTACGTACGAGGGTGCCGAAGCGCCTGCCGTTAGCCATGCGAGTTTTAGCGTTTCCGCTGGTAGCACCCTCGCCCTGGTGGGTCCTTCGGGTGGCGGCAAGTCAACCTGCGCAAGCCTGATCCCGCGTTTTTGGGATGTTTCCTCGGGTCGAGTGCTCGTAGGCGGTGTGGACGTTCGCGATATGGATCCGCATGATCTTATGGACCAGGTGGCCTTTGTGTTTCAGACTAACCAGCTGTTCCGGCAAACACTTGCCGATAACGTGCGCGCCTCCAAGCCTACGGCCACTGACGACGAGGTGCGTGCGGCCCTCTCCGCAGCTCAGTGCGATGACATTGTGGCCAAGCTCCCACAGGGCATCAATACCATGCTCGGTGCCGGCGGAGCATATCTTTCGGGAGGCGAGGTCCAGCGCGTGGCACTCGCCCGCGCGATCCTTAAAGACGCGCCCATCGTGGTGCTCGACGAGGCCACGGCGTTTGCCGATCCCGAGAACGAGGCGCTCATCCAGCGCGCCTTTAGCAAGCTGGCGGCGGGTCGCACGGTCATTATGATTGCGCACCGACTCTCGACTGTAGTGGGCGCAGACCAAATCGTGGTGCTCAACCAGGGCAGCGTGCAGGAGTCGGGTACCCATGCCGAGTTACTGTCCCAAGAGGGTCTGTATGCCAAGATGTGGGCCGAATACGAACAGGCCGCGAGCTGGAAAATCACTGCAGCGACCGCGGATGCCGCCGTCACGAAGGGAGGCGAGGCCTAAATGTTCGCCTCATTCCAAAAGAAGTATTTCCTATCCGATAAAGGCGTCGCCGGCGTAAAACGCGGCATTTTCTGGACCACGCTCACCAATCTCATTACCATGGCCGGCATGGGCTTTTTATTCCTGGTTATGGCCGGCTTTGTCGAGCATCTCACCAGCGGGGCTGACCTGCCGGATGCCCTGCCGATCGTGGGCGGCCTCCTGGTCTTTTTCGTGTTGCTCTTTGCCTCTAACTGGCAGCAGTATTACTACACCTACTGCATCTTTTACGAGGAGTGCGGCAAGCAGCGTATGGAGATTGCCGAGCGCTTGCGCAAGCTGCCGCTGTCGTTTTTTGGTCGTCGTGATCTGGCCGATTTAACCGAGACCATCATGGGTGACGTCCAGGCCATGGAGCACGCCTACAGCCACGTGCTGGGAGAGCTTTGGGGTGCTATCATCGCAAGCGCCATTGTGTTCGTGGCGTCGCTGTTCTTTTGCTGGCAGCTGGCGATTGCGGCGTTTTGGAGCGTTCCCGTGGCCTTTGCCGTGCTGTATCTAACACGCGGCCCCATGACTCCAGTGTTCGATCGCGTGCGTGCCGAGAAGGTCAAGGTTACCGAGGCGATTCAGGAGACGCTCGACTGCGTTCACGAGATCCGCGCCACCAACCAGGAGGCCCATTATCTTGAGGGTCTCAACGGCGTGATCGATGCCGAGGAGCGCGAGACCACCAAGGGCGAGCTCGCTAACGGGCTTTTGGTCAACTCCGCCTTTGTCATCTTGCGTCTGGGCATTGCCACCACGTTGGTCACGGGCGCCGCGATGGTCGCCTCCGGGCAGGTCGACTTTTTGGTGATGTTTGCCTTCCTGCTTATGGTGAGCCGTATCTATGCACCCTTTGACCAGGCGTTAATGTTAATGTCCGAGCTGTTTGCCGCCGAGTCGTCTGCCAAACGCATGCGTTCTATCATGGAAGAGCCTGTGGCGCGGGGCAGCGAGAAATTTGAGCCCGTGGGCCACGATGTGGTGTTCGATCACGTGGCATTTGGCTATGGTGCGGGCGAGGACGGCCGTGCCGGCGAGAAAGTTTTTACCGATGTGAGCTTTACCGCCAAGGAAGGCGAAGTTACGGCGCTGGTCGGTCCTTCGGGTTCCGGTAAGTCTACGGTGAGCCGCCTGGCCGCGCGCTTTTGGGATGCCACCGAAGGCACGGTCACCGTGGGTGGCGTGGATGTTGCGGGCGTTGATCCCGAGGTGCTGCTGCGCGACTACGCCATTGTGTTCCAAGACGTGCTGCTCTTTGACGACACGGTGATGGGAAACATCCGCCTCGGGCGTCGTGATGCCACCGATGAGGAAGTGCTTGCGGCCGCGCGTGCCGCCAACTGCGACGAGTTCGTGAACCGCATGCCGCAGGGCTACGACACCATGATTGGCGAGAACGGCTCCAAGCTGTCCGGCGGTGAGCGCCAGCGCATCTCTATCGCCCGTGCGCTGCTCAAAGACGCGCCTATCGTGCTGTTGGACGAGGCGACGGCGAGCTTGGATGTGGAGAACGAGACCGTGGTGCAACAGGCACTTTCTCGTCTGCTTGCAGGCAAGACGGTTATCGTTATTGCCCACCGTATGCGTACGGTGGAAAATGCCGACAAAATCGTTGTACTCAAGGATGGTGTGGTTGCCGAGCAGGGTTCTCCGGCGCAGCTCAAGGCGGCAGGTGGAGAATTCGCACGCATGGTTGCGCTGCAAAAGGAAGCGGCTGCTTGGCAGCTGTAGGAAAGGGGGCCAAGATTTCCAAAGGTTAACTTTGGTTGACCATAATAGTTCGACTAAACTAGTCTCAAAAGCGTGCTCGAGCAAACTAATGAACTCGGGTGCTAAGGCACCATGCCGCGCTTGTGCGGCAAAAGGGAGAAGCAACATGAAGAAGTCGACTTTTAACACCCTGCTTGTCGGTGGCGGTTTTCTGCTTGGTACGGCCGGCATCAAGCTGCTCACCAGCGCTCCGGTAAAGAACGCCTGTGTGCAGGGTATCGCGTGCGGCATGCGCATCAAGAACGGCTACCAGGACATGGTCGAGCAGGCCAAGGCCAATGTCGATGACATGGTTGCCGAGGCTGCCTACATCACCCAGAGCGAGGCCGCTGCTGACGAGGCAGCCGAGTAGTACTCCCAGGCACAAACAATGAGATTCTCGATTATCAGCGAGATCCCCGGCAGGACCCGTCTTCAGTTGGCGGGTCCTGTGCCAGAGAGCGATCTCGATGCGCTTCTTAAGCTTGGCGGCGACATCGATGGCGTGCACAAGGTGCGCGTGTATGGCCGCATTGGCCAGATGGCGCTGGAGTACGACGAGCCGCGCCGCGCAAGCGTGCTCGACGCCCTAGGCGCACTCGATGCTCAAGCTATCGCCGATGCCAAGTCGGGCTACGTGATGCAACTCGAGCCGCGCAAGCACAAACTCGTTATGGACCTGGCGACACTCGTCGGTGCCCATTACGCGCGCCGCTGGTTCCTGCCTACGCCGCTGCGTGCCATCTTTGTCGTGGCCGGTTACATGGCATTTTTGCGTGCCGCCCTTCATGAGCTGGCTCAGCCGCGCCTGACCGTTCCCGTGCTCGACGCTTCGGCCATCGGCATCTCGTTCGTCAAGCGTGATGTTGACACCGCGGGCCAGACGATGTTCCTGCTCAACGTGGGCGAGCTGCTCGAGGACTACACCCGCGCCATGAGCGAAAACGAGCTTATCAACTCGCTGCTCGATGTGCCCGACAAGGCGCAAAAAGTGGTCGGCGACACCGAGGTAAGCGTTGCTGCGACCGAGCTTGAGCCCGGCGATCTGGTCGCCGTACGCACCGGCATGTCCATCTGCATTGACGGCGTGGTCGAGCAGGGGAGCGCCATGGTCAACCAAGCGACCCTGACCGGCGAGCCGCTGGCCGTCGAGCGCAGCGTGGGCGACGACGTGTTCGCCGGCACTGTCGTGGAAGACGGCAGCATCTTGGTGCGTGTGCGCGCCAATACGGCGCAGACCAAGCTCCGCTCAATCGTCTCGCTCGTGCAGACGGCCGACTCGCTCAAGTCCGAGGGCCAGTCGCACATGGAGGACCTCGCCAACAAGATCGTCCCGTGGAACTTCCTGCTCGCGGGCCTGGTCGCGCTTACCACCCGCAGCCTCATCAAGACCTCGGCGGCACTGATGGTCGACTACTCGTGTGCACTCAAGCTCACGGGTTCCGTCGCCGTCATGACTGCCATGAGCGATGCCGCCAAGATGGGTGTTATGGTCAAGGGCGCGAAGTACTTTGAGTCGTTTGCCAAGGCCGACACCATTGTGTTTGATAAGACCGGAACGCTCACCGAGGCACAGCCGCGTCTAGCTTGCGTGCTCACCACCGATGGCTGGAGTGAGGACGAGATCCTGCGCCTTTCCGCTTGCTTGGAGGAGCATTTCCCACATCCGGTGGCACGCGCCGTGGTCAATGCCGCCCGCGAGCGCGGGCTCGAGCACCGCGAGCGCCATGCTGCCGTTGAGTACATTGTGGCGCACGGTATCGCTTCGTCCATCGAGGGGCGTCGCGCGATTATCGGCTCGGCGCACTTTGTGTTTGAGGACGAGGGCGCGCAGCTCGAGTCCGACATTAAGGAGCGCATTGAGTCCCAGATGCAGGGCCTGTCGCCGCTGTATCTGGCGGTCGATGGCAAGGTCGTCGGCGTGCTCGGTATCGAGGATCCGCTCAAGCCTGGGGTCCGTGAGGCCATCGCCGACCTGCATGCGCTGGGCGTTAAGCACGTGGTCATGCTCACGGGCGACTCGGAGCGCACGGCCGAGCGCATTGCTCGCGAGGCAGATGTCGACGAGTTTAAGGCCGAGCTGCTGCCCGAGGACAAGTACGCGTATGTGGAGCGCATTAAGGGCGAGGGGCGCCACGTTGCCATGGTGGGCGACGGCGTCAACGACTCACCGGCGCTGGGTCTGGCCGATGTGGGTCTGGCCATGGGCGGTGGAAGCGACATCGCCAAGGAGGTCGCCGATATCATCCTGACCGATACGGATCTGGCCGCAATCGTGCGCCTGCGCCGCATGAGTCAGGGGCTTATCGACCGTCTGTCGAGTTCGTATTCCAAGGTGATGCTCACCAACTCGGCGCTGTTGGCATTGGGTATTACCGGCATGATCACTCCGCAGACGTCGTCACTGCTGCACAACGGCTCAACGATCGCCTACAGCTTGGGCAACGCAAAGGCGTACCTGCGCTAGCGCTTTTACTTAAGTTTTTGGCCTGCATTTGGGCGGTGTTGCAGCCGCCAGAATGCAGGCCTTTTGCGTTTGACCATGTGCTAGCAGAAATATATAGTTGTGCTAGCTTAGATAGCAAAAGTCGAAGGTGAGGTTGAGATGGGTGCTGTTAGCGGCATGGCGCAGGTGAACGTTCGCGTGGATCGCCAGGTCAAGAACCGTGCCGAGGAGGCGCTGCGGCTTTCGGGCGGGTCGCTGCCCGAGCTCATCAAAAAGGTGGTGGCCAAGGTCGCGCAGGGTGGCGGGCAGTGCGAGGAAGTGCTTGCGGCCGTCGACGACCGGCAGCAGGCCGTCGCGCCCGATACTCCGTTCGCCGCGTCGTGGGCAGCGGCAGATCGGCTTTATGCAGATATGGGCATCGCTGCGTCGCCTGTATCCGACGATCGCGATTGGGACACAATCTATTCCGAAGCCATGGACGAGCGCTATCGCCAAAAGGGGATGATCCTGTGAGCGGGGCTCCTCTCAAAATAATGGTGGATGCCAACGTATGGGTCGATTCGTTTTGCGCCGACCATGCCGAGTCGCTTGCCGCACGCGCGTTTATTGGGCAGGCGACGGAGGCGGGGGCATTGCTGTTCTTTCCGGTGCATATCGCCAAGGACGTGCTGTACGTTGTCCAACACGAGCTGAAGCGCAGCGTTCTTGCCAGCGGGGGAGCGCTCGACGAGGCATCTGCCCGTGCAATTGGCGATGCGGCGTTGGCGTTTGTTCGGAACATGACCGAAAACGCCACGGCCGTGGGCGCAGATGCGTCGGACCTTTGGCTGGCCGACAAATACTTAGCGCTCCATCGCGATTACGAGGACAACTTGGTGCTCGCCGCGTGCAAGCGCGCGCAGGTCGATTACTTGGTGACCAACGATCGTAAGCTGCTCGAACATGCCGATCTTGCAGCAAAGACCCCGCGCCAAATGATACCGATTCTCGCGCTGGCCGAACGTGGCGGCGCGGCTGTCGGTTGACGCGAACTGTTTGCGGGCCTCTTGGACGACGATGCGCCAAGGGGCCCGCGTCTGCTATTTACAAAAGCTCGGCCTTAATGGCGGGACTTTCTGCGAGCTGCTCGGCTGCCTTTTCGTCGGAGCTGTCGAGTGCTGCCAGGCTGCGGTAGACCCACTCGTTGACCCGGGTGTTTTTGACGCCTGCGGTCTGCATAAGGGCGCCTACCTCGCGGATTGCTGCGAACAGATCGGCTTTGGGACCCGCGAGCTCGACCTCGACGCCGTGGTAGGCGGTCACGCCGCGGTTTTCGCTCACGTGGTCGATAAAGCCCTCGACGGTCTCAAGCTGCTGGGCGAGAGCTGCATCATCGTCAGCGTCCAGCGCAACAAGGGCGTTCGAAACCGTGAGGGCGGGATGTCCGCAGGGGACAAAGCCTTCGATGACATCCATAGCTTCGGTAATGGTTGAGCCCAGGCCTGCGAGGGCATTGACGAGTTGCTGCTTGGTATCCATAACGGTCCTTTCGACGGGTCAATTTTGCTTGGCGAAAATATACGTGACGCGATCGGTAGCAAAAGTGCGAAGTGCGGCGCACATTGGGGTCTTCACAGCTCGTGCATAGAACAGCTGTCCGCTTTCAGAACGTGGTAAGATAACACTCCACAAGCGGGGCTCGCCCTGCATGTTCCTTGAAAAGTCGACGGGTGTTGGGCGCTCGTGCCCAATGCCATCCAGACTTTCCCGACATTCGGGGGCGACTGGTTTCGACACGATAGCTCTGAGAGAGGAAGCAAGCCGAGGTCTCCTCGCCTCGTTAAACAGGGGTGCCGTCAAATTGAATTGACAACAACTCTTCTTTTGAGCCTATGGCTCTTGCTGCTTAGTTTATAGCGGCGCGTCAACCCGGTGATTTCCCCGACACCGGCGCGACGTCATTTTAGGGGAATGCTCCCGCGCACGTAATCGGTATGGCGCGGGCTAAGACCGAACCGGTTGGGATGCCGCGAGCGTGTCGCTGCGCGCAAAGCGTCCGAGACTAAACCAGCGACTGAGCTTGGAGATGCCAATCAGGGGGCTTTCGTGGACCGGAGTTCGATTCTCCGCGCCTCCACCA
>CABVAO010000051.1 GCA_902496335.1 uncultured Collinsella sp.
TTAAAATTGGTTAGCCATGGCAAACGGTTAGCCATGGTGAACATAAATACAACGCCCTGCGGGCGCCGGGGGAGGAACACGGACGTGAAGCTCGATACACTCGAGATTGGAAAGGACGCCGTCGTCGCATCGGTGGCATCGGACGATCAGGCACTCCGACAGCATATTTTGGACATGGGTCTAACGCCGGGCACCGAAGTCACCATGATGAAGTACGCCCCCATGGGCGACCCGCTCGAGATCCGCCTGCGTGGCTACGAGCTGACACTGCGCAAGGACGATGCCGCTCGCATCGAGCTTGTGGGTATTCACGACACCGATACGGGTCCGCGCGCTAACGCCGCAATTGGCACGACGGAGCATCCGGCCCTGGGCGAGGGAACGTATTCGCCCCGTGCGGCAAAGACGGCCGTGCCCGAGGGCGCGCCGCTGCACTTTGCCCTCGCCGGCAACCAAAACTGCGGCAAGACCACGTTATTCAACCAGCTGACGGGCTCCAACCAGCACGTCGGTAACTTTCCCGGCGTGACGGTCGACCGCAAAGATGGCACCATCCGTAACCATCCCGAGGCGAGCGTTACCGACCTGCCTGGCATTTACTCCCTGTCGCCGTACACAGGCGAAGAGGTCGTGAGCCGTCAATTCATCCTTGACGAAAACCCCGACGCCATCATCGACATCATCGACGCCACCAATATCGAACGCAACCTGTACCTGACGCTACAGCTTATGGAGCTCGACCGCCCCATGGTCATCGCGCTCAACATGATGGACGAGGTGACCGCCAACGGCGGCGCCGTGGACGTCAACCTGCTCGAGAGCCTGTTGGGCGTGCCTGTTGTCCCCATTAGCGCTGCCCGCAACGAGGGTATCGGCGAGTTGGTGGACCACGCCCTGCACGTGGCGCGGTTCCGCGAGCGCCCTGGTCGCCTGGACTTCTGTGCGCCCGACGGCCCGGACGGCGGTGCGCTGCATCGCTGCATCCACGGTATTGCTAACCTGATCGAGGACCATGCCGTGACGGCGCACATCCCGGTGCGCTTTGCGGCGACCAAGCTGGTCGAGGGCGATGAGCTGGTAACCGAGGCGCTTCACCTGGATCGCAACGAGCTCGACGCTATCGAGCACATCATCACCCAGATGGAGGGCGAGGCCGGCACTGACCGCCTGTCTGCGCTGGCGGACATGCGCTTTAGCTTTATCGGCGATGTGTGCGGGCGCTGCGTCGTCAAGCCGCACGAAAGTCGCGAACACGTGCGCTCTGTCAAAATCGACCGCATTCTGACGGGTCGCTATACGGCCATTCCGGCGTTTCTGTTGATCATGGGCCTCGTCTTTTGGCTGACGTTTGGCGTGATCGGCGCGGCGTTGCAGGGACTCATGGAGGACGGTATCGCTGCCATCATCGCCTCGGCCGATGCGGGCCTCAAGGCGTTCGGTACCAACGACGTGGTGCGCTCGCTGGCTGTCGACGGCGTGCTTACGGGCGTGGGCAGTGTGCTGACCTTCCTGCCGATTATCGTCGTGCTCTTTTTGTTCCTCTCCATTCTGGAAGACTCCGGATACATGGCGCGCGTGGCCTTTGTCATGGATAAGGTGTTGCGTCGCTTTGGTCTGTCGGGCCGCAGTTTCGTGCCCATGCTCGTCGGCTTTGGCTGCACCGTGCCAGCTATCATGTCGACCCGTACGCTCCCATCCGAGCACGACCGCAAGATGACGGTCATGCTCACGCCGTTTATGAGCTGCTCAGCCAAGCTGCCGGTTTACGGCTTGCTGTGCGGGGCGTTTTTCCCGCAGGCGACGGTTCCCGCCATGGTCTCGCTCTATCTGATCGGTATCGTGGTCGGCTGCGTCGCGGCTTTGGTGCTCAACCGCACGGCATTTAAGGGCGACCCGGTGCCGTTTATCATGGAGCTCCCCAATTACCGCCTGCCGAGCGTCAAGACGACGGTGATGCTGGCATGGGATAAGGCCAAGGACTTCATCACCAAGGCCTTTACCATTATCTTTGCCGCTACGGTGGTCATCTGGTTCCTTCAGACGTTCGACATCCGCTTTAACGTGGTCGCCGACCAGTCGCAAAGCCTGCTTGCCGGTCTGGGTAGCATCATCGCGCCGGTGTTGGCCCCGCTCGGCTTTGGCGACTGGCGCGCCTCGACGGCGCTCGTCACGGGGCTCATTGCCAAGGAGAGCGTCATCTCGACGCTCACGGTGCTTTTGGGCGCAACGTCGCCCGCGGCGCTGTCGACCATGTTTTCGCCGTTTACCGCCTACGTGTTCTTGGTCTTTACGTTGCTGTACCCGCCTTGTGTGGCGGCAATCGGCGCCGTCAAGAGCGAGTTGGGCGCGCGCTATGCCGTGGCCGTATTCGCGTTTCAGGTCGCCGTTGCCTGGATCGTGGCGTTTGTCGTGCATTCGGCGGGCATATTGCTGGGGTTGGCTTAGTTATGAATTGACGGCGCAACCTCTGTGTATCGAATTGTTTTCGGCCCCGCATCTGTACTGACGGATGCGGGGCCGTTGCTATATAATCGCCTCCGTTCAAAACGATTGGAGACGTTATATATGACTCAGACAAGGCAAGACGGCATCACGCTCAAGCAGTGGCTCCCACTCGTCGGGCTCACCTGCTGTGCGTTCGTGTTCAACACGTCGGAGTTTATGCCCATCGGCCTTTTGACTGATATCGCCGCGTCGTTCTCGCTCACCGAGGCCCAGGCGGGCATCATGATCTCGGTCTATGCCTGGGGCGTCATGCTGCTGTCGCTGCCGCTCATGGTGTTCGCCTCGCGCTTTGAGTTCAAGCGGATGCTGCTGGGCGTGCTGGCCGTGTTCTCGCTCGGTCAGTTCCTGTCCGCTGTGGCGCCGACCTATCCCATCCTGGTCTGCGCGCGTCTGGTGGTCGCTTGCGCACATGCCGTGTTCTGGTCAGTCGCCTCGATTATGGCCTCGCGCCTGGTCGACACTCGCCACGGCGCGCTCGCCATCAGCATGATCGCTACGGGCTCGTCCATCGCGCAGATCTTTGGCCTGCCTCTCGGTCGCGCCATTGGCGCGCCATTGGCTTGGCCGTGGGCTGGCGCATGACGTTTGCCGTGGTCGGGGGCCTCTCAGCCATCGCGGTCGTCTACCAGGCAGCGGTGTTCCCGGCCATGCCGGCGGGTGAGCGCTTTACTGTCAAACAGCTGCCCGAGCTGCTCAAGAACCCGCTCCTCATCGCGCTCTACGCAGTCACGGTCTTCATGGCGACCGGCTATTACGCAAGCTACAGCTATATCGAGCCCTTCCTGGCGCAGGTCGCGCACGTCGATGCGGGCGCCATTACCATGACGCTGACGGCGTTTGGCTGTTCCGGCTTGGTGGGCAGCTGGCTGTTCAGCCGCCTGTTCGACGGGCACCGTTTTCCGTTCCTTGCTATCACGCTCTCCGGCGTGCCGGTGGCCCTGCTGCTCATGGGGCCGGCCGCATCGTCGCTCGTGACAGTGCTTGCCGTCTGCGCACTGTGGGGTTGCTGCGCCACGGCCTTTAACGTGGCGTTTCAGGCCGAGCTCATCAAGCACACGCCGGCAGATTCGTCGGCCGTCGCCATGTCGATCTTCTCGGGCCTGTTCAACCTCGGTATCGGCACGGGTACCGCGATCGGCGGAGCCGTGGTTTCGGGTCCCGGTATCGCCTGGATCGGCTGCGCGGGTGGCGCAATCGCCGCCGTGGGCGTCATCCTCGCTATCACAGTGATGTTCCCGGCCATACGCCGCGCAAAGCCTGTCGCCTAATCACGTTCCCTCATCAGTTGCGGTGGAATAGTTCCTGTTTAAGGCTTCTGAAGGCCCAGACAGGAACTATTCCACCGCAACTTATTTTGGGGGAGAGGATACAAGCTGGGCATACAATGGATGTCGTTGTGTTGAGCTTACCGGGAGGTTGCTATGTGGGCATACGAGACGACGTTCTATCAGATCTATCCGCTGGGCTTCTGTGGAGCTCCGCACGAAAACGCCGCACCCGTTGCCGAGGACGAGCTTGCCCAGGCCGTCAACGTTGCTCCTAACCCCGATGCTCCCATTATGAAAATCGCCAAGTGGGCCGACTACCTGCAGGAACTCGGCGTTGGCGCTGTGCTGATCAACCCGCCGCTCGAGTCCGATAGCCACGGCTACGATACACGCAGCCTGCGTCATATCGACCGCCGCCTGGGTGGGGATACCGACTTTGCCGCCGTATGCGACACGCTGCATGCCCATGGCATCCGCGTGGTGCTCGATGCCGTCTTCAACCACGTCGGCCGCGGTTTTTGGGCCTTCCGCGATGTGCAGGAGCGCAAGTGGGACTCACCGTACAAGGACTGGTTCCACATTAGCTTTGACGGCGACTCCTGCTACGGCGACGGCTTTTGGTACGAGGGCTGGGAGGGCCATTTCGAGCTTGTGAAGCTCAACCTGCAAAATCCCGCTGTGGTCGATTACCTGCTCGAGTCCGTGCGCCGCTGGGCCGAGGTCTTTGGCGTCGACGGCCTGCGCCTGGACGTTGCCTATATGCTCGACCGCGACTTTATGCGCCGCCTGCACGCCTTTACCCGTGAGCTCAAGCCCGACTTTGTGCTGATCGGCGAGACGCTCCACGGCGACTACAACCAAATCGTCAACGACGAGATGCTCGACTCCTGCACCAACTACGAGTGCTACAAGGGCCTGTACTCCAGCTTTAACTCGGTCAACATGTTCGAGATCGCCCATTCGCTGCACCGCCAGTTTGGCGGCGATCCGTGGTGCATCTACCGCGGCAAACATCTGCTGTCGTTTGTCGACAACCACGATGTGCCGCGCCTGGCAAGTATCCTCACCGACAAGTCGTGTCTGCGTCCCGCCTACGGCATGCTCTTTGGCATGCCGGGCATCCCGTGCGTCTACTATGGCAGCGAGTGGGGAATTGCCGGCGAAAAGGGTGGCCCCGATGGCGACTGGGCGCTGCGACCTGCGCTCAATGAGCCTGCGCCCAACGAGCTGACGGCGTTCATCACGCAGCTTGCGCACCTTCTCTCGGCCGACGACGCGGCTGCCCGTGCTCTCAACTACGGTGCCTATCGCAACGTGGTGATCCAGAACAAGCAGCTGCTGTTCGAGCGCGCCTGTGACGGCGCGACGGTACTCGTGGCGGTGAATGCCGTGGGTGAGCCTTACACCTTTGGCGCCGGCGAGCTCAACGGGTCCTTCGTCGACCTGCTTGCCGACGATGCGCCCACGGTCGAGCTGACGGGTACCCTTGAGCTTGCACCCTACGAGGTGCGCTATCTGTTGAGAGCCTAGCCCATGGCCGTATCTGACGAGGGCTATCAACATATTGAGCATGGGTTTGAGCCCGTGTTTGACGAGCACTCGCGCGTTTTGGTGCTCGGGTCGTTTCCCTCGGTGCTTTCGCGCGCCAATGCCTTTTATTACGGCAACCCTCAGAATCGCTTTTGGCGCGTGATGGCCGCGTGCCTCGGTGTGCCTGTGCCGCCCAACGAGGGCGATCCTTTGGCAAGCGGTGAGCCCGCGACGCTCGATGCCTCCATTGCCGCCAAGCGGGCCATGCTGCTGAACGGCGGCGTGGCCCTGTGGGACGTGATCGAGAGCTGCGACATTAAGGGCTCGAGCGACGCGAGCATTCGCAACGTTGTGCCGGCACATATCGAGCGCATTACCGATGCCGCGCCGATCGAGGTCGTTGTCTGTAACGGCGGTACGGCAGGGCGACTCTACAAACGCTACTTGCAAGATCGGATGGGGCTGCCTGCCATTGTCCTGCCGTCGACGAGTCCGGCCAACGCGGCGTGGCGTTTGGAGCGGCTTGTCGAGCGTTGGAGTGAAGCCGTTGACTGGGCAGCTCATTAATTTAGATTATTGATTGAGTGTGGGTGCCGAGGCGTTTCATGATGGCATGCCAGATCGGTGCGGGCAGCGCGGGCTTGACGCGCACCATGCCGTCGGCATCGACGCTACCGGCATTGCCACCGCCAAGCAGCTGCGCATGCTCAATGGAACAGCCCATGCGCACGGCGCCCACAAGCTTATCCATCGCTTCGGAAAACGGTCGGCGCAAGAGGCCCATGCGCGGGGAGTGGCGAAGCGCTGCGATGCCGCTGCCGGCGCAGATGGCAACGCCGCCACACCACAATTGGTCATGGCGCTCACATGCCTTGTGCAGGCGAACGGCGGTCCCACGCGCCTGCTCAGCGCCCCGTTGTGCGGCTCGAATCACGGCATAGACACGCGCTCCCGTACTGCCAAAGCGCTCAAGCGCCTGCTCGATAGCTGTCAACGTCTCATCGTCAGCCACATCTTCAATGGCCAGCACGATGCCATCGGCAACGCTGCCGGCGTCATTTGCCTTCAAGTCGACTGGGCGGGGGAGCGCGGTGCCAGAAAGCTGAGCATAGGCGGCGATGGCATCCTGCAAGTCCCAGAGCAAAAACTCAAGATCGGCGCTATTGGGAATACTGATATACGCAACGGTGTGCAGTGTTTTTGGTACGTCGCCGCACGCGATTGTCTCCATGCCATCTCCTTTCCGGCTCGTTTCCGTTTAGGTTACACCGTCCGGCGGCGCCCCGCCGCGCTATCCTAGTGCAACCCTTACGAAAGGAACGCCATGCGCCTGCCCATGAATACCTCGCTTGCCACGCTCAAGCCCTCCGGCATCCGTCGGATCAACGCGCTCGCCGCCCAGCACTCAGGATGCATTGCGCTCGCGCTCGGCGAGCCCGATTTTCCTACACCCGATGTGATTAGCGCCGAGGTGACCGCCGCGCTGGGCCGCGGCGACACGCACTATCCGCCCAACAACGGTCGCCCCGCCCTGCGCGAGGCGCTGTCTGCCTACATGGGGGACGCGGGCCTTACGTTTTCGGCCGACGAGGTCATCCTGACCGACGGAGCGACCGAGGCCCTGTCGGCAACATTTATGGCTATGCTCAACCCCGGCGACGAGGTCATTATCCCCACGCCGGCCTTTGGCCTGTACGAGAGCATCGTCGTGGCCAATCACGCCAAGGCGGTCTTTTTGGATACGGAGCCTGCGCAATTTCAGATCGACGAGGACGCACTTCGTGCTTGCGTGACGCCGGCGACTAAGGCCATCGTCATCTGCACGCCCAACAATCCTACAGGCTGCATCCTCAACGCGGCATCGCTCGACGCCGTGGCACACGTGGCAGAGCAGGCGGGCATCTACGTGATCTGCGACGACGTATACAACCGCCTGGTCTACGTGGACGACTACGAGCGCTTTGCCCAGCGCCACCCGGAGCTGCGTGAGCAGACGGTAGTCATCGAGAGCTTCTCCAAGCCCTGGGCCATGACCGGCTGGCGCCTGGGCTGGCTCGCGGCAGCGGCACCCGTCATCGCCGAGATCGCAAAGGCCCACCAATACTTAGTATCGAGTGCTGTCTCCTTCGAGATGGACGCCGCAGCCCGAGCCCTCACCGTCGACCCAACCCCCATGCTCGAAGTCTATCGAGCCCGTCGCGAACGCGTACTCGCAGCCTTAGACGCCATGGGCCTCGACGTAGTAGAGCCCGCAGGAGCCTTCTACACTTTCCCGAGCATCAAAAAAATCGGTCTAACCAGCGAAGACTTCTGCATCAAAGCCATCAAAGAAGCAAACGTAGCCCTAGTCCCGGGCGACTGTTTCGGCACCGAAGGCCACATCCGCCTAAGCTACTGCGTCTCCGACAAAGACCTAGACGAAGGCCTAAATCGCCTGTCCAACTTCGTGTCAACCTTATAGCCCAACGGGACGCAACACATCAGCCCATCGACCCAAGCATTATGAGTGGGGGCGTCAGCCAACGGACACGAGGATTCGCAGCAAAGGCAACGTAGCTCCGGCCGGGAGGGGCAGGGCGAGTTTTCCGTAGATTCCGCACGAGCCGAAGGCCACTTAATGTGGCCTTCGTGCGAGCCCAGGACTTGACCGAGCGGAAAACTCGCCCTGCCCCTCCCGGCCGGAGCGTATGCAGGGTTTGTGTACGAATCCTCGCGTCCGTTGACCGACGCCGGGGTCCCCGTCATAATACTTTCGGTTCACGCACGAATCCGCTGCCAGAGACAGCCGGTGCAAACGGGCATCGCCCGCGAGCTTAATGGGATATCCCGCCAGCCGAGGTGGTCGAGTAGATATGTCTTCTCGCCCCCGTCGCTCATGCAGCGCGGGGGCTTTCTTTTTGGACATGCCCCCGTCACGTCCTTGTGGCGGACCGTGCCCGGAAAGAATTCGAGGAGGTGTAATTCATGCCCCAGCAGTACAAAATCGACAAGGTTGCAGAGATCGAGTCCCGTATCGCCGAGAACGCCGGTCTGTTCGTCGTCAACTACAACGGTCTGACGGTTAAGCAGGCTCAGGAGCTGCGTCATCAGCTTCGCGAGTGCGGCGCCGAGATGAAGGTCTACAAGAACAACCTGGTCAAGATCGCCCTCAAGAACCAGGAGCAGCCCGAGATCGACGAGATTCTCGCCGGCCCCGTCGCTTATGTGTTCTACGAGACCGAGCCGGTCGAGGCCGCTAAGGCCCTTAAGGACTTCTCCGCTAAGTCCAAGGGCGTCCTTGAGATCAAGGGCGGTATCTCCGACGGCAAGGCCGTTTCCGCTGATGATGTTAAGGCTATCGCCGAGCTGCCCACCAAGGATCAGCTTCTTGGCCAGATCGCCGGTCTCATCTCCGGTTTCGCTCGCGACATCGCTGTCTGCGTCAACGGCGTTTCCTCTGGTCTCGCTCGTTCGATCCAGCAGGTCTCCGAGCAGAAGGCAGCCTAGTCGCTGTTTTCACCCGCGGCGGCAACGCCGCACCCCTGGCGCATTCGCGCCGTGTTTTAACTGATCTCCGTGCACAGACACGGAAACCGAAAGGACTTAGAAATGGCTAAGCTTACCACCGATGAGATCATCGATGCTCTTAAGGAAATGACCCTTCTCGAGGCTTCCGAGCTCGTTAAGGCTATCGAGGACACCTTCGGCGTTTCCGCCGCTGCTCCTGCCGCCGTTGTCGCCGCTCCCGCTGCTGGCGCTGCTGAGGCCGAGGAGAAGACCGAGTTTGACGTCGTGCTCGAGGGCTTCGGCGACAACAAGATCCAGGTCATCAAGGCCGTCCGTGAGCTCACCAACCTTGGCCTGAAGGAGGCCAAGGAGGTCGTCGAGGGCGCTCCCAAGGCTGTTCTCGAGGGTGCCAAGAAGGAGGACGCCGAGGCTGCCAAGGAGAAGCTCGAGGCTGCTGGCGCTGCTGTCACCCTCAAGTAATCAGGCTTTCTCGCCAGATTTCTTTGCAGACGGGGTTCGCATTGCGAGCCCCGTCTTTTTTGTT
>CABVAO010000052.1 GCA_902496335.1 uncultured Collinsella sp.
GACGCCTGGGATGCCTAAAATCCGAGAGGAATGAGACGGATGGACGAGAAGAACGAAGAGCTCGTGGACGCGCAGATCGTCGAAGAGGACAGCCGCATGTATGGGCACGCCGAGGGCGAGCCTGGTGGCGAGGTCGCTGACGAGCCGTCGCTGGTGCTGGGCGACGACGACCCGCACGATGCCGAGCTGCACGAGAAGATTCTTTCGGAGGAGTGCGCCTGGAAGGGCAAGATTCTCGACGTCCACCGTCTTGAGGTTGAGCTGCCCAACGGTCACCGCAGCGCCCGCGATATCGTTCGCCATCCGGGTGCGGCGGCCGTTGTGGCACTGACTGAGAGCGGCAAGATCGTACTGGTGCGTCAGTACCGCACCGCCATCGACCGCGTGACGGTCGAGATTCCCGCCGGCAAGCTCGATCCAGGCGAGGATCCGCTCGATTGTGCCAAGCGCGAACTGCATGAGGAGACGGGCTTTAGGGCTGGTCGCATTCGCTTTTTGACGTCGATTGTCACGTCCTGCGGCTTCTGTGACGAGATCATTCACATCTACCTGGCAACCAAGCTCGAGTTCGATGCACCCAACCCCGATGATGACGAGTTTGTCAACGTTGATCTGGTGCCGCTGCACGAGCTGATCGACGCCGTGCTCGACGGTAAGATCGAAGATGCCAAGACCGTCGTGGGCGCCTTGGCCTGCGATAGCATCGCTCACCGCCTTGGGGGCGCGGAGCTTTAACGAGTGGGGGGTAGCCCTGGGACAAGTACTGCTGATTGCTTTGTCCCAGGGCCTTACGTTGCTGATATTTCTTTGAGGATCACATGCTGAAGAGGTTTCTTTCGTATTACGAGCCCCAGATGGGGCTTTTTGTTGCCGATACTGTTTGTGCCCTGGTGCTTGCCGCCATTGACCTGGCGTTTCCTATCATTCTGCGCAATCTGACCGGCGGGCTCTTTACCCAGGGTCAGGCTGCTATTATGCAGGCACTCGGCATGATCGCGGTTGGCCTGGTACTGATGTATGCCATCCGTTGCGCGTGTCGCTACTTTGTGAGTTACTGGGGCCATGTGATGGGCGCGCGCATGGAGTCCAAGATGCGCGAGGACCTGTTCGATCAGTACGAGCGCTTTAGCTTTGCGTACTTCGATCGCAACAGCTCGGGTGACATGATGAGCCGCGTGGTCAACGACCTGTTCGATATCTGCGAGGCGGCACACCACGTGCCCGAGTGGATTATCATCTGCGGCATCGAGATCGTCGGCTCGTTTGTGATCCTCTTTGCTATTGCCCCGGTGCTGGCGCTTGCCATGGCCGTGGTGACGGCGGCGTTTGCGGTCATCATGTTTTGGCAGAATATGCGCATGCGCGAGGTCTTTAGCGACAACCGCAAAAAGATCAGCGGTATTAATGCTCAGCTGCAGGATTCGCTGGCAGGCATGCGCGTGGTCAAGAGTTTTGCGAACGAGGAAGCTGAGCGCTCTAAGTTCCGCGCCTCTAACGACCGCTATCTTTCGTCCAAGGAGAATATGTATCACGCCATGGGCGTCTACACTGCGACGTATGGCCTGCTCTCGGGCGTGTTGTACGTGATCGTGGTGCTGCTGGGTGGTTGGCTGGTGGCGCAAGGCCAACTGCAGCCAGTCGATATGGCAACCTTCGCGCTCTACATTTCGCTGTTCTGCACCCCGCTCGAGACGCTTGTGAACTCGGCTGAGACGTATCAGAAGGCCATCGCCGGCTTTAAGCGCATGGACGAGGTGCTTTCGACCGCCCCGGATATCCAGGATAAGCCGGATGCCGCGGACCTGGAGGTGACGGCTGGCGCGGTTGAATATCGCGACGTGTGCTTTAGTTACGAGGATGTTGAGTTGGGCGAGGGCGGTGCCGACGGACGCCCCGTTATCGACCATATGAATCTGTCCATCAAGCCCGGCCAGACCATTGCCCTGGTCGGCCCCTCGGGCGGTGGCAAGTCTACGACTTGTTCACTGCTGCCGCGCTTTTATGACGTGGCTGCTGGATCCGTCAGCATCGACGGCCAGGACGTGCGTGACGTGACGCAACAGAGTCTGCGCCGCGCCATTGGCCTGGTGCAGCAGGATGTCTATCTGTTTGACGGTACGATTGGCGAGAACATCGCTTACGGCAAGCCAGGCGCCACGGCAGAAGAGGTCGCCGAGGCCGCCCGCCGCGCCAATATCGATGCCTTCATTGAGTCGCTGCCGCAGGGCTACGACACGGTCGTGGGCGAGCGCGGCAGCCGTCTTTCGGGCGGCCAGAAGCAGCGCGTAGCCATTGCGCGCGTGTTTCTCAAGAACCCCAAGATCCTGATTCTGGACGAGGCGACGAGCGCCTTGGATAACGAGAGTGAGGAGGCGGTGCAGGAGTCGCTCGAGCGCCTGGCGCGCGGTCGCACCACGATCATCATCGCTCATCGTCTCTCGACCATTAAGCATGCCGACGAGATTGCGACCGTCGAGCATGGTCGCGTTGTGGAACGTGGCACGCACGAGCAGCTTCTCGCCCGTGGCGGCACCTATGCCCGTTACTATCGAATGCAGTTCGAAGGTGCGCGTGCGCACGAGCTCGACTGATTGATATGACAGGAAGTATATGGCTGAGAAGAACCCTTTGACTCCGGAAGAAGTGACGGAGTTATTCTCCGAGATCGACGCATCCGGCGTTTTGGATCCGACGCTTGCCAAAAAGCGCACCGAGCGCATGCGCGAAAAAGAGGCAGCGGCCAAGCGCGGCGACAAGGCGGCGCTGGCGCAGCTTCGCAGCGAAGATCGTGCAAGCCAGACAAAACAGATCGACCCGCTGTCCGAGGACGACCCTTCGGGCTCGCAGGTGAGCCATACCATTACGAAGACCGCCATGGCCGTAGTTATCGGCATTCTGGTGTTGATTGTGGGCATGCAGATCGGCTACGGCGTGATGCGCCGTCTGAATACCGCCAATCTGTCCGAGAGCGTTTCGGTCGATACCGTTTCCACGGCACTGAAGGGCGGCCTTGAGTGGGGCAACGGCTTTACGCAGTTCCCGCTCGACTTTACCGTCGATGAAGCCGATGAGCGTACGGGCACGGTCGAGGTGACGGTGTTGGACACATCGTCTGCCAACGAGC
Source organism: uncultured Collinsella sp. (assembly GCA_902496335.1). Classification (GTDB taxonomy): domain Bacteria; phylum Actinomycetota; class Coriobacteriia; order Coriobacteriales; family Coriobacteriaceae; genus Collinsella. The sequence goes on from CABVAO010000052.1 coordinate 3,125, forward strand.
TCGAGCTGCTGTCCAACGGGCAGATCCAGGCCGCGGCGCTTGCGACCAACGCGCTGCTCAACGATAAGATCGACCGCGTGGTGTACAACGTGCACGCCTATATCGATGAGGACAGCAATATCCAGCACGACTCTTTCTTTGGCATGTTTCCCGCACAGGGCCATCAGAGTGCCATTCTGACGTTCGTGTGGACCAAGAGTTCGTCAAATGCCACGAGTATCGACTGGAAGATGCATATCGTGAGTATGGACGACACGATTTCCGAGCGCATTCAAAAGCAGGTGAACTCGGTGTCGTCGCTGATTGAGGACCCGGCGGTAAGCCAGACCAAGATTGACGAGGAAAAGGCCGAACGTGACCTGGAGCATCGCCTACACGGTCGCGAGATCTTCCGCGGTGGCAAGCCCGACCGCACGCCGTCCGATCTGCTGGAGCAGGACAAATAAGACGCCATCATCCCGCGTGAGCCAAATGCCCGCGCGGGATGATTTTTCTGGGACGGGGATTGAAAAATCATTCTGAGAACGGGGCTTTGTCGCCAACTGCATACATGACAGAATGATTTTTCAATCCCCGTCCCAGAAAAATCATTATGCATAGAAAGTCATAATTATCATTTCGTAAACATTTCGATGAAATTAACGCCATGGCGCATACTTGCGGTTAAAATACCGCAAGGCCTAACTACCAACCTTTAAGCCGGTCCGGAGAGACCGGGAAGGAGAATTATGGCGAATAACCATACTGCGGGCACTTCTGCCCGCACCTTCGCTCCCAGCGAGTTTTGCCAGCGCATGCTGGCCAAAACCAGCAAGGGCACCTGCGGTCCCTGCATCCTGTACCTTGAGGATGGGACCATTTTTTATGGCCGTGCATGCGGTGCCGAGGGTACCGCGACCGGCGAGGTCTGCTTCAACACCTCGCTTGAGGGCTACTTTGAGGTCATGACCGACCCGAGCTATGCCGGCCAAATCGTAACCATGACCTATCCGCAGATCGGCAACTACGGCATCGATGAGACCGACGTCCAGTCGGCCTTCCCCGGCGATGCCGCTCGTCCCGCGAGTGCTCCCGCCATGCGCGGCATGATCGTCCGCGACATGTGCGCCACGCCTTCCAACTGGCGCTCGGCCGTCAGCGTGCCGGAGTACCTGCGTGCCCACGGTATCGTCGCCATCGAGGGCGTCGATACCCGCGCCCTGGTGCGCCACCTGCGCGACAACGGCTCCAAGATGGGCATTATCTCGACGGAAATCTTTGACGTCGCCGAGCTTGCCGAACGTCTATCCGCCGCGCCCACGCTGGTCGGCGAGAACCTGGTCAAGACCGTGAGCTGCCCTGAGCCCCACGCTTTTGCCGCGAGCGATCTGCCCGCTACGCATGACTTTGCGCTTGCCCCTGCCGCTCCTGCCTGCCACAACGTGGTCGCCTACGACTGCGGCGTCAAGCGCGGCATCCTGGAGGGCCTCGTCCGCGCCGGCTGTGACCTTACTGTCGTGCCGTGGGATACGCCCGCCCAGCAGGTCCTCGACATGAATCCCGACGGCGTCTTTTTATCCAACGGCCCCGGCGACCCCGATGCCGTGGCGGAGACCTACGAGCAGGTGCAGCAGCTGATCGGCAAGGTGCCGGTCTTTGGCATTTGCCTCGGTCACCAGATGATCAGCTTGGCGTGCGGCGCCCAAATGGAAAAGCTTAAATTCGGTCACCGCGGCGGCAACCAGCCGGTTATGAACCTGGTGAGCCGTCGCGTGGAGATCACCGCGCAAAACCACGGCTTTGGCCTGCTGTTCCCCAGTCTGGGCAAACTGATCCCGGAGCTTTCCGGCGGCGAGACCGAGCATGCGGCCGATGGCGACCTGCGCGCCTGGGTACGTCGCGGCATCGCGCCAGTCGTGATGAACGAGCGCTTCGGCCGCATTCGCCTGACGCACGTGAACCTCAACGACGGCACCGCCGAGGGCATCCAGCTGCTCGACGCCCCATGCTTCTCGGTCCAGTACCACCCCGAGGCCTCGCCCGGCCCCACCGATGCCCACTATCTCTTTACCGCCTTTACGCGACTCATGGACGGCGAGGAGAACTACCTGGACATCGACACCGCGAAGGACCGCCTTGCTGGCTGGAATTTTGCCGACGATGGTTCCGCCGTTCTACCGAACGGCGGACCGGTCGACGCTGCGGCCGCATCTGGCACATCATCTTGCCGTTCTGCTTCGGACGCGCGGGCATAAGCCCAGCGCGCCCTCGCATCACGGCAACCTGATGCACCAGCTGCACCCTCGCTGACTTTTCCAAAACATTCAGTCAGCCTCTCTAGGAGGTTTTAAACATGCCTAAACGTACTGACATCAAGCGTATCCTCGTTATTGGTTCGGGCCCCATCGTTATTGGCCAGGCCTGTGAGTTCGACTACTCCGGCGCCCAGGCCTGCAAGGTGCTCAAGGAGGATGGCTTTGAGGTCATCCTGGTCAACTCCAACCCGGCGACCATCATGACCGACCCGGGCTTGGCCGACCGCACCTATGTCGAGCCCATCACCGCCGAGTTTATCGAGCGCGTAATCAAGAAAGAGCGCCCGGACGCGCTGCTGCCCACGCTGGGCGGCCAGACCGGTCTGAACGCCGCCGTCGAGCTGGCGAAAGACGGCACGCTGGACAAGTACGGCGTCGAGATGATCGGCTGCGACTTGGCCGCTATCGAGCGCGGCGAGGACCGCAAGCTCTTTAACGAGGCCATGGCCGAGATTGGCCTGGAGGTCGCGCGCTCGGGCTATGCCTACAGCGTGGCCGACGCCGAGGCTATTGCCGAGCGCGTGGGCTATCCCTGCGTACTGCGCCCGAGCTTCACCCTCGGCGGCGCCGGCGGCGGCATCGCTCACACCCACGAGGAGCTCGTCTCCATCGTGAGCCAGGGCCTGGAGCTCTCGCCCGCCCACGAGGTGCTGGTCGAGGAGTCCATCGAGGGCTGGAAAGAGTATGAGATGGAGGTCATGCGCGACCACGCCGGCAACGGCATCATCGTATGCTCCATCGAGAACCTCGACCCCATGGGCGTGCATACCGGTGACTCCATCACCGTGGCGCCGGCGCAGACCCTCTCCGACCTTGAGTATCAGCGCATGCGTGTCGCCTCGCTCGCCATCTTGGAGAAGATCGGCGTCGAGACCGGCGGTTCTAACGTGCAGTTTGCCGTGAACCCCCAGACCGGCCGTCTGATTGTCATCGAGATGAACCCGCGCGTGAGCCGTTCGTCCGCGCTGGCCTCCAAGGCCACGGGTTTCCCCATCGCTAAGGCCGCCGCGCGCCTGGCTGTGGGCTACACGCTCGACGAGATCGTCAACGACATTACCAAGGCAACGCCTGCCTGCTTTGAGCCCACGATTGACTACTGCGTCGTTAAGGTGCCGCGCTTTGCCTTCGAGAAGTTCAAGGGCACCGACCCCACGCTCACCACGCGCATGAAGGCCGTGGGCGAGATCATGGCGATCGGCCGCACCTTTGAGGAGGCCTTTGGTAAGGCCATGCGCTCGCTGGAGGATGGACACCAGGGCATTTGCGCTGGCGGCAAGGAGGGTGCCGATAAGCTGAGCGACGATGAACTCGCCCAGGCTGTGGGCACCCCGACCGAGCACCGTATCTTCTTTGTGGTCGAGGCTCTGCGTCGTGGCTGGGATATCGCGCGCATCCACACCATCTGCGGTATCGATCCGTGGTACCTCAACCGCATCAACGATATGGTGCAGGTCCAGGAAAGCATCCGCGGCCTGCGCGTGGAAGACATTGACGCCGACGCGATGCGCCTGCTCAAGCAGTATGGCACGAGCGATGCCGAGATTGCCGCGCTGACCGGCTCGGATGAGCGTTTTGTTCGCGCTTACCGTAAGGGTCTTGGCGTGGTCCCCAGCATGAAGACAGTCGACACCTGCGCCGCCGAGTTCTCGAGTGCCACGGAATACCACTACAAGACCTATGAGAACATCTACCGCACGAGCCCGGTCGCCAAGAAGTGCGTTGCTCCCGACGAGACCACGCCGGCAAGCAAGCCCAAGGCGATGATTCTGGGTGCCGGTCCCAACCGTATCGGCCAGGGTATCGAGTTTGACTACTGCTGCGTGCATGCGAGCTATGCGCTGGCCGCCCGCGGCTTTGAGACCATCATGGTCAACTGCAATCCCGAGACCGTCTCGACCGACTATGACACGTCCGATCGTCTGTACTTTGAGCCGCTCACCTACGAGGACGTCATGGACGTTATCGATGTTGAGCGCCCCGACGGCGTCGTGGTGACGCTCGGCGGCCAGACCCCGCTTAAGCTGGCACGCATGCTCGAGGAGAGCGGCGTGAACATCATGGGTACCAAGCCCGACGCCATCGATTTTGCCGAGGACCGCGAGCGTTTTGCCGCCCTGCTCGACAAGCTGGGCATTATGTACCCGCCGGCGGGCCAGGCCACCTCGTTTGAGGAGGCCGAGGCCGTTGCCGCGCACATTGGCTACCCGCTGCTGGTACGTCCGAGCTATGTGCTGGGCGGTCGCGGCATGATGATCGCCTACGATGCCGAGCATCTGCGCGATTACATGGCAGAGGCTGCGCGCATCAGCCCCGACTACCCGGTGTATCTGGACCGCTTCCTGGAGGGTGCAATCGAGTCTGATGTCGACGCCCTGTGCGACGGCGAGGAGGTCTACATCGGCGGCATCCTGGAGCATATCGAGGAGGCCGGTATCCACTCCGGTGACTCTGCGACCTGCATTCCGCCGTTCAGCTTTAGCGAGAGCCTGCAGGCGAAGCTTCGCGAGACCACGCGCCGCATCGCGATGGCGCTGGGGGTCCGCGGCCTGGTCAACGTGCAGTATGCCATCAAGGGCGAGACCGTCTACGTGATCGAGGCCAACCCGCGTGCCAGCCGTACCGTGCCGTTTATCTCCAAGGCCACCGGCGTGCCGCTGGCCAAGTGCGCGGCGCGTATCATGGCGGGCGATTCCATCGCGAGCCTGGGCCTGCCGAGCGACGAGCGTCAGCTGGACTGGTTCTGCATGAAGGAAGCCGTTATGCCCTGGGGTCGTTTCCCCGGTGCCGACGTTATCCTGGGTCCCGAGATGAAGTCGACGGGTGAGGTCATGGGTATCGCCAAGAGTTATCCCGAGGCATATGCCAAGACGCAGCTGGCGATTGACTACAAGCTGCCTGACCCGAGCTGCGGCAAGGTGTTCATTAGCGTGTGCGACCGCGACAAGCGCCATATCCTTTCGGTCGCCCGCATCCTGCGCTACCTGGGCTTTGACATCTGCTCTACCGAGGGCACGGCGCGCGTGCTGCGCGGAGGCAACGTGACGTGTGAGGTCGTGGAGAAGATTAGCGGCCCGCACGACGGCGAGCGTCCCAACATCGGTGACCTCATCGCCGATGGCAAGATCGCGGTGATCATCAACATGCCGTACGGCCCGGGCTCGCGTGGCGACGGCTATCTGTTGCGCACCGAGGCGGTGCGCCGCGGCGTAACCTGCGTGACGGCGATGTCTGCCGCCAACACGTATGTGAGCGCCATCGAGGCGGTGCGCGAGGACCAGCAGGGTCACGGCAGCGCCAACGACATGGGCATGGACGTCATCGCCCTGCAGGACCTGCCGCAGCACACGGTGTAGATTGAGCTGGCCGGCCGGGGCGGAGGGGGCTGAGTTTCTCACTGAGCGACTCTGCTTGCAGCCGGAGCGAAGGGGGAAACTCAGCCCCCTCCGCCCCGGCCTACGGTGACTCGGTTGCACCGTGTGCTGCCGAAGGGGCTTTGCGCGATGACTAGGGCTGAATAAAAAGTGAGTGTGGGCAGAGCCCACGTTTTGTATGGGGTCCTCCGGTGAATTGCATTCACCGGAGGACCTTTTTGTGGCTGGCTGAGAGTGCCGCTGGACAGTTAGTTCAGATTTGTATTTTTGTGGGTAGCGCGCAGAGATGTGGTGTAAGAGGCGGGGAATGCCCCGCCTCCGCCCTTT
>CABVAO010000053.1 GCA_902496335.1 uncultured Collinsella sp.
CCCCCAGCCGCCGCGGAGGTATCTCCCTCCTCCGTGGCGGCGCTTTTGTGCGTAGGCGAGAAGGATTCGCCACGAAACCGGCCCATCTACTACATTTAGTCCCTTACCCCTAACCATGCCAAAAAACGCGAAAACAAAACCGCAGGTAGAACGCCTGTGGTTTTGTTCAAAACGAAGGTATGGTCAGGGGTATCGAATCAAACGTAGTAGATGGGCCGATTTCGTGGCGAGCGGTTCCGGGTGATTCCTTGGGGACGGAGGAAAACGGATCATTTTGGTCCCGCGAGGCTTGCGGAGGCGCTCGTGCAGAGCCGCTCGGACAAAACTATGCCGGTTTACGGGGCTAAGTCACGCGCTCCCAACCATGCCGATATCCGTGAAAATAAAACCGCAGGTAGACAAGCCGTCATTTTACGGAAAACGCGGGTATGGATGGGGGCCCTGAGCTTAGCCCCGTAAACCGGCATAGTTTTGAAATGGCATTAAATCGATAACAGCTATTTTGCTCTGTCGGAGCGGTTGGCCGTTGGGTAATTACCCTCGCAGGTAGGCGATGGCGATCTGCGTGCGGTTGCGTAGGCCCATTTTGGCAAGGATCGAGCTGATGTGGTTGCGTACGGTGCCTTCGCCCATATAGGCGGTGGCGGCAATCTCCTTGTTATCGAGGCCGCGGGCGATGAACTCGGCGACTTCGAATTCGCGGTCGGTTAGGCTGGCGAAGGCGGGGCGTGCCCGCCTCAACGTCCGTTCCGTCAAAATCGACGTCCTCGATCGCCTTGCCCTCGAGCACGCGTTTGCCATCCATGACCTGCGTCAACGCGGGAGGGATGGCAGCGACGTCGGTTTTAATCAAGTAGCCGCGCGCGCCCAGTTTGAGCGCCGACACAATGTATTCGTCATCCGAGAATGTCGTCAGAAACACCACGCGCGCCGAAGGGTCGCGCTCGAGGATCTCGCGTGCCGCCGAAAGTCCGTCACGCCCCGGCATCTGGATGTCGAGCAGTGCGATATCAGGCGCGTGTTCGGCATAGAGCGAAACCGCGTCGTTGCCGTTGGCGCCGGTGCCCACTACCTCGATCTGCGGCTGGGCGCCCAGGATAATCTTGAGCGAATCGACCACCAAGCGGTCGTCGTCGACAACGATGAGCCTCATCGGCCCTCATCTCCTTGCTGTTTGGGAACGGTGGCAAACACACGCCAGCCGCCGGTGCCGGCGCGCGGGCCGGCGGTGAAGGTGCCGCCAAGCGCCTCGACGCGCTCGCGCATGGAGGCGAGCCCCATGCCCTCCGCAGCGCCGCGGCCGCTTGCTTGGACCCCGCCCGCGCCATCGTCGGTAACGACAAGCTGGTAAAACGACGGATGTTCCATGCATCGTACGGTGACGGTTTGGGCGCAAGCGTGGCGCATGGCGTTGGAAAGCGCCTCGCGCAGCACCGCCGCAAAGCAGTTGGCGACGTTGGCGGGCGCATGCTCGGCCAAAACCTCAAGCTCAATCTGCGGACCGCTGTCCGAGCGTGCGCCTTCAACGATGCGCTCGAGCTGCACGGAGAGGTCAGTTGCATTGTCGTTGAGCGCGTGGACGCTGGCGCGCACGAGCTGGAGCGCCTCGTCAACCGTGCGTTTGACGTCGGCGAAATCGGCGGCGACGCCGGGCTCATCGGCATGGACCACGCGCAGGGCCTCGGCTTGAAGCGAAGCGCGCGTGAGCTGGTGGCCCACGTTATCGTGGATCTCGCGCGCGATACGGGCGCGTTCGGCGAGCGTCGCGAGCTCGACTTCGTAGTCCTGGCGGTCGGCGAGGTCGCGGTTGCGTGCCTCGAGTGCCAGGGCGCGTTCTTGCAGCTTGTCGCGGGTGCGACGCATGCGTTCCTGTTCGCGCTCCAGCTGCGCGGTGCGCAGCGACAGCAACGTGGCGGCGACCGAAAGGATGGCGGTTAACAGCAGCGTTCGGGTGGTGAGCACGCCACCACGAAGGTCCGCGACAAGCGCGCAGACAAACACGGCGCCAATCGCCAGCGCGGGCCAGATTCGTTCACGGCGAACGCGTCGCGCGATGTCATAGAGAGCGAGAGGCGCAAACGGCACAAACGGCGGCACGAAGACAGCCGCGATGATGCAGGCGTAGCTCGCGGCCTCGCTCACACGGCGGGCGCGGTTTCCCTGTACGACCTCGGCCAGCGAGGTGGCGATAACGCCAAGGCAAAACGCCGTGACCAAGCGAGCGTCCACGGCAAGACCCATGGCGGCCGCAATGCAGCACGCCAGCACGATCGATTTGTCGAAAAGCCTGTTCATACGGGTATTGTACGCGAAGGCGCGCGCGGTGGAGGGGCTGCCTGCGCAACCGTGACATTCCTCCCGCGCGGCAAAGCGGCGTCGATCGCTCGCGCGAGCGGGGGTTTCACCTCTGCCCCCTCGCACTCGTGACAAAGCTCACTGGTGCGCGTCGGCGGCTCCTGCGATGATGCAATCGTACCGGGCCGCAATCAACAGAAGGGCCGCCTCATGACAGACATCGTCCACGTCGAAAACCTCGTCAAGCGCTACGACGACCTTATCGCGCTCGACCACTTTAACCTGAGCATCGCCCCCGGCGAGATCTTTGGCCTGCTCGGACCCAACGGCTCGGGCAAGACCACGTCCATCAACTGCATTCTGCAGCTGCTCGCCTACGACAAGGGCACCATCGAGCTGTTCGGCGAGCCCATGACGCCCGCCCGCTACGACCTCAAGCGCCGCATCGGCGTGGTGCCGCAGCAGGTGGCGGTATTCGACGAGCTCACGGTGCGCGAGAACATCGACTATTTCTGCAGCCTGTACATCAACGACCGCAAGCGCCGTCGCGCGCTCGTGGACGAGGCGATCGACTTTGTCGGGCTGGGCGACTTTACCAAGTTCCGCCCCGGCAAGCTCTCGGGCGGCCTGGCGCGTCGCCTCAACATCGCCTGCGGCATCGCGCACAAGCCCGAGCTCATCTTCTTTGACGAGCCCACGGTGGCGGTCGACCCGCAGAGCCGCAACGCCATCCTGGAGGGCATCTGCCGCCTGCGCGACGAGGGCGCCACGGTGGTGTATACCAGCCATTACATGGAGGAAGTCGAGCAGATCTGCAGCCGCATCATGATCATGGACGGCGGGCGCGTGCTGGCGCAGGGCACCAACGACGAGCTCAAGCGCATGATTCAGATGGGCGAGCGCGTGACTGTCGAGGTCGGCGCCGTCGAGACCGCCACGGTCGAGCGGCTGCGCGCCCTCGAGCACGTGCTTTCGGTTGAGCTGTCCGGCGGCGAGCTCGTCTGCACCTGCGAAGCGAGCCCGCACAATTTGGTCGACATCCTCGACACGCTGCGCGCCGCCGACGTGGCGCTCGGCCGCGTGTGGAGCGAGCCGCCAACCCTCAACGACGTGTTCCTCGAGATCACCGGCCGCGAGCTGCGCGACTAGGGGGCGGTCATGTTCAACACCATCATCACCACGGTCAAGACGCTGCTGCGCCGGCCGAGCACGTGGGTCTGGGGCGCTCTCTTTCCCATCGCGCTTTCCACGATGTTCATGTTTATGTTTGCGAATCTAAGCTCCGACGGTACGGTAGACCCGGTGCCGGTTGCCGTCGTGGCGGACGAGGCCTGGGACGCCTCGACCTTTAAGGACGTGGCGACGTCGCTTGCCAAGGAAGGCGACGATCAACTGCTCGAGATCCACGAGCTCGACGACGCAGCCGATGCGAACCGTGCGCTTAAGGCCGGCGAGGTTGCGGGCATCTATACGGTCGACGCCGAAGGCGCGCCCAAACTCACGCTGCTTTCGAGCTACGACAGCTCGCGCGCCTCGTCGGTGCTCACCGATCGCAGCATCCTGGAGACGGCGGTAAGCTCGTATACGCAAAATGCCGAGCTCATGCGCCAGATCGCCCAGGACAACCCGGCGGCGCTCGCCGACCCGGAGGCGGTTGCGCGCGCCCTGTCGCTCGAGGGCGGCACCCGCCGCGTAAGCCTGACACGTACCACGCCCGATGGCACGGTCATCTACTATTACGCACTCTTTGGTCTGGTCGCGATGATGTCTGCCGAGTTTTCCGCCTTGAGCGTCGTCGATCTGCAGCCCAATCTGTCCGGCCTTGGCGCTCGCCGATGCGTGGGCGGCCTTTCCAAGACGGCGTCGCTGGCCGGTATTTTTGTCGGATCGTGGCTGGTTTCCTTTGCCTCGATGGCGATCGCGATTGGCTACGTGCGTCTGGTTGTTGGCGTCGACTTTGGCGGGCGCGAGGGGCTCTGCCTGGTGGGCGGCGCTGCCTCCGCGCTTGCCGCGACGGGCCTGGGGCTCTTTGTGGGCACGCTGCCCGTTAAGGGCGGAAAGGCGTCCAAGTCGGGCATCCTCACAGGCTTTGCCACCACGTGTGCCCTGTTCGCCGGTCTCTACGGCGAGCCGGCGATGGCGCTTGCCGACGACGTCGCTCGCGCCTGTCCGACCGAGTGCTGGCTCAATCCCGTCAAGCTCATCTGCGACATGTTCAACCGCCTGTATTTCTTTGAGGACCTGAGCCCCTTTGCCGTTCGCGCCGGCGCGCTCGTCCTGATGGCGCTGCTGTTCGTTGCCGCCGCCACGCTGATCTTTGGAAGGAGCCGCTATGAGCACCTTTAAGACCGCGCTTCGCATGGCGCTGGCGCACCCGTTCTACCTGCTCATCTATACGGTGTTCATCTCGCTCATGGGCGTATTCATCGCGGCATCGGTGAGCTGGGACTCGTCGCAGCTCACCGAGTACAAGCCCTACGATGCCAACGTGATCGTGGTCGACCGCGACGACAGCGACCTTTCGCGCGCGCTTACCAAGCATCTGGGTTCGCGCTTTGAGCTGGTCACGGGCGTCGGCGACGGCACCTACGACCTTGCGGACGCGCTCTCCAAGAGCAACAGCGCCAAGGGCAGCGCCGACTGCGTGTTCTTTATCCCGGAGGGGTTTGAGGGCGACCTCGTTGCAGCCGCCCGCGCGGGGGAGTCTCTGCCCAGGCTCGATGTGACCTACGGCGCTGGCACCATGGCGGCGGCGCTTTCGTCTGCCGAGGCCTCGCGCTGGATCTCGCTCGCGGGCGCTGCGGCCGCACTTGAGCCCGCTGCTTCTAACGGCGACGTTGCCAAGGCTGCCGAACACGCGGCCACCGAGCGTGCCGAGGTCGAGATCGAGCAGGTCAAGGTCGACTCGACTGCCGCCGCCACGCTCGAGTCGTATTTCAACTTTGGCGCGTACGCGATTATCTCGTCGGTCATCGTATCTGTGGGGTTGGTGTTCTCGGGCATGAACGAGCCCGAGCGCGTGCGTCGTATGGATGCCGGCCCAATCTCCGAGCGCCAGCGTTCGTTTGCTGTGTTTGCGGCCGCCGCCGTGCTCACCGTCTGCATCTGGTTTGTGTCGATCATGCTGGGCGTCGTGGGCTTTGCCGGTGCGGTTGCCGAGGTCGGCGTGGGCCGCGTGTGTCTGGCGCTGGCGGCAACGTTTGCCCTAGCGCTGACGCCACTGGCCGTTGGCTTTGCCCTTTCGAGCCTGGGCGCGCGCGAGGAGTTGCTCAACGGTGTGGGCAACCTGCTTGGCATGCTCATGACGTTTTTGGGCGGCGCCTGGATGCCGTTGTCGCTCATGGGCTCGGCCGTGCAGACCGTGGCGCACTTTGTGCCGACGTATTGGGTGAACGACGCGATTAGCAAGGCGCTCGCCTCGGACCTGACGTCTGCCGTGCTGGGCGACATCGCCTGCGACCTAGGCGTCACCGTGCTCTTCGCCGCAGCCATCGCCGCCGCAGGCCTCGCCCTCGCACGCGCTAAATCTCGCGCCTAGCCACCTAGTCATTTAAGAACGTCCCCAATGACTAGTCTGAAATAAAATCCAGGCCACGCTCCAAAATAGTTCGCCATGGTTTACTATTACGCTCATAAAGTAGTACAAGGCTAACAATGGGGGATATCATGGCAACGCGGGAGGCCTACGTCCAGGTTAAGGATCTCAAAAAGCACTACGGTGACGGTGATGCGCGCCTGACGGTACTCGATGGCATCGACACGTCCATCAACCGCGGCGAGGTCTGCGTCATGCTGGGGCCCTCGGGCTCGGGCAAGTCGACCTTTCTTAACCTGATCGGCGGCCTGGAGGATGCCGACGGCGGCTCCATCATGGTGGACGGCTGCGACCTCACGGTGCTCAAGCCTACCGACCTGGGCGAGTATCGCCGCCGTGAGCTGGGATTTGTCTTCCAGTTCTACAACCTGGTGCCCGATCTCACCATCAAGGAGAACATCGAGGTCACGGCGCACCTATCCAAAAACCCGCTCAATGTCGACGACCTCTTGCGCTCGCTGGGCCTCTACGAGCACCGCAACAAGTTCCCGCGCCAGGTCTCGGGCGGCCAACAGCAGCGCTGCGCCATCGGCCGTGCGCTCGTCAAAAACCCAGGCCTGCTACTGTGCGACGAGCCCACGGGCGCGCTTGACTACAAGACGTCCAAGGAAATCTTGCAGCTCATGGAGGATGTCAACCGCACCTACGGCTGCACCATCATCATTGTCACCCACAATGCCGCCATCGCGCGCATGGCCAATCGCGTGCTGCGCCTGCGCGACGGGCGCATCGTCGAGGATGAGCTCAACGAGTCGCCCGTCGCGGCCGCCGAGCTCGATTGGTGGGCGGCGCCATGACACCTCTCGCAAAACGCCTTCCGCGCGAGCTGCGCCGCAATATCGGCAAGTACCTGGGCATCTTTTTGCTTATGTGCGGAAGCATCGCCCTCACCTCGGGCTTTTTGCTCGCGGCGCATTCCATCGGCTGCCTTATCGACGACATGCGCGATGCGTACGCGATTGAGGACGGCCGCGTGACCACTTCCTTCGAGGCTACCAAAGACCAGCTCAAGGCGGCCGAGGATGCAGCCGGCGACGTCGGCGGCGTTACGCTCTACAAGAATTTCTCCATTGACGCCATCATCAAAAAGGCCGCTGGCGACGATGGCACCAAGCGCACGCTGCGCACCTATGCGCACCGCAGCAAGGTCGATATCGCGTCCTACTGTGAGGGCAAGGAACCCAAGGCGGATGACGAGGTGGCCATCGACCGTGTCTTTGCCACCAATAACGACCTCGCCGTGGGCGATAAGGTCGAGCTTGAGGGCCGCACCTACACCATCTGCGGCATCATGACCCAGCCCGATAGCCAGGCGCTGTTCCTCAACAATTCGGACTTTACGGTGAACACCATCACCTATGGCGTGGCCGAGGTCACCGACGCCGGCTTTTCCGCGCTCGAGGATGCCGGCGGCGCGCCTGCCTACACCTACTCCTTCACCTTTACCGATCGCGATCTCTCCACCGCAGACCGCATCGACGCCGAGCAAGATATGGTCGAGGCGCTGACCGATGCCGATGCGCGCGTGGACGATCTGATCGATGCCGATTCCAATCAGGGCATTGGCTATGCGCGCGACGACGTGGACGGCGACTCCATGATGTGGATGACGCTGCTCGACATCATCATCGTGATCATGGCGTTCGTCTTTGTGGTCCTTACCGACGCCACCATCGAGGAGGAGAGCGCCATCATCGGCACGCTGCTCGCCAGCGGCTATCGTCGACGCGAGATCGTGCTGCACTACCTGGCACTTCCCGCTATTGTGGGCGTGGTCGCGGCGCTTTTGGGCACTGCGCTCGGCGTTGTGTTCTTTACCGAGCCCATGCGCAGCCTCTATTACGGTTCGTACAGCCTGCCGCCCTTCCAGGTGTACTGGAGCTGGGAGATCTTTGTGAAGTGCGCCGTGGTTCCCGCCGTCGCGCTCATCCTCATCACGCTGGTGGGTCTGTTTCGCAAAATGGGCAAGACGCCGTTGCAGTTCCTTCGTCACGAGACGAGTGGCAAATCGGGCACCAAGCGCGGCCTGCAGCTGCCGGAGCGCATGGGTTTTGTTTCCCGCTTCCGCCTGCGTATCTTCCTGCGCAATCTGGGCAACTTCGCCACGCTCTTCGTGGGCATCGCGTTTGCCTCGCTGCTGCTCTTTGGCCTGGCGATTCTGCCCACGATGACGCACTATGCGGACAACCTCGAGACAGGCCTGGTCGCCGAGCACCAGTACACGCTCAAGGCGCCGCTGGAGCTCGAGGGTACTGCCGAGGAGCGCGAGCAGTGGTCGGCACTCGAGCGCTTGCAGTCGGTTGACGGCGCGCTGCTTTCTGCCGCCCGGGATGCCGATGACGAGCTTGACGACGCGGCCGATGCGGCGCAGACGGCAGCCGATGCCGCGACCGCATCTCCGTCTGCCGAGAGCCTGACTGCGGCGCAGGATGCGCTTACCAAGGTCCAGGACAAGAAGGATGCGCTTTATGCGCGCCTCGATGACCTTGCCGATATCCTCGGCTGCAACCGCGACGAGGCTATCGACCTGATTGGCAAGGCCTCTAAGATCGACACCGACAACGACGACATTCACCCGGTCAACACGATTGACAACGGCGCGGGCGCAATCGCGCAGGCCGAGAAATATGCCGTTTACCAGTTGCAATACGACCGAGGCGATGGGAATGGCGAGGAGACGATTTCCGTCTACGGCATTTCAACCGATTCGTGCTATTGGAAAAGCCTCAACGTCGGCGACGGACACGTCGTCTTTGGTGGCGGCCTGCTCGACAAGTTTGGCTGGAGCGAGGGCCAGAAGGTCACGCTCGGCGACAAGTATGAGGGCGAGAATTATTCCCTTGAGTATGCGGGCAAGGACTGTGCCTGGGGCTCCAAGTCGGACATGAATATCTATATGAGTATCGATGACTTTAACGAGCTCTTTGGCAACGATGCGGCCTACTTCAACGGCTATGTGAGCGATGAGAAGCTCGACCTTGATTCGCGCTACTTTGCCGGCGACACCACGCCCGATGACATGCGCGCCGTGGGCGACCAGTTCATCGGCATGATGAGCAAAATGATCGGCATGATGATTGGGCTCGCGGTGTTTATCTTCCTGCTGTTTATGTACCTGCTGACCAAGGCTGTGATCGACCACAGCGCCCGTTCGATCAGCTACATGAAAGTCTTTGGCTATCGCG
>CABVAO010000054.1 GCA_902496335.1 uncultured Collinsella sp.
TAAACAACTATATGAACCATGGTACCACGAATGAAAACCACTACAAAGATGCCTGTCCCCTTTGCGGTGGTTTAGGCGATGATAGGGGCGATGGCGCGGATGCAGGCGTCGGCTGCCGTGAAAGTAGTGCTGTCGTCGCTGACGATAAAGATGATCTTTCCCTTGATGCCAAAGTCGCCGATTTCGCTAAAGAGCACGTAGGGCTCCTTGTCAAAGCCCGAGATGGGAAGCACGGCGGCCTTGGTGGCGTCGGTGAGCTCATCTGCCAGCGCGTCCAGTGAAGCCCACTTGGACGTGTCCTTGACCGCAACGGGCACGGCCACGCGCCCAAAGGGCATCAAATGCACGAGTGTGTTCTTGGAAATGTTGGAGTTGGGGACGATGATGGTCTGTCCACAGGCATCCTCAATCGTTGTATGGCGCCAAGTGATGTCTTGGACCACGCCGGATACGCCGCCGACCTCGATATTGTCGCCGGGTTTGATGATGCCCATAAACGTCACCTGCATGCCGCCGATAAGGTTTGACAGCGTGTCCTGAAAGCCGAGCGAGATGGCGATGCCGCCGACGCCAAGAGCGGCGACGAGCGCGTTTGCGTTAATGCCAAAGCAGTTGTCGAGGATAAAGCTGCCGCCAATCATCCAGATGACGGCGCGCGCGATGTTGATGAAGATACTCGATGCCGGAAGCGGGTTATCGTCTCGGTTAAGCAGATGGTTCAGGGTCTTGGATACGACCTTGGCGGCGACGGCGGTGCCTATCGCCAAGATGACGGCCCAGATGATGTTGTGGACCCACCGTTGCTCAAAGAAATGAAGAATCGGCTCAAACAATTCCATGTAGGGAAAACCTCCTAATGATCGTCCAACCATGATACCCACCAAGAAGCCCGTCCGATCACATCGGACGGGCCGATAACTTGAGATGGGGTGGCCGCGGTGGCGTAAGCTGGGGCGCCGGCGAGCACGCCGGCAAGGAGTGCGGCGGTCAAGGCGAGACGGGGAAGAGAGCTTCTCGTGGCAGTTTCCTTAGTCCTTAACCAGTAGTTCCTGCTGACGCTGGATTATCGACATAATATGCGAAAACCGCCGCAAGGGCGTCTGTCCCTTTGCGGCGGTTTTGACGTTTGCGCAGATAAAACCTACCAAAATAAACCTGTCCCTTTTTGGCAGGTTTTAGCTCAGCAGCATGCGGTCGTTGGCGAGCTCGCCGCCCGAGACCTCCTCGAACTTCTGCAGCAGGTCGGCTACGGTGAGCGACTTCTTCTCATTGCCCGCCACGTCGTAGATCACGTGGCCTTCGTGCATCATGATCAGACGGTTGCCCAGACGGATGGCGTCGTTCATGTTGTGCGTGACCATGAGCGTGGTCAGGTGGTTCTCGTCGACGATCTCCTCGGTCAGGTTAAGCACCTTAGAGGCCGTCTTGGGGTCGAGGGCCGCGGTGTGCTCGTCGAGCAGCAGCAGGCGCGGCCTGGTGAGCGTGGCCATCAGCAGGGTGAGTGCCTGGCGCTGGCCACCCGAGAGCAGGCCGACCTTGGCGTTGAGACGCGTGTCCAGACCAAGGTCCAGGCGCTTGAGCAGCTCGACGTACTCATCTTTCTCGGCCTTGGTGACGCCCCACGAAAGGCCGCGACGCTGGCCGCGACGCTTGGCGAGGGCCAGGTTCTCGGCGATCTGCATGTCGGCAGCGGTACCGCGCATGGGGTCCTGAAACACGCGGCCCAGGTACTTGGCGCGCTGCGACTCGCTCAGGCGCGAGATGTCGGTGCCGTCGAGCTCAATAACGCCCGAATCGAGCGGGTACACGCCGGCGATCATGTTGAGCAGCGTGGACTTGCCGGCGCCGTTGCCGCCGATCACGGTTACAAAGTCGCCGTCATTTAGGGTGAGGTCGACGCCGGTGAGCGCGCGCTTCTCGGTGACGGTGCCCTTGTTAAAGGTCTTCTTGACGTGCGAGAGCTTAAGCATCTGCCTCATCCCCCTTCGTGTAGGAGCTGCGGAGCTTATAGCGCTCCCAAACCACGGGCACGCACAGGGCCACGGCGACGATCACGGCGGAGAGCAGCTTCATGTCGTTGGCGTCCATGCCCAACTGCAGCACGATGGCGCGGATAAGGAAGTACACCACGGAGCCAAAGACGGCGGAGGCAAGACGGACGCTAAACTGCGTGAGGCCGCCGGGCAGCAGACGGCCGAGCACCTCGCCGATAACAATGGCGGCAAGACCGATAACGATGGCACCGGTACCCATGCCAATGTCGGCATACTTTTGGCTCTGGCAGATAAGCGCGCCAGAGAGGCCGATGAGGGCGTTGGAGAGCACGAGGGCGATCATCTTGGTGGAGTTGGTGTTGACGCCCAGAGCGCGGATCATGTACTCGTTGTTGCCGGTGGCGCGCAGCGCCGAGCCGATCTCGGTGCCAAAGAACCAATACAGGATGGCAACGATAGCCACGGCGAGCAGGATGCCCAAGATGATGGCAACGGTGGACTGCGGCAGACCGGTCATATTGCTGACGGCCGAGAACACGGTGCCCTTGGCAAGAATGGGCGTATTGGACTTGCCCATGATGCGCAGGTTGATTGACCACAGACTGATCTGGGTGAGGATTCCGGCGAGGATCGCGGGAATCTCAAAGACGGTGGTCAAAATGCCCGTGACGGCACCCGCGATGGCGCCGGCGCACATACCGGCCAGCACGGCGAGCAGCGGGTCGACGTTGTTATTGACGATGAGCACAGCGCAGACGCAGCCGCCGAGGGCAAAGCTGCCGTCGCAGGTCATATCGGGAATGTCGAGCAGGCGGAACGTGATAAACACGCCAAGCACCATAATGCCCCAGAGGACGCCCTGCGAAACGGCGCCCTGCAATGCAATGAGCATGCTTCATACCTCCTAGGATAGGGTGGACACGTGATTTTCCATAATAGCGGTAACAATGCATAGAAGAGCTGCGGACAGACGTTTTGTTTTACCTGAAACAAGCAGGGCGGACGCCGGTCTACAGCGCCCGCCCCTGTGGCTCAGATATTGAATAACGCGGCTAAAGCGCGAGCACGGGCTCTAGACGCATGCCGCGTATGGCATTACGCGTCCAGAGCGGAAAGGTCGATGCCCAGCGCCTCGGCCATCTCGTCGTTCTTGACGACGACCAGGTCCTTGCTCGAGAGGTGTTTGATCGGCATGTCTTCGGGCTTGGCCCCGCCTTTCAGGATCTTAACGGCCATCTCGCCCGCGGCGTAGCCCAGGTCCTCATAGTTGATGGAGAGGGTGAACAGGCCGCCGGCCATGCACATACCCTCCTCGCCAGTCACGAAGGGAAGCTTGTTCTCCTTGCAGATCTGACCGACCTGCGAGGCACCCGCGGCGATGGTGTTGTCGGTGGGGGAGTACAGCGCGTCGACCTTGCCCACGGCAGATTCGACGACGGACTGAATCTCGTTGGAGCTCGAGACGGTGAAATCGGTGTACTCCAGGCCCAGCTTGTCGAGTTCCTTCTTGGCGGCCTTGATCTGGACGTCGGAGTTGGACTCGGCGGTGCAGTAGAGCAGGCCGACCTTTTTAACGTCGGGCAGGACCTTCTGCATCATCTCGAGCTGCTCGGCGACCGGGGTGAGGTCGGAAGCGCCCGTGACGTTGGTGCCCGGCTTGTCGTTGTCCTGGACCAGGCCGGAGGCGGCGTAGTCGGTGATGGCACAGCCCACGATGGGGATATCGGCCGTGGCGCCGGCGGCAGCCTGCGCGGCGGGCGTGGCGATGGCATAAATCAGGTTGACGTTGTCGCCCACAAACTTGTCGGCAATGGACTTACACGTGGACTGGTCGTTCTGGGCGTTCTTCTGGTCGATCTTGACCTTAAGGCCGCTCTTCTTGATGGCCTTGACGAAGCCGTCGTTGGCGGCATCGAGCGCGGAGTGCTCGGTGAGCTGCAGAACGCCGATGGTGTAGTCGGAACCGGCGGCAGCAGAGCCGGAACCAGAGTTGCCGCCGCATCCGGCGAGCGGGGCGAGCGCGAGCAGGCCGGCGGAGACCAGAAGGCTCCTGCGACTGATGGTGATGTCCTTCATATCATTACCCCCAGTATAAAAATGGCTGGAAACACTGCACTGGGACAAAGTGCAAGTGGAACTATAGTAGCGCTGATGTCCATTTTTACAACAGCCTGGCGGGTTTTTTAATACAGAATCGGATGGGCGGTACGGGTAGTCGAATGGGCGGCGGAGGGTCTTATGCGGCGGAGGAGGCGTCATCCTCGTCCAGGGCGGCGAAGAGCTTCTTGCCGTCGAGGAGACGTGTGGTGACGTTTTTCATTCGGCCAATCTCTACAGTACGCAATGTGTCATCGGCGCCTCGGGCGTCATAGACCGTTCCCAGCAAATACGAGATGCCGTCTCGTTGCTTGATGGCAAAGGGACGGAGTGTCATCCGTGCTGCTTCGGTTTCGCCACGTGTCGTGACGCTCGAAATATCAAAACTCACCGTGGTTCCGTGGTCGATGGCCTGCTCGACGAGCTAGCACGTGTCGATGCGCTTGATGGGCGTGCGCGTTGCCTTGGTAGCCTTGCTGCCTGCGCTTGGAGCGGGTTCGGGTGTATCGAGGTAGCCGCGAACGTCGGCACTCGCCATGGCAACTAAGTGCTGCGCCATGCTCTTGCGGATAGCGATAGGCGTGGAGCGGTTGCGCATGACCATACCGTGGAGCCGGATGATCTCTTCATCGGTGAGCGGGCGGGTAAGAAGTTTGTAGCCCACGCCGCGCTTGTACTCAATTTCGTATCCGGCATGGCGAAGCGCGGAGATGGCAGTGTAGATGCTGCGCCGCGCCGCCGAGATGGGCATGCGGGCGGGGTCGTCGGGATGGGCGAGGCGCCGGATCAACTCATCGGAAAGCATGGCCTTGTCCTCGCCGGTGTTTTCGCTCAAGAGCTGCAGGATGCGAACGGCGCGATAGGCTGCCATCGAGGCGGCGCCTCTCGTCGTGGTGTCGTAGGTTTCAACAGCGGCTTCGGTCATCGTGCCCACGTCCTTTCCGTTTTGGGTGGCGACGGTATGGAGCCTAGGACGCGGGGCTTTCCCAGGGGCGCAGGGCGCTCTGGGCGGTCGGTAGTCGTCGGCAAACGGCGGGTTGAGTTTTCAACAGCCCTACTCAACTGACCAAAAACTTGCCAAAAGCTTGACGGATGCTGTTGAAAAAAAGCGTCTCTCGACCGATGTCGAGAGACGCTTGCGCGATGAGCGTTGGCGTGTGGCGACGCGAGCTAGCGTCCGACGATTAGAAGTCGGCGTTGCCCACGGTGCGCGGGTGCGGCAGGACGTCGCGGATGTTGCCCACGCCGGTCAGATACATGACCAAGCGCTCGAAGCCCAGACCGTAGCCGGCGTGCTTGCAGGAACCGTAGCGGCGCAGGTCAAGGTAGTACTTGTACTGCTCGGGATTCATGCCCAGGTCCTTGATGCGGGCCTC
This sequence comes from uncultured Collinsella sp., assembly GCA_902496335.1. Taxonomy (GTDB): domain Bacteria; phylum Actinomycetota; class Coriobacteriia; order Coriobacteriales; family Coriobacteriaceae; genus Collinsella. The sequence goes on from CABVAO010000054.1 coordinate 5,468, forward strand.
GAGCAGATCCAGGCGCTCCTCGCGCTGGGAGCCGCCGATAATCTCGCCGATACCGGGAACCAGGCAGTCGGCGGCGGCGACGGTCTTGCCGTCCTCGTTCATGCGCATGTAGAAGGCCTTGATCTCGGCCGGGTAGTCGGTCACAAAAGTCGGTCGCTTAAAGTGTTCCTCGGTCAGGAAACGCTCGTGCTCGGTTTGCAGGTCGATGCCCCAGCTCACGGGATAGTCAAACTTGTGACCGGCGGCGACGGCCTGCTCCAGGATCTCGACGGCCTCGGTGTAGGTAACGCGGGCAAAGTCGGAGTTGGCGACATGGTCCAGGCGCTCGATCAGACCCTTGTCCACAAACTTGTTGAGCATGTTGAGCTCATCGGGGCAGGTGGCCATAACGTCCTTAAGAACGTACTTGAGCATGGCCTCGGCGTTGTCCATGTAGTCGTTGAGGTCGGCAAATGCCATCTCGGGCTCAATCATCCAAAACTCGGCGGCGTGGCGCGTGGTGTTGGAGTTTTCGGCGCGGAAGGTGGGGCCAAAGGTGTACACGTCGCCAAAGGCCATGGCAAAGTTCTCGGCATTGAGCTGGCCGGACACGGTGAGGCTCGCATGCTTGCCAAAGAAGTCCTGGCTCCAGTCGACCTCGCCGGACTCGGTGAGGGGCGGATTTTTGGGGTCGAGCGTGGTCACGCGGAACATCTCGCCGGCGCCCTCGCAGTCACTCGTGGTGATGATGGGGGTGTTGACGTAGACAAAGCCCTGCTCCTGGAAGAAGCGGTGGATGGCGGCAGCCGCGACAGAGCGGATGCGGAACACGGCGCGGAACAGGTTGGTGCGCGGGCGCAGGTGCTGCTGGGTGCGCAGGAACTCGACGGTTGCGCGCTTCTTCTGCAGCGGGTAATCCGGGGCGCTCGTGCCCTCGACCTCGATGGAGGTGGCAGAAAGCTCGAAAGGCTGGGGCGCATCGGGGGTCAGCTTGACGGTGCCGGTGCAAATGAGTGCGGCCGAGACGTTTTGATGAGCGATCTCGTCGTAGTTGTCGAGTGCCTCGCGGTTCATGACGACCTGCAGGTCGCGGAAGCAGCTGCCGTCGTTGAGCGTAACAAAGCCAAAGTTCTTCATGTCGCGGACGGACTTGACCCAGCCGGCGACGGTGACGGTCTGGCCGCCGAGCGACTCGGCATCGGCATAGAGCTGCGCGATTTTGGTGCGGTTCACGTATCCTCCCATAACGGTTGAATGATAGCTATCCATACAGTTCGATATTCTAGCAGCTCGGCTCATTTGGGCTATACAGATAAGGCATTGGCCGGATGGTTTTTCAAACGAAAAGCGCCCGCGGTCAAATGGTCGCGGGCGCTTGACGAGGTGCCTTTTGGCTGTGTGGCGCGGGACTTGGCTACTTGGTCTTGGCCACCAGCAGCGGGTCGCCCAGCTTGACGAGCGGGTTGCCGCCGATAAGCGTTCCGGACTCGCCGACATGGTCGATGCTCTTAAGACGGTCGAGCTCGGAGACGATGACGGTCACGATGTCCTCGTGACCAGCGGCCTTAATGGCCTCGCGGTCGAAGCTGATGAGCGGCTGGCCTGCCTTGACCACATCGCCCATCTCGACAAAGCGGGCAAAACCCTTGCCGTTCATTTCCACGGTACCCAGGCCAACATGGATGAACACGCGAAGACCGTCCTCGGTGATCATGCCAATGGAGTGGTTGGTGACAGTGGTGGCGCCGATGCGGCCGTTGGCGGGCGCATAGATGGTGCCGGTAATGGGCTCGATGCCATAGCCCTGGCCAAGCATGCCCGAGGCGATCGTCTCGTCGGGAACCTCGTCCAGGTTGACGAGCACGCCGTTGACGGGGGCGTAGATGACGCCTTCGCGGGTAGCGAAGCTTGCTGCGGGCGGAACGGACGCCTCGCCGGTCGAGGTGAAGGTGGACTTAAGCGAATCGAGCAGACCCATAGTTGCCTCCAACTTAAATAGGCGCATATCGCGCGTTTGGTTTGCCGGAAACGTTTCACATGTGTTTCGCGGCTTGGTCAACGCCCCTATTCTACGCTGCTCAACGATACCTCTGAACTGGGATTATGTGATATATCAGTTGAAGGGAAACTTATTGCCGGAGTGTTTCTGCGCCACGGGTTCAAGTGGGGTACGCTTGAAGGCGAAAAACAAGGGCGCATAATTTGCGCGAAGGGAGCACATATGATTGTCGAGAACCATGCGCTGTGGGGCGAGGAGCCGACCGAGGATTATCCGGCGACGTTTACGTATTTGGGTGCCGAGCCGCTGCCCGATAAACCGAATGGCCGCCGCCCCGCGGTGATTATCTGTGGCGGAGGCGGGTTTACACATATCGCTCCGCACGAGCAGGACCCGGTGGCGTTTGCATTTTTGGATCACGGTTACCAGGCCTTTGTGCTCAACTATGTCACGAGCTCTACGGGTGACGTGAGCTTTCCGCACCCCCAGGCAGATCTTGCCAAGATGGTCGCCACGGTGCGCGCCAACGCCGACGAGTGGCATGTCGATCCTAAGCGCGTGTGCGTCGTGGGATTCTCGGCGGGCGGCATGATCTGTGCCTCGCTGGCAACGCAGTGGAAGACCGGCCCCTTCGCGGCACTTGCCGGGGCACGTCCGGACGACATTCGTCCCGATGCCGTGGTGCTGGGCTATCCATTGCTCGACTTTGCCTATGTGCGTGACATGCAGACGCGCGATCCGCGCATTGACTTGCGTGTGCCCAAGACGGGCGGCAAGACGGGGCGCGATTTGCTCAACGACTACCTGTCGATGGTGACGGGTGGCGAGGCAACTGACGAGCATTTGGCCGATATCTGCCCCACCACGCATGTTTCGCGTCAGATGCCGCCGACCTTTGTGTGGGGCGTGTCCGACGACAAGACGGCGCCGATCGCGCAGGTCTACCCGTTTGCGCAGCGCATGGCCGAGGAGGGCGTTGCATGCGAGATGCACGTCTTCGACCAGGGTGGTCACGGCCTTTCGCTCGGCAACGCCAACACCGCGGTCGACAACGAGGACAAGCAGGTGGCGGTCCGCCCCTGGATTCGCCTAGCCTTCCGCTTCCTGGAGCGCCATCTGTAAGAGGACGGGCATCCCAGCCCTTCAATAACTTGCGGTGAAATAGTTCCGATCTGGGGCATCAACCAGCCCATCCAGGAACTATTCCACCGCAACTTCGTTTTTGATGCCCCGCCCGGAAACTGCGTCCCAGCTTTACCTTTCAAGGTGGGACGCAGTTTCCCATAGGCCTCGACTGGGAAAGCGCGTCCCGTTTCGAGCGGGGATTCCGGGATGCATTTTCCGTAAGAGGCTTGTTTGGGAAACCATATCCCGTTTCGAGCCAGAATTCTGGGATGTAGTTTCCCCGAGAGGCCTCATCGGGAAACTATGGCCCTGAACTCTTCTGCTCTTCTGCCTGTCCCCATTGCGCCGATCTGTTGATTGAACATCGTTGCATGTTCGCGCTATCATGCATGGTTAAAATTGGTTAGCCATGGCAAACGGTTAGCCATGGTGAACATAAATACAACGC
>CABVAO010000055.1 GCA_902496335.1 uncultured Collinsella sp.
AATGTGTTCGGCTGAGATCGGAAATCAACCTCCCGTCGGCCGGGCACAGGGCTACTCTCCAAATCGTCCTCGGACATGTCGGAGCCTCCGCTGCGCACTACGTGCGGCGGGGGCTCCTCCGTCCTGCGGAAAGATTTGGAGAGTAACCCTGTGCCCGGCCTGCGATAACTAAGGGGTCGCCGCGTTTATCTTGGGGTGCTGCATATACAACGCTGGAAGGGTCTGAATTGCGCTTTGTCGATATATGTCCTTTTCCCTGATGGGACCGTGCTTGAGGGGCGTCTTCATGAGTTGCGGTGAAATAGGGACTGTTGAGCCTTTAAGCTGGCAAAACAGTCCTTATTTCACCGCAACTGAAACAGGGGCGCTCTCCAAGAGAGCGCCCCTGCCGGGTTTCCATAGTACTGGCGAAACAGTTTTATAGTTCTGACGAAGCAGTCCATGAAATCCGTCTTGCCTTATGCCAAGAACTCCTTGGTGGTCGCCACGATGTTGGCGGCGTCCAGGCCATACTTGTGCAAGAGCTCGGCACCCGGGCCAGACTCACCGAAGGTGTCGTTGACGCCGATCTTCTTGAGCGACGTCGGGCACTGCTCGCACAGGACGTCGGCAACGGCGCTGCCCAGGCCACCGATCACAGAGTGCTCCTCGACGGTCACGACGTGACCGGTCTTGGTGGCGCTCTTGACGATCAGGTCGGCATCGATGGGCTTGATGGTGTGCATGTTGATGACCTCGGCGTCGATGCCCTCGGCAGCGAGCTGCTCGGCGGCCTCGAGAGCCTCGCCGACCATCAGGCCGCAGGCAATGATGGTCACATCGGCGCCCTCGCGCATGACAATGCCCTTACCCAACTCGAACTTGTAGGTCTCGGGGTCGTTGATAACCGGCGAGGCCAAACGAGCGAAGCGCATGTACACCGGACCGTCGCACTCGTAGGCGGCGCGCGTCACGGCGCGGGCCTCCACATCGTCGGCAGGAACGATCACAGTCATGCCAGGGATGACGCGCATCAGGGCGATATCCTCGCAGCACTGGTGTGTGGCGCCGTCCTCGCCCACCGAGATACCGGCGTGCGTGGCGCCAATCTTAACGTTGAGATGCGGGTAGCCGATGGAGTTACGGACCTGCTCAAAAGCGCGGCCGGCTGCGAACATGGCAAAGGTGCTCGCGAAGGCAACGCGGCCGGTGGTCGCGATACCGGCGGCGACGCCCATCAGGTTGCTCTCGGCGATACCCACGTCGAAGAAGCGGTCGGGGCAGGCGGCCTTGAACTTGCCGGTCTGCGTGGCGGCGGCCAGGTCGGCGTCGAGGACCACAAAGTCATCGTGCTCGTTGGCGAGCTCGACGAGGGCCTCGCCGTAGCTTACGCGCGTGGCGATTTTTTTGACGTCTGCCATCCTAGAGCTCCTCTCCGGCGGCCGTGAGCTCTGCCATGGCCTGCTCAAACTGTTCATCGTTGGGGGCCTTGCCGTGCCAACCAACCTGGTTCTCCATAAAGGACACGCCCTTGCCCTTCAGGGTCTCGGCGATAATGGCGGTCGGCTGCCCCTTGGTGGCGCGAGCCTCGGCAAAGGCGGCGCGGATCTGGTCGAAGTCGTTGCCGTCGGCGAGCTCCACCACGTGGAACTTGAACGCGCGGAACTTGTCGGCGAGCGGCATGGGGTCGTTGACCTCCTCGACGGGGCCGTCGATCTGCAGGCCGTTGTGGTCGACGATCACGCAGAGGTTATCGAGCTGCTGGTTGCCGGCAAACATGGCGGCCTCCCAGACCTGGCCCTCCTCGCTCTCGCCATCGCCCAGCAGGGCGTAGGTGCGGTAAGTATCGCCCCAGTGCTTGGCAGCAACGGCCATGCCCACGGCGGCGGAGATGCCCTGGCCGAGCGAGCCGGTGGACATGTCGACGCCCGGGGTGTCGTTCATGTTGGGGTGACCTTGCAGGTGGCTGCCGATATGGCGCAGCGTCTCGAGATCCTCTTTGGGGAAGAATCCGCGCTCGGCGAGCACGGCGTACAGACCAGGCGCGCAGTGACCCTTGGAAAGCACGAAGCGATCGCGGTCGGCCTTGCGGGGGTCGGCCGGGTCGACGTTCATTTCCTCAAAGTACAGATAGGTCATGATGTCGGCAGCGCCGAGCGAACCGCCCGGATGGCCGGACTTGGCAGCGTGCACGCCGGTGACGATGCCCTTCCTTACCTCGTTGGCAACCTTTTTGAGCTCTTCGTCGCTCATTGTGCCTTCCTTTCATCCTCTTTAGACAAGATGCGCACGGCACAGAAGGTCGTCCCAACCCAGCCGCGATGCACGTACGTCATTCATTATGCTGGAAACCGGAAGCTTTACCAGAGTATTTATCATTATTTGAACAATTTAGCAGGCAGAATCGCTGATGAAACGGTTTATCAATGTGAACGTCTTTTGGATGGAACGCGGTCGACCCTACGCGCTAATGTCCTTGAATCCCTCGCCGAAGGCTTCCGTAACGTCAGCGACCGTCACAATGGCGTGAGGATCGCGCTCACGCACGATCGTCTTGAGGGTATTGAGCTCTCGGCGGCTCACGATGACCATAATCACCGGCTTCTCGGCACCCGAATACATGCCAGTCGCCTTAAACTTGGTACAACCACGACCTAGACCATACATGATATCGGCAGCGATATCAGGGAACTTGTCCGAGATGATGAGTACCATACGGCGTTTGTTGCCGCCATCGACCACGGCATCGATCACGTAGCCGCTAATGACCATCGAAAGGCCTGCATATAGTGCGTTTTCGATTGAAAAGACCGGAGCCGACAGCGCGCATACGGCAACATCGATCGCCATGACGGTCGAGCCCACGGGCAGTGAGGTATTACGCGAGATGATTTGGCCAATCGTGTCCGAGCCGCCGGTGTTGGCGCCGGCGCGCAACACCATGCCGTAACCGATGCCCGTAATAATGCCGCCCCACATAGCGGGAAGCATCAGGTCCGCATCCGCCAGAGGTGCTACAAACGGGGCGAACAGATCGGTAAAGAAGCCCAGCAGCACAAAGCCCGTCGCGGTCTGCACCACGTAGAACATGCCGCCCTCGCGCATAACGACCAGCAGCAGCAAGGCATTCATCACGATGGTCTGGATACCGACGGGAAGCGACACGCCTCGCGTCGCGCCGACCGCCTGGATAATGGTGGCAAGGCCCGTAACGCCACCGGCAGCAAGGCCGTTGGGAATCAAAAACAGGTCGGTCGCAATAGCGGCCAGAGCGCACCCCAACATAATCTGGGGCAGGTCGTGAAAGAAGTTCATCGAAAGAATGCGCTTGATGTCCAGACGATATGCCATGCTGCCTCCCTCAAAAAAGCGCACCCCATCGGATGCGCTTTGAACTTCTTCTTGTATTCGATTCTACCGATTCGCCGGACAAAAACCACCCCTGCGCAGGGTTTATTCTGGATACAAACCCGTCCAACCGTTGGGCTTGGCATCGGCTTGAAGCCACCCGATGTTTTAGACCTCCGAGCCTTCTGCATCGGCGTTGCCGGTAGCCCAGCGATGGTAGCCAATAACAAACGGGTCCAGGTCGCCATCGTCAAGAACTGCCTCGACGTTGCTGGTCTCCACGCCCGTGCGTAGGTCCTTGACCATCTGGTACGGGTAGAGCACGTAGCTGCGGATCTGGTTGCCAAAACCAATCGTGGTCTTGGGTCCGCGAATCTCATCGAGCGCCTCGGCACGCTTCTCGAGCTCAATCTCGTACAGGCGAGCCTTGAGGATCTGCATGCACGCGGCCTTGTTCTGGATCTGGCTGCGCTCGTTTTGGCAGGTAACCACAATGCCGCTGGGGAAATGCGTCACGCGCACGGCGGAGTCGGTGGTGTTGACGCCCTGACCGCCCGGGCCGCTCGCGTGGTACACGTCCACGCGGATGTCGTCGGGACTGATCTCGATGTCGATATCATCGGGTAGCACGGGGATGACCTCGACGCCGGCAAACGTGGTCTGGCGGCGCTTCTTGTCGTCGGTGGGGCTAATGCGAACCAAGCGGTGGACGCCGGCCTCGGCGCGCAGCATGCCAAATGCGTCCTTGCCCTCGACGGTAAAGGTCGCGCGGTCGATGCCGATGACCTCGGCCGCGGGACAGTCGTTGATGGTGACCTTCCAGCCGCGACGCTGGCAGTACTTCATGTACATCTTAAAGAGCATGAAGGTCCAGTCCTGCGCCTCCAGACCACCCTGTCCGGGCTTGATGGTCACAATGGCATCGCCGTGATCGAACTCACCGGTAAACCAGCTCGAAAGCTCAAGCTCATCGATGGCACGGGCCAGGCGCTCAGCCGTGGCTGCAGCCTCCTCGCGAAGGGCGGCGGCGTCGGGGTCATCCCCCATCTCCTCGGCAAGCTCCAGCGCGGCGCGGGCATCGGAAAGCTCGCCGCGCGCGGTGTCCACGGCAGCGATATCTTCCTTGGTGCGCGCAATCTCCTCCATGGTGACACGGGCGGCGTCGGCGTCATCCCAAAAGCCAGGGGCAACACTTTTGGCCTCGAGCTCGGACACGCGAGTACGCTTCTCGTCCAGGTGGAGATATGACTCGACCTCACCGAGCCGGTCCGCAAACGCGTCCAGCTCGGCGGGCGTTACCTCTAAAGCCTCAGCCATTAACGATTCCTGCCGTGGCAGTACTTAAACTTCTTGCCGCTACCGCAGGGGCACGGGTCGTTGCGGCCCACGTTGACGTACGGATCGTCGCTCTCGGACTTGCGATAGGTGGTCACCTTGCCACCGTTGTTGACGGCAGCCGGACCACCCTGGACAGCCGTGCGGGCCTGCACCTGCGCCTGCTTGCGCAGCACCGAGCCGCCGTTGTCACCATCGACCTCGGCAGGACCGGAGAAGCGCGCACCCTCGAGCGCGGGCTCCTCCTTGTGCTCCACGGCACGCGGGGCAGCCTTGATCTCGATGCGCAGAACCGTGCGCAGGTAATCCTCATACATGGTATCGACGAGTATCTGGAACGCGCCGTAGGCCTCGGTCTTGTACTCAACCAGCGGGTCGCGCTGGCCAAAGCCGCGCAGGCCGATGCCGGTCTTGAGGTAGTCCATCTCCTGCAGGTAGTTCATCCAGCGGGTATCGATGACGCGCAGCATGACCTGGGTGTTGAGCTCGCGCATCAGGTCCTCGCCCAAGCGCTCGGCCTTCATGTTGTAGCACTTCTCTACGTAAGCCAGGACATCGGCGGCCAGGGCCTCATAATCCTCGTCGGGGAACTTCGGCGTATCGATGTGGCCGGTGAGCTCCACAACCCACTTGCGCAGGCCCTCCAGGTCGCGCTCACCATCGTGACTGTCCTTGGTGCAGAACTCCTGCACGCAACGGTAGACGGTATCGTGCATGACCTCGGTGATGTGGTCGGTCAGGTCCTTGCCGTCCAGAATCTTATTGCGCTCGGCGTAGATGACCTGGCGCTGCTTGTTCATGACGTCGTCGTACTCAAGGACGCTCTTACGCATGGAGAAGTTGATGCTCTCGACCTTGTGCTGGGCGCTCTCGACGGCCTTGGAGATGATCTTGTGCTGGATGGGCATGTCGTCACCCATGTCGGCCGTGACCATCATCTTGGAGACGCGGTCCATCTTGTCGCCGCCGAACAGGCGCATGAGGTCGTCCTCGAGCGACAGGTAGAACTGGGTCTCGCCCGGATCGCCCTGACGACCGGAGCGGCCGCGCAGCTGGTTGTCGATACGGCGGGACTCATGGCGCTCGGTGCCGATAACGGTCAGGCCGCCGGCGGCAAGCACGCGCTCGCGCTCGGCCTTGCAGGTCTCCTTGGCCTCGGCGTTAAACTGCTCGAGCTGCTCGGGCGTCACGTCCTCCATGGTCAGGCCCTCGTACTCAAGGCGCTCGCGCACCAGCTCGTCGGGGTTGCCGCCCAGCAGGATGTCGGTACCACGACCGGCCATGTTAGTAGCGATGGTCACGGCGCCGTAGCGTCCGGCCTGGGCAACGATGTGGGCCTCGCGCTCGTGATGCTTGGCGTTGAGGACCTCGTGTGCGATGCCGCGCTTGGTAAGGGCGGCGGACAGCTTCTCGGAGCTCTCGATGGAGACGGTGCCCACCAGGACCGGTTGGCCCTTGGCGTGACGACGCTCAACGTCGTCGGCAACGGCGTTGTACTTGGCCTGAATGGTGCGGTAGACCAGGTCCTCGTGGTCAACACGCTGCACGGGCTTGTTGGAGGGGATGACCTCGACGGGCAGCTTGTAGATCTCGCGGAACTCGGCATCCTCGGTAAGTGCCGTGCCGGTCATACCGGAGAGCTTGTCATACAGACGGAAGTAGTTCTGCAGGGTGATGGTGGCCAGGGTCTGGTTCTCCTCGCGTACGAGCACGCCCTCTTTGGCCTCAATGGCCTGGTGCAGGCCCTCGGAGTAACGGCGGCCTTCCATAATGCGGCCGGTGAACTCGTCGACGATCTTGACCTCGCCGTTGGTGACCACGTACTGCTTATCGCGGTGGAACATGTACTGGGCCTTCAGCGCCTGCTGCAGGTGGTTGACCAGCTGGCCCGAAAGGTCGGCGTAGATGTCCTCGATGCCCAGGCGGCGCTCGATCTTCTTAAGACCGCGCTCGGTGGCGGCGATGGTGTGCTTGGCCTCGTCCATGACATAGTCGCCCGTGGGTTCAACATCCTCGGTGGCGGTGAGCATGTCGTGCGACACGTCCTCGCCGCGCTCAAGGCCACGCACGGCACGCGCGAAGTCCTTGTAGGTGCTGGCGGACTTAGTGCCAGCGCCCGAGATGATCAGCGGCGTCCTGGCCTCATCGATCAGGATGGAGTCAACCTCGTCGACGATGGCGTAGTTGTGGCCGCGCTGCACGCGCTGCTCGGGACGGGTAACCATGTTGTCGCGCAGGTAATCAAAGCCGAACTCGGAGTTGGTGCCGTAGGTGACGTCGGCCTGGTAGGCCGGGCGCTTGAGCTCGAGCGGCATGTTGTTCTGGAGCAGACCGACGGTCATGCCCAGGTACTTATAGATGCGGCCCATCCACTCGGAGTCACGCTTGGCAAGGTAATCATTGACAGTAACGACGTGCACGCCCTTGCCGGCAATAGCGTTGAGATAGCCGGCCAACGTGGAGACGAGGGTCTTACCTTCGCCGGTCTTCATCTCGGCGATGTGGCCCTCGTGCAGTGCCATGGCGCCAATGAGCTGCACGTCAAAGTGGCGCATACCCATGGTGCGCTTGGAAGCCTCACGCACGGTGGCAAAGGCCTCGGGGAGCATGTCGTCGAGCGACTCGCCGTTGGCGTAACGCTCGCGGAACTTATCGGTCTGGCCGCGAAGCTCCTCCTCGGTCATCTTCTCAAACTGGGGCTCAAGACCGTTGATCTGGTCGACGATCTTGTAGTAGCGCTTAAGGTCCTTATCGGATCCAAAGGACAGCAGCTTTGACATGAATCCCATGTGGTTTTCCTTTTTGGCCATCGCCCACGCCGTGCAGCTGCGGGCGAGTTAAACACAGATGATTGTACTTTAGCCAAACAAGGCGCGGCCTATACGGTCGAGCTCGACCGCCACGTAATAACTACGACCAACCTGCCACAATGGGACAGGTTAATTTTGGCAGGTTTTATCTGGGCAAACGCTGCCTCTCTGCCATTTGGTGCAATGGGGGCAGGTTGGTTTTCACCAATAAAAAGAAAAGGGCCGCGCACCCAAACGGATGCACGGCCCTTATGCCATGAATGCGAGTGATTCCGCGGCGAGCTATTTACTCAGCAGCCTCGGTGGTCTCGGCCTCGACAGCGGCCTCCTCGACGGGAGCCTCTGCGGGAGCCTCGGCGGCCTGCTTGGCAGCCTCCTCGGCAAACTTAGCAGCACGCTTAGCCTTCTCGGCAGCCTTAGCCTCAGCGGCGGCCTTGCGAGCGGCCTCGGCCTCAGCAGCCTTGGCGGCCTTGGCAGCCTTGGCCTCCTCGGCCTTCTTGAGCTGGGCGGCAGCGGCGCCACCGAACTTGTCGGCGAAGCGCTGGACGCGTCCACCGGTGTCGACGAACTTCTGCTGGCCGGTGTAGAACGGGTGGCACTCGTTGCAAAGCTCGACCTTCATCTCGGACACGGTAGCGTGCGTCTTGAAGGTGTTGCCGCAGGAGCACGTCACCGTGCACTCGACATACTGGGGATGGATACCCTGCTTCATGGTAGGACTCCTTATTGGTCAGGCGCTGGTTACCGATCAGCGCATAAGGCGTCTTGGTTTCCGACCAAGACAACAAACTCGGCTATGGTACCACGGCGCCGCGTGTCCCACAAAAGGTTCACGGTCTTTTCGGAACGACACGAATCTGACCCATCGAAACACATCTCCACCGTTCCTTCAACTGCGAAAATGCCGTCCCCGGGGCCTGAGAAGGGCCCCGGGGACGTTCGACTGACTGCGGGAACGGCCTTTCCGCTCAATGTGTTCGGCTGAGATCGGAAATCAACCAAACTGAACTAGGTCCAGTTGACATGGTTAAAAACGAGGGGCGACGCTTTTGCGTCACCCCTCGTCCCGGCCGGCTGCTTTAGTTGTACACACGGTAGTTACACTTGAACTGGGTTATGTGTCCATAGTTTGGGCCGTACCAACCCGACGTATAGCCGATTACCTCTGCGCCTAGATAGTCATAGCCCTTGTTGTAGCGAAGCTGACGGTAGGTCGTGTCGTACTCTGCTATGTAAAACAATTTTCCAGAGAAGGCTTTGTACCGGTCCTTAACCGTCGAAGCCATGTACGCGGGTTCGACATCGCCTTTCTCCCCGTTGAGCGCATAGACGGGTGCCGCGATTCCGCATAAAGCCGTTGCCACGAGGATGGCGTAGACAGCCATGCGCGACGCATTGGACTTCAGCTGTTCAAATAGTTTCATGTCATTCACCTCGCTCGTATGTATCGAGGTATTCCTGCTTGAGCGTCTGCGAGGACGACTTGATCTTT
>CABVAO010000056.1 GCA_902496335.1 uncultured Collinsella sp.
AACTTGATGAACTCTTGCTTGTAAGCCTCCATGCGGGCTCCTCTCGTAATCGCGTGCGTGCCTTCCAGTTTAGCGCAGGCGAAGCGTAGATGCGGGCGCGCTTTGGGACCACGGCATTCTGTAAAGGCTTTGTCAGGGGGAATGGTTTTCCGAACAATGGGGTTGACATGTCAAACCCCCTCATCAAGAATACGGGCGGATTAAAAAGGGGTACGAGATACCCAAAGCGCGCTGCGCTCAGCCTTTAGGAGGTGTGCCATGGAAGGCAGTCCTAGTCGAAAAACCTGCATGTCACCCTCGGCACGCCGCGAGGACTCCGCACACGCATAAACGCCACCGGCAGATCGCCAAAACCACCGCAAAGGCGCGCTGCACCCTTTGTGGGCTCAAGAGCTTGACGTGAGCGACATCTAGGTTTTTTGAAGCAAATACGACACGTACGCTAACTCCCCTCAACAAGGAGGACCCTATGCTGATGCTCAAAACCGTCACGGTACTCGAAGCCATCTCCAAGCGCCGCCGCACGGCGCGCCCTGCCGCTCATACCGGCCTGTCCAAGAACACCATATTCGCCGCCACCCATAGTGCCGAGGACGCCCTCGTACTGCTTGACGCCACGGCAAACGGCCTCACCGTCGAGCAGGCAACTGAGCGCCTGAACGCCGTCGGCCCCAACACCATCGAGGCAACGACCAAAACGCTCGCCCGCCGCATCGCCGACGCGTTCATCGATCCCTTCGCCGGCATCCTCGCCGCGCTCGCACTGGTCTCGCTCTACATCGACGTGCTCGCCGTGCCCGAACCGCAGCGCGACCCCTCCACGGTCATCGTCATCGGCACCATGCTGCTGGTATCGGGCGGCATGAAGTTTATCCAGGAAGCCCGCAGCGGCAATGCGGCAGAGGCCCTCAAGGACCTGGTCTCCAACACTTGCACCGCCCTGCGCGACGGCGGGCGCATCGAGATCCCCTTCGACGAGCTCGTCCCCGGCGATGTAATCCGCCTCTCTGCCGGCGATATGGTGCCGGCAGACGCCCGCATCATCACCGCGCGCGACCTGTTTGTGATCGAGTCCGCACTCACCGGCGAGAGCGAGGCCGTCGAGAAGACCACCGCCGTCACCGTCGTCGAGGGCGCCGACGGCTCCGCACTGCCACTCTCTGCCTGCAAGAACATCGTCTTTACCGGCACCTCCGTGCAAAACGGCGCCGCCATGGCGCTTGTCGTTGCCAACGGCTCGGACACCTACCTGGGCGGCATCGCCAAGATGCTCAACGGGCGCGGCGAAAAAAGCGCGTTTGACCGCGGCGTCTCGAGCGTCTCCATGCTGCTGGTGCGCCTGATGCTCGTTATGGCGCCGGCCGTCTTTGCCATCAACGCCGCCACCAAGGGCAACGTCATCGACGCGCTGCTGTTCGCCACGAGCGTGGCCGTGGGCATCACGCCGCAGATGCTTCCCGTCATCGTGACCACGAGCCTGTCGCAGGGCGCCAAGGACCTCGCCCGTCGCCAGGTTATCGTCAAGGAGCTGCCGGCGATTCAAAACCTCGGAGCGATGGACGTCCTGTGCTGCGACAAGACCGGCACCCTCACCGAAGACCGCATCGTGCTCGAGCGCTACCTCAACACCGATGGCAACGAGGACGCGCGCGTGCTGCGCCATGCGTTTTTGAACAGCTTCTTCCAGACCGGCCTCAAAAATCTTATCGACCTGGCCGTAATCGACCGTGCCGATGTGACACCCTCGACCGTCGCACCCGATTCCATGCTGGGCCAGAGCCTGCGCGACCGCTACACCAAGGTCGACGAGGTTCCCTTCGATTTCTCGCGCCGTCGCCTGAGCGTAGTTGTCGCCGACGCCCAAGGCAAAACCCAGATGGTTACCAAGGGCGCCGCCGAGGAAATGCTCGAGATCTGCTCCTTTGTCGAGATCGATGGCATCGCTCAGCCGCTCACCGACGAGAAGCTCGCCCAGATTCGCAAGCAGATCGCCGGACTTAACGCCGAGGGCCTACGCGTAATTGCCGTGGCGCAGAAGACCAATCCGCGCTGCGTGGGCGAGTTTGGCATCGCCGACGAGTGCGACATGGTGCTGATGGGCTTTTTGGCCTTCCTCGATCCGCCCAAAGCAAGTGCCGCGGGCGCCGTCGCCACCCTCGAGGCCAAGGGCGTGGCGGTCAAGGTCCTAACCGGCGACAACGACCGCGTCGCCGCCACCGTCTGCGAGCAGATTGGTATCGATGCGAGCAACGTCTTGCTCGGCTCCGAGATCGATGCGCTCGATGACGCCGAACTTGCCGAGCGCGCCGAGAAAACCCACCTCTTCACCAAGCTCTCGCCGCTGCAGAAGGCGCGCCTGGTACGTGTCATGCGCGAGATGCTCGGCCACACCGTGGGCTTTATGGGCGACGGCATCAACGACGCCGCCGCCATGCGTGCGAGCGATTGCGGCATCTCGGTCGATTCGGCCGTCGATATTGCCAAGGAATCCGCCGATATCATCTTGCTTCAGAAGGACCTGGGCGTGCTCGAGCGCGGCATCATCGAAGGCCGCCGCACTTACGGCAACCTGCTCAAGTACCTCAAGACCACGGTGAGCTCCAACTTTGGCAATGTGCTGTCCGTGACCGTCGCGAGCCTGTTCTTGCCGTTTTTGCCCATGAGCGCCCTGCAGCTGGTACTGCTGTCGCTGGTCTACGAGATCGTGTGCATCGCACTGCCGTGGGACACCGTCGATGACGCCTGGACTGCCCGCCCGCGTGCCTGGGACGCCGCATCCATCAAGGGCTTTATGCTCGAGCTGGGCCCCGTGAGCTCGCTGTTTGACATCGTGACCTTCGCCGCGCTCTTCTTTGTCGTGTGCCCCGCCGCCGTGGACGCAAGCTGGTCCGAGCTTGCCGCCGCGGGCGACGTCGCGGGTATGGCGACCTTTGCTGCGCTCTTCCAGAGCGGCTGGTTTGTCGAGTCCATGTGGTCGCAGACACTCGTGGTCCACATGTTGCGCTCCCCGCATCTGCCGAGCCCGCGCGACCACGCCGCGCCCGCATTGTGCGTTCTTACCGTGCTGGGCCTGGCGCTCGTCACCTGGCTGCCGGCAAGCCCCATCGCCGATGCGCTCGGCCTCATGCCGCTGCCCACGAGCTTTTTTGGGCTGCTCATTGGCATCGTTACCGCCTATATCGCGCTCACCCAGCTGGCGAAGCGCCGCTACATTGCCCGCCACGGCGAGCTGCTGTAGCAAGTAGACGGAAAACACCCTGCCAGCTGCCGTTGCCACTACCACAGCTGCCAACGCCGCTGCCGTTGCCTCTGCCGCCGCCGCAGTCTATCCCCCCAGCAGTTGCGGTGAAATAGTTCCTGTTTAAAGCCCCGTGACTTTAATTTAGGGACTATTCCACCGCAACTTATTGGAGGATTAGCTAGTCCTTGGGCGTCCAGGACCAGAAGAAGTTGATAAGGGCTACACGCGAGGCGGTACCGGCCTTTTTGTTGATCGAGGAAATGTGGCGGTAGAGCGTGGAGCGCGAAAGAAAGAGCGTTGTGGCGATGTCCTGAACGCTCTGGTCCGAAACGACCAAGACCTCAAGAATATCGCGCTCGCGCTCTGTAAGCCCAAAGGTGGCGACGAAGGCATCGAGGCGTTCATCGGACGTGAGCTCCGCTGCCTCCACGGGCTCGGGGTCGGAGCATGTGGGCGCAAGATCCCCACCAAGATCGTCGGTGGCAAGCGGCAGTCCGTCCCGCATCGCGGCATCATCGGCTCGTTGCCCCAACTGCCCCAGCAGCGTAATCGCAATGCCCACAAACATCACGAGCGCCGCACCGACCGCAGCCAGCACATTTTGACTCGAGATAATCGCCACTGCCGGCTCCGTCACGAACATCGAGCACACGTTGTTGACGACGCGACCCATGCACGGCCAAAAATATGACCAGCGCGCATAGAGCGAGACGGCGGCATATTTTGTGGTAAAGAACACCACGAAAAAGCCCGAGCCCAGATAAAAGATGATCGTGGCAGCAAGCTCGTTGCCGCCATTGCCATCGACGATGAGCACAAAGAACGAAAGCGTGGACAGTATGGCGGCACATGTCATGCCGATATTCATATACGAGCGGCCGTGCAGGTCAAATAGTGCGCCAGCGACCAACGAGCTCACGACAAGCAGCAGGCGCGGCCAATCGCCCAAATCGACGGTTCCGACAGCATGCAGGGTCGTGAAGCCCGCGTTGAGAGCGGCGAATACGCTGGAAAGATACGCCGTCGCCACGGTCAGGCGAACTACGGCGCGACGGAATGCCGCCTTTGCCTCGGGATCGTCATGCCACTTGGCGCCATATTCCAGAGCATCTACCGAAAGCCCGGCAGCACTGGGTTCAAAGCTGGGATCGGACTCGTCGCGCAGCTTGGCGCGTCGGGCACCGTGGAGCAACGCCACCTGCGCGATCGCACAGACGACCAGAACAGCCTGCTGAGGAATGCCGACAGGCATCACCATGTGGTTGAGAACCTGCACCAGAACGCCCATGGCGTAAGAAAGTGCGGCGGCGCGCGCCAAGCAGGGCGTTCGCGCAAAGCGCCTCGCAAAATTTGCATGAGCAGTCGATCCGCAGTAGCCCAGCGCGCAGCACGCCACCAAACCGCCGGCAATTACCACCTCAACCTGAACCGCCATAATCAACAGCAGCAATGCCGCCACCAGCAAAACGCCCGTGACGTCACTCGTTGCGTCGATAGCATGGGGACGGCGATAGTACAGAATGGGACGCACAAAGAAGCCAATCACGCTCGCGCCGATGACAAGGCTCTCATAAATAACAACCTCGTCCGGAGACACGAACTCGGCCATGCGCACATCAAAAAGATACTCGCACGCCAAAAACGTGAAGAAGAACAGCGCCAGGCATATAATCTCCCGAATGCCCCGACGCAAATATGCGGTTGTGTCTCCCATGCCCCTCATGGTTAACCCCCAGCCGCTCAATTGTCTGGAATTCTATTTTAATAAAGAACCAATCTCAATATCGAAGCCAGGCTCGAAATGCTGCCAATTCGACCCCAGCCGTCCACATCACGCCGCGATTTTGAGCCGCATGGACCAGAAGGGACACGCGCGATCTCTAGCTCGGCCAGGAGTGTCTCCAACTACCACTCATTTAAGTACGTCCCCAATGAGTGGCCGAAGAGTGTCCCCCGCGTCCAATCAAAAAATGGGCCATGTGTCCCAGTTGTGGAGACTCGTTGAGCCGTCTGGGTATCGTGAAAGATCGCGCACTCCCCCATCATCAAAAGTGACACACGCTACCTGTTGATGGGAGGCAGCCATGGGCTTCTTTGACAAGATGTTCGAGAAGAAAGAGTGCGCGATTTGCGGTACCGAGCTGGGGCTTTTGGGGAAGACCAAGATCAACGAAGGCTACCTGTGCAAAGAGTGCGTCGGCAAGCTCTCCCCCTTCTTTGGCGGCTATCGTTCCAGCACCGCGGACGATATCCGCGAGCAACTCGCCTACCGCGAGGCCAATGCCGAGCGCCTGGCGTCGTTCAACCCCACGCGCACGCTTTCTGCCGGGCGCACCAATATCATGCTCGACGAAGACGCGGGCCTGCTGATCATCACTTCGCAGAGCCGCTGGCGTGACGCCAATCCCGACATCATCGAGTTCTCGCAGGTACTTGGCTGCGACATGGATATCGACGAGCATCGCACCGAGATCTATCGCGAGACAAAAGATGGCGAGCGCAAGAGCTACGACCCGCCGCGTTACGACCTGGATTACGACTTTAACCTGACCATTCACGTCAACACGCCGTACTTTACCGAGATCAACCTGCGCGTGAACGACTCCACCATCGAGCAGCGCGGTTCCATCGAATACCGCGAGGCCAAGCGCCAGGCAACCGAGGTCCGCGACGCGCTGGTGCAGCTGCGTCAGGAAACGCGCGACAGCGTCGTGGCCGCTAAGGCCCCCAAGACCGCGGTCACCTGCCCCTTCTGCGGAGCCACCACCATTCCCGATGCCAGCGGGCGCTGCGAATACTGCGGCGGCGCCATCGGCGCATAGCCTCCGGCAGCGAAAGGACCGATCATGGCCTTCGAGAGCGTCAACTATCAGTGCCCCGCGTGTGGCGGCCCCCTTCACTTTGCCAGTGCCGAGCAAAAGCTCGTCTGCGACTACTGCGATTCGCGTTTTGAAGTCGAAGAAGTCGAGGCCCTCTATCGCGAGCGCCAGGACAAGGCAGATGCCAAAGCCGATGCCGCAGCCGCGGCTCCCAAACCTGCTGCCGACGATGCCGTGCAGGAGCTGGCTCAAAACGCCGGCTACATCTGCTCGTCGTGCGGCGCCGAGCTGGTCTCGGACGGCACCGTCGCCGTTACCACCTGCCCATACTGCGGCAACTCCGCCGTGGCACCCGGCCAGCTCTCGGGCGATTTCTCACCCGACCTGGTGATTCCGTTTAAGCTCGGGCGCGACGATGTCATGGCCGCGCTCAAAGACCACTACAAGGGCAAAATCCTGCTGCCCAAGAGCTTTGTCACCGGCAACCACATCGACGAGGTCCAAGGTGTCTACGTGCCGTTTTGGCTCTACGGCGCCCGCGTGGACGGCGAAGTGTACTTTGATGCGACCAACGAGACCGTAACCGAAGAATCCGACCGCACCGTCACGACCACCGACCACTACGATGCCTACCGCAAGGGAAATATCTCGTTTGAGCGCGTGCCCGTCGACGGATCGTCCAAGATGCCCGACGGCCACATGGATGCCATCGAGCCGTTTGACTACGACGCGCTGCGCCCGTTCTCGGTCGCATATATGCCCGGCTACATCGCCAACCGTTACGACGAGGACTGCGAGACCTGCAAGGCGCGCGCCGAACGCCGTATGGAAGAAAGCACAATCTCGGCCCTGCGCGAGACCGTCGTCGACGAATACGACGATGCCACGGTCGAAAGCAAGCAGCTCGACTACACCTGGGAAGACAGCGACTACGCCCTGTTCCCCGTCTGGATGCTCTCCACCTCGTGGAACGGCAAGAGCTACCTGTTTGCCATGAACGGCCAGACCGGCCGCTTGGTCGGCGAGCTCCCCTGCTCCAAGCCCAAGCTCGCCATCGCCTCGGTGCTGTTCTTCGTGATCGGATTTATCCTCTCCCAGATTCTCTTTATGGGGGAATACGCCTTCGATCCGGATTACCTCACCTTTGATATCGAGGGCATCCTCATCAACGTCATCGCGCCGCTGATCATCGTGATTATCGGAGACGTGCTACTGGTAGGCCAGCTCAAGACGGCCAACGAAGCAACCCATGCCGATGAGTATTGTGGCGAGCTCGACCTGACCGAGAAGCACGACACCTTCAGCCACACCGAGACCACCGTTGTCATGAAAGACGACAAGGACGACTAAGCAAACCAACCAATACCACCCGGCCTTTGACGAGAAAGGAAGATCACCATGGGACTCTTGAAAGCTGGATTGGGAGCTGCCGGCGGCGTCATGGCCGACCAGTGGAAGGAATTTATCTACTGCGAATCGATGCCTGCCGACGTCTTGGCCTGCAAGGGCAGCAAACGTACCGGTGGCCGCAGCTCCAACACGCGCGGCGAGGACAACGTCATCTCCAACGGCTCGGTCATCGCCGTCAACGACGGCCAGGGCATGCTCGTGGTGCAAAACGGCAAGATCATCGAAGTCGCGCTGGAGCCCGGTGAGTTCGTCTTCGATACCGGCAGCGAGCCGAGCGTCTTTAGCGGCAACCTGGGCGATTCCATCAAGGAGACTTTCGCCAATATCGGCAGCCGCTTTACCTTTGGCGGCGACGCGGGCAAAGACCAGCGCGTCTACTTCATCAACACCAAGGAGATCATCGGCAACAAGTACGGCACCGCCTCGCCTGTGCCCTTCCGCGTGGTCGATAACAACATTGGCCTGGACGTCGACATCTCCGTGCGCTGCAACGGCGAGTATTCGTACCGCATCACCAACCCGCTGCTGTTCTACACCAACGTATGCGGCAACGTGACCGATAGCTACACGCGCGACAAGATCGACAGCCAGCTTAAGTCCGAGCTGCTCACCGCCCTGCAGCCCGCCTTTGCCAAGATCTCGGAGATGGGCATCCGCTACAGTGCCATCCCCGGCCACACCACCGAGCTCGCCCGCGCGCTCAACGAGGTCCTCTCTGCCGACTGGCGTGACCTGCGCGGCGTCGAGATCGTGAGCTTTGGCGTTAACTCCATCGCCGCCTCGCAAGAAGACGAGCAGATGATCAAGGACCTGCAGAAAGCCGCGGTCATGCGCGATCCCACCATGGCGGCAGCCAACATTGCCAGCGCCCAGAGCGACGCAATGCGCGCGGCAGCCGCCAACCCCAACGGCGCGATGGCCGGCTTTATGGGCATGGGCATGGCGGGCGGCATGGGCGGCATGAACGCCAGCCAGCTGTTCGCCGCCGGTCAGGCACAGCAGCAGGCTGCCCCGCAGCCGGCTCCGGCTCCCGCCCCCGCACCGGCACCCGCTGCCGCACCTGCGGCCGGCGCATGGACCTGCAGCTGCGGCGCCACCAACACCGGCAAGTTCTGCTCCGAGTGCGGCAGTCCCGCACCCGCCCCGGCACCGGCCAAGTGGTTCTGCCCCAACTGCGGTAGCGAAAACGGCGGCAAGTTCTGCAGCAACTGCGGAACACCCAGGCCCTAGCCCCTTTATCTGGTAATTGGCGGGGGTTCCGCCACCCCTGCATTTGCTTCTATGGGTTTCGTTCGATAAAGGAGGACACCATGAAGACAACGTTCAAAAAGTCCGTACTCGCATTTCTGACATGCGTCCTGGCGCTCGCCTTTGCCCTGACGGGCTGCAGCGGCGGCGGCAA
>CABVAO010000057.1 GCA_902496335.1 uncultured Collinsella sp.
CCGCCGCACCAACGTGCCGACGGCCGTCCGCGACGTCCACAACTCGCACTACAGCCGTATGTGCCCGATCGAAACCCCCGAAGGCCCCAACATCGGCCTGATCGGCTCGCTCGCCCTCTACGCCCGCGTCAACGAGTACGGCTTCATCGAGGCCCCGTTCCGTCGCGTCGAGAACGGCGTTGCCACCGACCAGATCGACTGGATGACCGCCGACGAGGAAGAGAAGCACGTCATCGCGCCGGCCAACACGCCGCTCGATCCCAAGACCAACGAGTTCATCACGACCGATGCCGAGGGCAAGATCGTCCGTCCGCATACCGTGATCGCCCGTACCCGCGACTTCGACGGCTCCTTCGGCGCTCCCGCCGACGTGCCCGTCGAGGACGTCGACTACATGGACGTCTCGCCGCGTCAGATGCTCTCCGTCGCAGCCACGCTGATTCCGTTCCTGGAGCACGACGACGCCAAGCGTACGCTGATGGGCGCTAACATGCAGCGTCAGGCCGTGCCGCTGGTTCACCCCGCCGCTCCCTATGTCGGTACCGGCATGGAGCGTCGCGCCGCTCTGGACTCCGGCGAGGTCACCCTGGCCAAGAACGCCGGCGAGGTCATCTTTGCCGACGCTTCCAAGATCATCGTCAAGCATGCCGGTGGCATGGATGAGTATCATCTGGCCAAGTATCAGCGCTCCAACCAGTCCACCTGCATCAACCACCGTCCGCTCGTGCACGTCGGTGACACCGTTGAGCAGGGCGAGCCTCTGGCCGACGGTCCTTCGACCGATCACGGCGAGCTCGCACTGGGCCAGAACCTCACCGTGGCATACATGCCGTGGGAAGGTTTTAACTACGAGGACGGTATCGTCGTGTCCGAGCGCCTGGTGGCCGAGGACCTGCTGACGACCATCAATATCACCCGTCACGAGATCGACGCCCGCGACACCAAGCTCGGCCCCGAGGAAATCACCCGCGAGATCCCGAACCTCTCCGAGGACATGCTTGCCAACCTCGACGAGGACGGCATCATCCGCATCGGCGCCGAGGTCGGTCCTGGCGACATTCTGGTCGGCAAGGTCACGCCTAAGGGCGAGAGCGCTCTGACCGCCGAGGAGCGCCTGCTGCGCGCCATCTTCGGTGCCAAGGCCCACGACGTCCGCGACACCTCCCTTAAGATGCCTCACGGTGCTTACGGCCGCGTCATCGACGTCGTCCGCTTTAGCCGCGAGAACGGCGACGACCTGGCCCCCGGCGTCAACGAGCAGGTGCGCGTCTACGTCGCCCAGCGTCGTAAGATCCAGCAGGGCGATAAGATCGCCGGCCGTCACGGCAACAAGGGTGTTATCTGTAACGTTCTGCCGGTCGAGGACATGCCCTACATGGCTGACGGTACCCCGATCGACGTTATCCTCAACCCGCTGGGCGTTCCTTCGCGTATGAACGTCGGCCAGCTGCTCGAGTGCCACCTTGGCTGGGCTGCTGCCTGCGGTTGGGATACCGAGCAGGCCGACTCCGACAAGTACGTCCCCGGTCCGTTCTTCACCGCCACGCCCGTCTTCGACGGCGCCAAGGAGGACGAGATCGCCGAGGTCATCCGTCGTGCCAACAAGAACATGCTCAACAAGGCCACCGCTGCCTTTGGCGATCACATGCGCCCCGAGTTCGTCACCCAGCTTGACGAGCGCGGCAAGACCCGTCTGTTCGACGGCCGCACCGGCGAGGAGTTCCGCGAGCCCATTACCGTGGGTACGTCCTACATCCTCAAGCTCGGCCACATGGTCGACGACAAGATCCACGCCCGCTCGACCGGCCCCTACAGCCTGGTTACCCAGCAGCCTCTGGGCGGCAAGGCCCAGTTCGGCGGCCAGCGCTTCGGCGAGATGGAAGTTTGGGCACTGTACGCTTACGGTGCTTCCAACGTCCTGCAGGAGATCCTGACCGTCAAGTCCGACGATACCGTGGGCCGCGTCAAGACCTACGAGTCCATCGTCAAGGGCGAGAACGTTCCTGTCCCGGGTATCCCCGAGTCCTTCAAGGTTCTCGTCAAGGAGATTCGCTCCCTCGCACTGGACATCGAGCCCATGCACGATGCCGACGAGGACGCCTCCGCCCCTGTGACCGCCGAGGAGACCTCCGCTCTCGACGACCTGGCTGCGCTCGCCGGCGTTGACGCCGACGTCGAGGCCGAGGACGCCGAGACCACCGAGGCGCCCGAGGCTGTCGCCGCCACGACCACTGATAAGGAGTAGTTGACTGTGGCAGATTTCGAAGCTACTGATTTTGACTCGGTAAAGATCTCCCTTGCCTCCGCCGACCAGATCCGTTCCTGGTCGCACGGTGAGGTCAAGAAGCCGGAGACCATCAATTACCGTACCCTCAAGCCCGAGAAGGACGGCCTGTTCTGCGAGAAGATCTTCGGTCCCGCCAAGGACTGGGAGTGCTCCTGCGGCAAGTACAAGGGCATCCGCTTTAAGGGCATCGTCTGCGAGCGCTGCGGCGTCGAGGTCACCTCGGCCAAGGTGCGTCGCGACCGCATGGGCCACATCGAGCTCGCCGCTCCCGTGTCCCACATCTGGTACTTCAAGAGCCCCACGAGCTTCCCGATGAGCCGTATGCTCGACATCAAGTCCAAGGACCTCGAGAAGGTTCTGTACTTTGCCAGCTACATCATCACCGAGGTTGACTACGAGGCTCGCGAGGCCGACGCCGACGACCTGCGCGAGGAGCTCGCCGCCGATCTGGAAGAGATCGATGCCGAGTGCGCCCGCCAGATCGAGTCCCTCAAGGAGCAGGGCAACCCCGAGAACTTTGACGAGTTCTCCGACGAGGAGCCGCTGACCCCCGAGGAGATTGCCTCTGGCATCGTCGACATCGAGGAAGAGTGCAAGGACGAGAAGCAGCTCCGCACGGACGCCTTCAACGCCTTCATGAAGCTCACCGAGCGCGACCTCATCTCCGATGAGCCGCTGTTCCGCGAGATGACCCGTTACTACTCCATGTACTTCAAGGGTGGTATGGGTGCCGAGGCCGTCCGCGACCTGCTCGCTGCCATCGACCTCCCCTCCGAGGCCGAGAAGCTCAAGGCCATCATCGCCGACGAGGATTCCCAGAAGCAGAAGCGCGAGAAGGCCGTCAAGCGCCTTGAGGTCGTTGACGCCTTCCTGAAGGGCGGCAACAGCCCCGCGAACATGATCCTGGACGTCATCCCGGTCATTCCGCCCGATCTGCGCCCGATGGTCCAGCTCGACGGCGGCCGCTTCGCCGCGTCCGACCTCAACGACCTGTACCGTCGCGTGATCAACCGTAACAACCGACTCAAGCGCCTGCTCGACCTGGACGCCCCTGCGATCATCGTGAATAACGAGAAGCGCATGCTCCAGGAGTCCGTGGACGCCCTGTTCGACAACGGCCGTCGTGGTCGCCCGGTCTCTGGCCGTGGCGGTCGCCCGCTCAAGTCGCTCGCCGAGGCCCTCAAGGGCAAGCAGGGTCGTTTCCGTCAGAACCTGCTGGGTAAGCGTGTCGACTACTCCGGCCGTTCGGTTATCGTTACCGACCCCAAGCTGCTGCTGCACCAGTGCGGTCTGCCCAAGACCATGGCGCTGGAGCTCTTCAAGCCCTTCGTCATGAAGCGCCTGGTCGAGCTTGGCAAGGTCGAGAACATCAAGGGCGCCAAGCGCGCTATCGACCGCGGTGCCACCTTTGTGTGGGATATCCTCGAAGAGGTCATCGACGGCCGCGTCGTGCTGCTCAACCGTGCACCGACCCTGCACCGTCTGTCCATCCAGGCCTTTGAGCCGGTGCTGGTCGAGGGCAAGGCTATCCACCTGCATCCGCTGGTCTGCTCGCCCTTCAACGCCGACTTCGACGGCGACCAGATGTCTGTCCACGTGCCGCTGTCCAGCCAGGCTCAGGCCGAGGCCCGCGTGCTCATGCTCTCTGCGAACAACCTGCGCTCGCCGGCATCCGGCAAGCCGGTCAACATCCCCTCGCAGGACATGATCATCGGTGTGTACTACCTCACCCAGGTCCGCGACGGTCTGCCGGGCGAGAACCATGTGTTCGCCAGCTTCGATGACGCGCTGCACGCCTATGACTGCCGCTCCGAGGTCGACATGCAGGCCAAGATTCAGGTCCGCGTGTCCGCTGCCGACGCCAATGTCATCAACGAGGACGGCACCCGTATCTTCCGCGTTAAGAACGGCAAGAACGAGTTTGTCGACTACGACGTCACCGGCAACAAGACCGCGCGCTTCGAGACCTCTATCGGCCGCATCATCTTCAACCGCCAGTGCCTGCCCGAAGATTACGAGTTCATGAACTACAAGATGGTCAAGGGCGACGTGGCCAAGCTGGTTGCCGACTGCTGCGATCGTTACCCCGAGGCCAAGGTCGGCCCGATCCTCGACGCCATCAAGTACTCCGGCTTCCACTATGCTACCCGCGCCGGCCTCACCATCTCGGTGTGGGACGCTCTCATCCCTGCCGAGAAGCAGGAGCTGCTCGATCGCGCCCAGGCCAACGTCGACCAGATCAACGAGTACTTCGAGGAGGGCTTCATCAACGAGACGGAGCGCCACATCGAAGTCGTTAACGAGTGGACCGCTTGTACCGACAAGGTCGCAGCGCTCATGCTCGACATGTTCGACGAGGAGAACCCGCTGTACATGATGGCCGACTCCGGCGCCCGTGGTTCTAAGACCCAGCTGCGTCAGCTCGGCGGCATGCGTGGTCTGATGGCAGACATGTCCGGCGAGACGATCGACCTTCCCATTAAGGCGAACTTCCGCGAGGGCCTACTGCCGCTCGAGTACTTCATTTCGACCTACGGCGCCCGTAAGGGCCTGGTCGATACCGCATCCCACACCTCGGACTCTGGTTACCTGACCCGTCGTCTGGTCGACGTGGCCCAGGACGTCATCGTCCGCGAGGAGGACTGCGGTACGCACGAGGGCGTCACCTACAACCTCATCATCCCCGGCACCACCGACCTTAACACCGACCTCGTCGGCCGTTGCTTCATTGAGGATGTCGTGGCTCCCGATGGCACCGTGCTCTTTGAGCAGGACGGCTACATCGAGAAGGTCGCCGACATCCAGAAGATGGTCGATGCGGGCCTCAAGAAGGTCAAGCTTCGCGCGCTGCTCACCTGCCGCTCCAAGTACGGCGTGTGCCAGAAGTGCTACGGCTGGGATCTTTCCACCCGTCGTCCGGTCGCCATCGGTACCGCGGTCGGCATTATTGCCGCCCAGTCCATCGGCGAGCCCGGTACGCAGCTTACGATGCGTACCATTCACTCCGGCGGCGTCGCTGGCGTTGACGATATTACGCAGGGTCTGCCTACGGTCAGCCGTATGTTCGATATCGTCGGCAACGTCAACGAGAAGATCCTGGGTCGCGAGGCCGAGCTGGCTCCGTACTCCGGTCACCTCTCTATTAAGCCCGAGAAGTCCGAGTACGTGCTGACGCTCACCGACTCCGAGGATCACACCCGTGTCCTCGACGAGCGTCGCGTCCCCGCTTCGGTGCGCTTTATGCCCGAGATCGAGGACGGCTGCGAGGTTCGCGCCGGCGATCAGATCACCAAGGGCTTCGTCAACTTCCGCAACCTGCGCAAGCTGACCGACATCGAGTCGACGATGCACACCTTCGTTGAGAGCGTCAAGGACGTCTACACCAGCCAGGGCGTTGACCTGAACGACAAGCACATCGAGGTGCTCGCACGTCAGATGCTGCGTCGCGTTCAGATCACCAACCCCGGTGACTCTAAGTACCTGCTTGGTCAGTACGTCGACCGCTATGAGTTCGCCGACGAGGTCGAGCGCGTTGCCCGTCTGGGCGGTCAGGCTCCTGTGGCCGAGCCCGTCATCCTGGGTACGCTCAAGGTTGCGTCCAACATCGACTCCTGGCTGTCGAGCGCTTCGTTCATCCGTACCGCCGGCGTCCTTACCGAGGCTGCCATTGAGGGCAAGGTCGACCACCTGCTCGACCTTAAGTCCAACGTCATCGTCGGTAAGAAGATTCCTGCCGGTACCGGCCTCAAGCCGTACGCCAACGCCAAGCTGACGTATCGCACGGCCGACGGCTACGTGGACATCGATGGCCCGGCTTCGCCCAACGCCAAGTCGCTGCCCGAGTGGGCTCCGGTTGAGCTCAAGGACCTGGACGAGCAGCTCCCGCAGCAGCTCGACTGGGCCGGCTACGACGAGTTCGGCGGTGCTGACGGTTCGTTCACCCGCAACGGCCACACCATCTCCGCCGAGAAGGCTCGCCTGTACCTGTTCGACGACCTGGGCGTGTCGCAGCGCTGGACCAACAAGTTCAGCGAGGTCGGCATTGAGACGGTTGGCGACCTGGTTGGCAAGTCCGAGGAGGATCTGCTGCGCATCGATGGCATCGGTGCCAAGGCGATCGAGGAGCTCCGTGACGGCCTGGAGGCCCACGACCTGCTCTACATCCTCGAGAACAACGACGACGTTGCCGACGAGGAAGACCTCTCGCAGCTGCTGCAGATGGTCTTTAGCCCCGACGGTCCGGACGATATCCTGCTGGGTACCTCCGCTCCGACGCATCACGCCGACGCCGACGAGGAGCTCCTGGGCGCCCCGATCGACGACAAGAAGGCTCCCGCCAACGGTGTCATCAACGAGGACATGGCTTCTCTCGATGAGCTGCTCAACCAGCTCGTGGACACCGACGACGCCGAAGAGGCCAAGGACAACGACGAGGAGTAACTAGTTCCGCCGTTCTAACGAACGGCGGCGACCTCCGTCGCTGCGCGGCCCCCAGAGCTACAATCTGTCATTCAAAAGGCAGGGCATGACCAAAAGGTCAATGCCCTGCCTTTTTCATGCCACCTTGTACGCTCTGGGGGCCGCTCGCTTGCGTATGCTCAACCTGTTGCGTTCCGTTGATCCCTTGCCAATAAGGGACAGGTTTATTTTGGTAGGTTTTCCTGCTTGAATTTGAAACATTTCGTCCGGCCAGAGCGTATCTATGGTGAGGACCTCATCAAGAATCAGTACCGTCACCGGGAGGTGATTATGGAAGAACAAACATTTAGACAGGCGGTCGAAGATCACCGGGATGTCGTGTTTCGAATCGCATTGACGTATCTGCGCGATCGCGCCGATGCCGATGATGTTGCCCAAGATGTCTTTCTTAAGCTGCTCAAAAGCGATACGCAATTTGAGAGTTGGGAGCATCTTCGTCGCTGGCTTATCCGGGTCACGATCAATGAATGCAAATCGCTCTTTCGAAAGCCATGGAGGCGTGTGGAGGATATTGAGAACCTGGCCGATTCGCTTTCGACGGCGCAGGAGGAGACCAAGGTGGTCCTGTCAGACGTTATGCGACTTCCGGAGCGATTCCGCGTCCCCATCGTGCTCTATTACTATCTGGGCTTTTCGACCTCAGAGATTGCCGAGTTACTGCATGTGCCAGCCGCGACCGTTCGAACGCGTTTAGCTCGCGGTCGATCGAAGCTCAAATTCATCCTAGAGGAGGGCGACCGTGAAATCCAATCAAATCAAGCAGGCCTTCGAGTCCATCCAAGCCGATAGCGATCTTGCCGATCGCGTTCTTAATGCAGCTGAAGGCGAGCCGCTTCGCAAAAGGGGTCATGCTAAGCCCCTCTATGTTGCGGTTATCGGGTGTCTTGTCGGAGTGTTGGCGACCGGAGGGGTCGCCTACGCCGTTATCAATTCCAGCTATTTTGCCTCAGCCTGGGGAAACCACGGCAACGGGGATTCCATTACCTGGACAAACGGCGGCTCATCGGGGACTAAATATACCTACACCAGAGAGTTTGGTGATGGCATCGCGCCCCAAAGCCTGGAGGGTGCAGTCCAGGAGGTTAATCTGTCCGTCGAGGGCAACGGCTATACGCTCGATATCCATGAGATGGCAATCGACCAAAACGGCTGCGGTGCTGTGACGTTTACGCTATCCAATCCAAATGGTGTTAACTACTACAAGCCGGCAGCAGAGACTGGCGAACTTGTTCTCTATGGTGAAGAAGAACAAGGCATCGGCACGCCCAGCATGAACTTCGGCGAGGAATGGGCTGACACACGCTGCACCATTGATAAGGACACATCAAGCGACACGGTCATTAATGGCACGATGTACTTTGCCTCGTGGGATCGCGAGCGAGATTTGCAACATGCGGTTACCTGGAATATCTGCTGGACTGAGGGTGAAGGCGAGGACGCGAAGCCGTTCGAGGCATCGACGCCCGAGTTTAGCGTTGGAGCGTACGTCGATAAAAAGGAACTCCGCTCCGATGACTCGCCTCTCGAGATCAGCCCGTTTTCAATCCAGACACACATCGATGATCTGGGCATTGACGCAGTCACGAAGAAGTTGACCGTTACCTACAAGGATGGATCGGAGCAGATTATCGAAGACGATGCTGCGGGCGCGTACAATTTCTATGTCTCGCTGACGCGCAATAGCGGAGAGAACATCTCGGTGCCGACAAAACTGATCAATGTCGATCAAGTGGTCTCGGTAACCCTTGAGGGCACGAGGTACACATCAACAGGAGAGACCGAAACAGAAGTACCCTTTACCATCGTGTATTCGTAAAGTCTGGGCCGCTTCCCAAGGGGGGAGCGGCCTTTTTAGCGTTATATGGACGAGTGGATTGGACGTTATTCGTCTGATTCTCGGAAGAACGTGGCAAATGGATGCGGATCACCGTGAAGAGTGGCGTTTTCCCAGATAAAACCGACCAAAATAAACCTGTCCCTTTTTGGCAGGGAACGTTGCCCCGACGAGCACGTCGGATTCCCGGTCCGGGCGGCACAAGGGT
>CABVAO010000058.1 GCA_902496335.1 uncultured Collinsella sp.
TACTTTGATGATGAGGACGAGGAGCTGATCGACCGTCGCGAGCCAGCGCCGCTTGATTCCTTTGATCTGGTCGATGAAGAGACTGATGAGGTTGAGGACGAATCAACGGAGCCCCCACAGCCTTCGCGCCTTGACTCGCTGCTTTCGAGAGCCCCCATGCACCACGGCGTTCGTGCCGGCGCGCTCCATATGAAAACTGACTGGCACCAGATCGTGACGGCAGGCGATGAGCTTGCCGTCGATGCGCCGCTCACCGATAAATCATCCATCATCTGCCGCACCGGCATGCTTATGCTGGCAAGCGGAACGGGTGCCTGGCGCGTGCGCGATACCATGAATCGTGTTGCCGCCGTACTCGGTGTCACCATCCACGTTGACTTAAGTCTTCTGTCGTTTGAGTGCACCTGCATCGAAGATGGTCACTGCTTTAATGAGGTCGTCAGCTTGCCCACA
Source organism: uncultured Collinsella sp. (assembly GCA_902496335.1). GTDB lineage: Bacteria > Actinomycetota > Coriobacteriia > Coriobacteriales > Coriobacteriaceae > Collinsella. The sequence continues at coordinate 454 of CABVAO010000058.1, forward strand.
ACGGGCGTCAATACCCATCGCATTTGGATGATGGAGAGTTTCCTCAAGGAAATCGAGACCTATGGTCGTCGCTTCACGGTGCACGAGTATCACGAGATGCTCAAGACCGTTGAGAGTTCAAAACCTGATTACGCGCCTTGGCAACAGGGCCTTGCGGCGGCCTGCGCCTGTGGCGCCTTCGTTTTTTTGCTCGGCGGCGGCCCTATCGAGATGGCCTGCGCGTTCGTGGGCGCGGGTGTCGGCAACTTTGCCCGCTCCCATATTCTCAAGCAAGGCCTTGGTCAGTTCAGCGCGCTGACGACCGGCGTTGCGCTCGCTTGCGTTTCGTATCTGCTGGCATTGCTCGGCCTTGGCCAGGTCATACCGGGGGCAATGTCGCACCAAGAAGGCTATATCGGCGCCATGCTCTTTGTGATTCCCGGCTTTCCACTCATTACGGCAGGCCTCGACATCGCTAAGCTCGACATGCGAAGCGGTATCGAGCGCCTTTCATATGCCGTATCGATTATTGTGATGGCGACCCTCGTAGGTTGGATGGTTGCCGAGTGCGTTGGCCTGGCGCCGGACGACTTTGCCCCACTGGGCCTTTCGCCGCTTGCCCTTACGCTCCTGCGCGTGGTGATGAGCTTCGTTGGCGTATTCGGCTTCTCGGTGATGTTCAACAGCCCGGTAAAGATGGCCGCGGCAGCTGGGTTGATCGGCGCCGTGTCCAATACCCTGCGTCTGACCCTTGTCGATGCGCCGACGATGATTCCCTTCCTGGGCCTCAGCACGGGAATGCCTCCCGAGGCAGCAGCGTTTATCGGCGCGCTGGTATCGGGGCTGCTCGCAAGCTTGGCTGAAGTCAAGCTCACCTACCCGCGCATCGCCCTCACGGTGCCTTCGATTGTCATTATGGTGCCGGGCTTGTATCTGTATCGCTCGATGTATTACATGTGCACCTTCGACACGGTCAATATGCTCGGCTGGTTTGTGCGCGCAGTGCTCATCGTAGCGTTTCTGCCCGTTGGACTGGGTGTGGCGCGTACGCTCACCGACCCTCGCTGGCGCCACACCAGCTAATTGGTACAAGGGGGACAGGTTACTTTGCACCAAATGAGTTGCGGTGAAATAGGGACTGAATTGCTGCTTAAAGGGTCAAAACAGTCCGTATTCCACCGCAACTTATGGGGTCGGGGGATTATCGGTGCCCTGCATCTTCATAAACTCAACGCTTACGAAGCGCATGCGTTTCGTGCTAGGCTGGTTCCACCACATAAGTAGTCGCAGACGCGCGTACCACGGGCGGGCGAGATGAAGTTCCAACAGCTCCATCTTGCCCGCCCGTTTTTGTTGCGTGGCGCCGCGGTACAACACAGAGAGGAATCTGCCCTTTATGCCTATCAACAAACGGGAGAGCCTGCTGTTCACCTTTATCATGTGCTTTTGCATGGTGCTCTGGATGAGCATCTACAACGTTGCCCTGCAGCACGGGGCCATCAACGGCGAGGTCGTTGCCGCTGCGTGGCTCGGCTTCCCCGTTGCCTACATTTTTGCCATGTGCTGCGACTGGTTCGTCGCCAGCCCGCTCGCCAAGGGTTTCGCCTTTAAGTACTTGGTCACGCCGGGCAAGAGCTCGCCACTTGCCATGACGCTCGCCGTCAGCTCCTGCATGGTCGTTCCCATGGTCATCATCATGTCGCTGTACGGTGCCTGCGAGGGTCTGACGCACATGCCCGGCGGCATCCTTGCGAACCTGTATTCCGTGCCCGCGATCTGGATGATAAACATCCCGCATAATTTTGTGATGGCGCTGCCGTGGAACCTTTTGGTAGCCGGTCCGATTTCCCACTTCGTCTTCCGTCGCGCCTTCCCTGTGGGGACGGTTTTCGAGGAGGAGCATGCCGAGCTCTTGGAGCAGGCTATGGCTCTTGAGTGCGAGTAGCTCGCTTAGGGATCTGCTGAGCGCGGGCGACTTGCTTGGTTGGAGCCCTAAGCGTGGACAGCTCTCTCGGCGACATCGCGGGCGTGAGCGGTGCGCATGACCGGAGGGCCCGTGCTGCTCCGTTGCCCGACGTGCTAGCGCGCAGAACAATCTGTTGGTGCATTCGGCGGCTGCTGAAGCGTTTCGGCAGCCGCTTTTTATACGGAGTTTAAATACAACAGTCTGTTGTATTACGTAGAGTGGTATATCTCTAGCGGGAAAAATGCGAGAGACGGAGCATTATGGCGTTGCTAGTAGGACTGGACGTAGGGTCGACGACGACCAAAGTTTACGCGATGCACGAGGATATGACCGAGGCGTGGTGGGGATATCGCCGCCACGGGGCGTGTCAGACAGCGAGCGTGCGCGCCATGCTCGGCGAGCTCGCCGAGCGCTTTCCCCATGAGTCACTGCGCGTTGCGGTGACCGGCTCGGGTGCGCGCGATATCGCGACCGCGCTGGGCGCCTCGTACGTTCAGGAGGTGGTCGCCAACGCGCTCGCGATCAGCAGGTTCTATCCGCAGACGCGCTGCGCCATCGAGCTGGGCGGCCAAGACGCCAAGATGATCTTCTTCCGCACCAACGATAAGGGAGACATCGAGGTTGCCGACATGCGCATGAACGGCTCGTGCGCAGGCGGTACCGGTGCATTTATCGACGAGATGGCAAAGCTCATGGGGGTCGGCACCGAATCGGGCGAGTTCGAGCAGCTCGCAAGCCGGGGAACGACCGTCCACGAGGTCTCGGGCCGCTGCGGCGTGTACGCAAAGACCGATATCCAGCCGCTGCTCAACGAGGGCATTCCTACCACCGACCTGGCGCTTTCGGCGCTTCACGCGGTCGCCCGCCAAACGATCGGCGGTCTGGCCCAGGGTATCGACATCGAGCCGCCGGTAATCTTCGAGGGCGGTACGCTCGCCTACAACCCCACACTGGTCCGCGTGTTCCGGGAGCAACTGAATCTATCGGACGATCAGGTTATCGTCCCGCGCGATCCGCAGATCATGGTCGCGCGCGGTGCCGCCCTGTCGCTGACCGACATGTTCGCATCGTCCCAACCGATCGACCTTCCCGACGCTTTTGTCCGGCTGGATAAGCTCGAGACGGTCGCGCCCGCAAGCGGGGAGGGACGTCTTGCCCAGCCCTTTTTTGCCACACCTGCCGAGCAGGCGGATTTTACGGCACGCCATGGCAAAGAGACGCCGGCAAAGGGTCCGGATGCGTATGCGCCTGGAGAGACGGTGCGTGTGGCGCTCGGTATCGATTCGGGGAGCACGACGACCAAGTTCGCCCTGGTCGATGAGGCGGGTGAGCTTGTCGATTCGTTCTACGCGTCTAATAACGGCAGACCGCTCGACGTCGCCCAACAGGGTCTTGTCAGCTTGAAGAACCGCTGGGAGACAGCGGGAGTCACGCTTGCGATCGATGCCGTGGGCACCACGGGATACGGCGAGGAGCTTTTCGCGCGCGCGTTCCACGCCGACTACCATACGGTCGAGACGGTCGCGCACGCCCGCGCCGCGTGCGCATGCGTTCCCGATGCGACCTTCGTGCTCGACATCGGCGGACAGGATATGAAGGCCATCTGGCTCAACCACGGCGTGCTGACCGATATCGTCGTCAACGAGGCGTGCTCTGCGGGCTGCGGCTCGTTCCTCGAGGGTTTTGCCAAAAACCTCGGAATAGCCGTTGAGGATATCGCGACCGAGGCATTTTCGTCCAAAGCCCCCGCCGTTCTCGGCAGCCGCTGCACGGTGTTCATGAACAGCAGCGTCGTTTCCGAGCAGCGGCGCGGTAAGGGTCCGGGCGACATCATGGCCGGTCTCTGCCGTTCGATTATCGAGAACGTGTTCACCAAGGTCATTCGCGTTTCAAATCTCAACCGTCTGGGCGACAAAGTCGTCGTCCAGGGCGGCACGTTCCGAAACGACGCGGTGCTGCGCGCATTCGAGCAGTATCTGGGCAAACCCGTCACGCGTGCGCCCCACCCGGGGCTGATGGGCGCTATCGGTATCGCCCTGCTCGCGCGCGAGGAATGCCGCAAGGGCGACGCCGGCACGTCGTTTATCGGGCTCGATGCCGTGGAGCGCTTCGAGCATCGCGAGTTCGGCGGCGTTACCTGCCGTCGGTGCAACAACCGCTGCCAGCGCGCGGTCGTGGCATTTGGCGACGGCTCGCTTTACGTCACGGGCAATCGCTGCCCGCGCGGCGGCGCCATCTCATGGGATGAGCTCGTGCGCGAGGTTCCCGCGGCGGAGGAGCTGCGTCCGCAGGGTGCTTGCGAGGCACAGGCACCCGGCACGGGGCGCGACCGGACCGCGGCTGCCCCCAATCTCTTTGTCGACCGCGAGAAGCTGCTGTTCGAGTCGTACCCCACGGTTCCCGTCAGCGGGGGGCGCGATGTCACGATCGGCATTCCCCGTGTGCTCGAGTTCTGGGACACCATGCCGTTCTGGTCGACGTTCTTCAGCACGCTCGGCTTTAAGGTGCGCGTCTCGGGACGCAGCACCAAGGCGATGTACGAGCGCGGTCTGGCGCACGTCACATCCGACACCGTGTGCTTCCCGGCCAAGCTCGTCCACGGGCACATCCGCAATCTCGTCGACGCCGGCGTCGACCGCATCTTCATGCCCATCATCACGACGGTGCCCACCGAAAACACCGCCTCTACCAGCGAGTGGATGTGCGCCGTCGTAAAGGGATACCCCTACGTGATGCGCAATTCCGATAACCCGGAGGAGCGTTTCGGCGTTCCGTTCGATACGCCGCTGTTCCACTGGTACGACGAGGGCGACCGAAACCGCCAGCTCAAGGCGTGGTGCAAGGAGACCTTCGATATCGATGCCGACCTGGTTGCCAAGGCGACCGAGCAGGCGGACCGCGCGCAGGAGACGTTTGAGAACCAGCTGCAGCTGCGCGGCAGGCAGGTGCTCGAGAACGTGCACGAGGACGGCGGCTACGCGGTGGTGATCGCTTCGCGCCCGTACCACAACGACCCGCTGGTCAACCATGGGCTGCCCAAGCTCTTCTCTGAGCGCGGCATCCCCGTGCTGACGCCCGATGCGGTGCCGGGGGTCTGCAACGTCGATCTTTCCAACAGCCGCATCGACATCGTGAACAACTATCATGCGCGCATGCTGTCGTGCGCGGTCATCGTCGCATCGACGCCCGAGCTCGAGCTCGTGCAGATGGGCAGCTTCGGCTGCGGCCACGATGCGTATCTCACCGACGAGATCGCGCGCATGATGGGCGAGATGGGCTCCAAGGTTCCGATGATGATCAAGCTCGATGAGAGCGACGTCGCCGGTCCCATGGGCATTCGCGTGCGTTCGTTTATCGAGTCGGTCAACCGTCGTCGCGCGGAGGAGCGTGCCGAGGGCGCCCGGGTGCACGCGGTCCATCCGCTCGACGACCCGTATAAGGTCAAGTACACCAAGCGCGACCGGCACGACAAGATCGCGCTGGTCCCCAACACCTCCCATGCGTTCTGCAGGCTCATGACCGCGGCGATGCGCAATCAGGGCGTGCGCGCCGAGGCCCTTGATATCGGGCGCGAGGATGCCATCCGCCTGGGCAAACGCTATGTGCACAACGACATCTGCTTCCCCGCGCAAATCGTGATCGGCGAGGCGCTCGCGGCACTCGAGAGCGGTAAGTACGACCCGCACGACGTCGCCGTGGTGACTGGCAAGTATATCGGCGACTGCCGCCTGACGCACTACATGCCCCTGCTGCGCCGCGCGCTCGACGACGCGGGATACGACTATGTCCCGGTGCTCACCAACGACGACGTCGATGCCCACAATGCGCATCCGGGTTTCAAGCTCGGCCTTGGCCCGAGCATCCAGATCGCCTACGGTCTTCCCATGATCGATGCCCTCGAGGCCATGCTTAGGCGCATCCGTCCCTACGAGCTCGAGAAGGGCGCGGCGGACGCTGCGTTCGACCGCGCGCTCGATGAGGTTATCGAGGGCATGGAGCGCTCCGGGCTGAGAGGCCAGGCGACGGGCTTCAAACGCGCGCTTGCGATCATGGACGCCGTTCCGTACGACCGCTCGAACCCGCATCCGACCGTTCTCATCGTGGGCGAGTACCTGCTCAATTTCCATCTCGGCGCCAACCACGAGATCGAGCGCTACCTCGAGGACAACGGGCTCGAGGTCATCGAGGCGCGCATGACCGACGTGATCCGCAAGACCTATTTCTACAAGCATGCGCAGTCGCGCGAGTTCCACGTCGACCTGTCGCTGCCCGAAAAGGCCTGGTACGCCACGGCGGACAACCTGTTCGAGCTCGCGCACGACCGTTGCGACCGCCTGGGCGCGGCGAGCCCGCTCTACGAGCCGCCGACGCGCATGCCCGAGCTCGTGCGCGCGAGCGATAAGATCCTGCACCATACGTTCGATGCGGGCGAGGGCGTGCTGATTCCGGCGGAGATTCTCGAGCACGCCAAGCGCGGCTGCCGCAACTTCGTGATCCTGCAGCCGTTCGGGTGTCTGCCCAACCATGTCGTGGGGCGCGGGCTCATCCATGCGCTCAAGGAGCAGTATCCCACGGCGCAGTTCCTGCCGCTCGACTACGATCCCGACGTGAGCTTCGCCAACGTGGAGAACCGTCTTCAGATGCTCATCATGAACGCCAAGGCGCAGGGGTGCGGTGAGGCGCATGGCGAGACCGCGTAAGGACGCCGATGCGCCCGATGCACGCACCCGTATCATCGAGGCGTTTTGGGAGCTCATCGAGAACAACAGCATCTTCGAGCTGTCGGTTGGCGAGGTGACCCGCGCCGCCCAGTGCAATCGCGGAACGTTTTACTACTATTTTCACGATTTCGATGAACTCGTCGCCATCGCCATAGCCCAGCTGCTGCAGGATAACGAGCTCATCACCGATGCCCTCTGGCATTTTTCGAGCGAGGGCGACCTTTCGGCGTTCGACCGGCGCGACGTCCGCTGCCTGCTGCGGCGCATCGTCATCACCATGAGGGCGGGTGCCGCCGAGCAGGTCGTGCAGGGCATCCATACGATCATCATCGACCGCGTGAGAGAGATCGTCCACCCCGACGGAGAAGAGCTCAAGGCAGATTCGAGCTTTGCGGTGGGCTTTCTGGTCTCGGGCATCATGGGCTTTGTGATGGCGGTCGGCTTTGCCCGGGAGGGCGGCGAGGAGATAGACCTCGAGCAGCCGGGGGACAGCGCGTGCGCGTACCTGAGGGCGGTCGCCATGCAGACGGTGGAAACGGTCGCGCAAGTCGAGGGCGTCGATACATCCGAGCTGCTCGAACGCGTCTCCAAGGAGGCCGATGCCTATCGCGCATCGCGTGCGACGAGTCCCGACGTGGTGAAAGACGCCTAGGGTTTCTCTTGCGGGGCGCCTGTCGCGCATCGCGCGGTGAGTCCCGCGATGCGGTCATAACCTGCATTCATGTGAGCCGGGTTTATAGATATTCCTCCAGCTGTTAACATAGACAACCTGTGGGTAAAGAGACAAAAGCGCCGCCGACGGGCGGGCGTTTTGATTTCGATGAACTCATGTAAGGAAACGAGCATGTTAGATAGATTTACCGATCGAGCGCGCAAGGTCATGTCGATGGCCAAACAGGAGGCGCTCGATCTGCACTCAAATAAGGTGGGCACCGAGCACCTGCTGCTCGCACTCGCCAAGGAGGACGAGGGCATCGCTGCCGAGGCGCTGCGCTCGCTTGATATCTCCTACGACGACATCATGGACACCCTCAAGGAAGTCCAGACCACGGTTCCCGAGCCCAGCGAGGAGACCGAGGCTGCCAAGCTTGCCTTTACGCCGCTCGTCATTAGCGTGATGGAGCGCTCCTTCCGCGTGGCACGTGAGAACAACCAGACCTACGTGTCGACCGAGCACTTGCTGATTGGCATCGTCGAAGAGGGTAACGGCATGGCCATGGACATCCTCATGCGCCTGGGTGTGTCGTCCGCCTCCATCAAAAAGGCTATCGAGAAACTTACCGCCAAGGACCAGGACAAGAAGCGTCCGCTCGCCGGCGCCGGTGCCGGGCGTCCCGGTGCGGGCCTGCCGTTCTTTAGCGGCTCGGACGCGTCGCAGCAAAAGGGGAGCGGCACCGATACGCTTAAGCAGTTCGCCACCAACCTTACGCAGAAGGCGCGCGACGGCGAGCTCGACCCTGTAATTGGTCGCGAAAAGGAAGTCCAGCGTATGATGGAGATCCTTTCGCGTCGCACCAAGAACAATCCGCTTATCTTGGGCGACCCCGGCGTGGGCAAGACGGCCATCGTCGAGGGTCTGGCTCAGCAGATTGCAGCTGGCAACGTGCCCGAGAACCTTATGAACCAGAACATCTGGACGCTCGACCTGCCGG
>CABVAO010000059.1 GCA_902496335.1 uncultured Collinsella sp.
GCGGCCACCTTGGAGGGGTCGAGCCCCGCGCTCATGGTGTCGACGAACTGCACCGTATAGGTGTCGTAGGCGGTAAGACCCGCCGGGACCGTGGCCGAGAGGCGCCAGTACAGGTCGTCGGCGACCGTGGCGTCGGCGGCCTTCCGCCAGGCGGCGGTGCCGTCCTCCAGCACATGCTTGGACACCTCGGGGGTCGCCGCCTTGGGCTTGACGGTGACGGCGCCGCCGCCGACCAGGGTCATGATTGGCGCGGTGCCGGCCTCGCCCTGGGCGATGGCGTCGTCGTCGGCGACGATGAGCCAGTAGCCGCAGGGCAGCTCGGCCGCCGTGCCCGCGTTAAGGGCCACGGAAGTTGCGCCGACATTGCAAATCGCGCGGGCAAGTTTTGCCGTCAGCGCGGTCGTCATGTGCCCGTCGGCATTCATCCATTCGGCTGCCGCTTGCGCCGTCGATGCCGAGCTATCGAGCCCCGCATCATGAAGCACCGGAAGAACGGCTTGACGAACCGCGCCATTCGCCCACGTTACGCCAGTTGCAATTTTTTGGCCAGCATCGTCATCGTCGACAACGGTCGCCGAAAAGAGCTGGTACGCGTCGTAACGCGTCGCGACTGTACCGTCCACCGTAATGGCTCCGGTATCGGCAGCACGGGCCGCCCCAGGAGCAATCGCGAAAGACAGAATAGCGACCATGATTATCGTCGCGACAGCCAACAAGCTGCGGCTAAGCCTACTCATGGTGATCACCTCGATCCAGATCGCGATGGCGACGAGCATGCATCCACGTCGCGGCGAAGCACAGCAACGAAGCGCCAGCAAGATATGTCATAGTCAAGCCAGCCCCGCCCGCCTCAGGAAGCATGGTCGAATACCTGTTGGTAAAGGTCGGTGGAGTCGGAGAGTCGTTATCGTAGGTGACGGTGACATCGAGCTTTCCGTCGCCATTAGCCACGATAACCTTAACCTTGTGCTCGGTCGTGTCATAGGTAATGTGATCCTTGACGTTGCCCTCGGCGTCCTTGGGAACGACCTCGGAGATCTTGTAGGTATAGGTTCCCGCCTTGTTGTACTCGACGGGAAAAGAGACGTTCCCCTCGGCGTCATTAGTCACCGTCTGGAGTACCTTGCCCTCGCCGTCCTTGAGCTCGAACGAGAACTGTCCTTCCTTGAAGGTTCCACCTTCAAGCACTTTCTTTGCTTTGATTTCCGTGGATACCGTCAGGCGATTATCGTAGATCCAAATCTTATCCTTCTCGGCATCGCCGATGATCTCCGCGTTCCCGACAACGTCCCTCGCCTTTTCAAGCGCGGCCTGATATTCCTCCGTAGTCGCATCGCCCTTGAGCATGATCCATGTGGGGCTTGTTGTGTCGTACCCCTCAGGCGCCTTCGACTCCACAAGCTTGTAGAGCACGCAATTAGTCATCTTTTTGGTGCTCGTGCCGAACGAGATTTTTCCGCTGCCATCGGTCTTGGCAGTCTGGAATTCCTCATCAGTCTCACCGGCGCCATCCATGGCCACACTGTAGAGCGTAAACTCCGCACCCTCGAGCGTCGCGCCGACCTGCTGGGCGTCGTATTTGGTCATCGTGATGCCGTAGCCGTTGCCACCTGCGGTAGCAGAAGCGCTCTTGACAATCCATTTTTGATCATCGATCGCGGAGCCATCAGTCACCCCCGTGAGCGTGGCGGTGTTGGAAAGAGAAACTTCATCGCCAGGATTTCCGCTCGGGATCACCTCATACTCGACTTTGAGATACTTCTTATCGGGCACGTTGAGTGTCAGCTTCGTACGCGAGCCAGATTCATCCTTGACTTGCTCCATCTCCGATGAATAGTCCTCATCAGCCAGCAGTGACCAGGCACCATTCATCCGCTCATAGACCTTAAGCGTAGACGGCACCAACGTGCACTTGGCATCCATGGTGTCGACGAGCTCGAGGATGTCAGTGTCGCTCTTAAGGGCAACCGCAGACTTGTTGACCAGAATGGTGTACTTGATGCGATTGCTGTCAGTGACCCGCTCGCCGGTCTTGTTGATAACGTTGTTCTTGATGGTGACGGTTCCGCTGCCAGAGCTGAACTCCTTCTCACCCGACTTAGCGCTGGCAGAATTAGTGAACTTCACCTCGTTCGTAGAGGTGTCGAGCTTGCCTCGCTTGACCGCCGTCCGATACGTAAGCTTGGCGTAACCGGCAAATTCACCAAGCTCTGTTGTAGGAATGGAGAAGGTGACCGTGCTACCGTTGCTTTTCACGTTGCCGGCATCGAGCTGTTTGCCCGAAATGATCGTCTCCGCCTCGCTTCCGCTACCGTAGCCGGCATGCTGATCGTAGGGATTCTGCACGAGCGTGTATTTGGCGGAATTCACAACGTAGCTCATACCGTCCGGAAGGGTGTCGACAATATTCAGAGGTTTGTTGCCGAGTTTTCCGGCTCCGTAGTATTCGTACTCACCATTTGCGCCCTTGTTGCCCTGCTGGCGGTTCGCGTACACTGTCCAGTCGACGAGCCAAGCACCCTTCTCTGCCGAGTCGTCGACGGAGCTCCAGTCGAAGCTCTCGCTCCAAGACACCTTCGACTCCGCTTCCGGCTTCTCGACCGCAGGCGTCGTTTCTTTGTTGACAACGTACATAACGAGGTCGGTGTACTGCCGCTGAAGGTTCAGGCCCGACGCACTGACCGACGCGAAGTTCGAGTACCAGCCCGGCAACGCATCGGACGTGGTGGTGTAGGTGATGACGGCGTAGTCCTCGTTCTCGAGGGCGGCCTTTACCTTGTCGTTCACATTTATATCAAGGTTGAAATTTCTTTTTGTTCCACCGACCGTCCAGTTGGCCGTCAGGTCCCAGTCAGCGTTCTGGCCCCGTTTCAGCACAGTTTCGCCGATTGTGATGGAAATGGAATCTACGTCGATGCCGAGATTTTGCGACCACGCCGACTGAAACGTATCCTTCACCGTCACCTTGTCCGGATGGACCGCATTAACGATCGCTTTCAGCGCGACCTTCGTCTCCCACGTCGCCCTGCCCGTCGTCCCGGCCTCGTCGGAGCTCACGCGCCTCTTGGTGATCGGCGTACCCATCAGCTGCGGCGTAAACTTGCCTTCGGCTGCTCCCGAGACGCGGCCTTCATGCTCGATAGTCGCATTGTTGTGCACGGTGTCATAGGAATTCGTATCGTTCATCCTGGTGTGATAAACGATGCAGTAGGTGGCGTACTTATCGTTAAGGTTGTCCGGGAACGTATAGGAAAAGGTATCTTTCGACGAATCAAGAGCACGCTCGTAGATCTTGACTCCATCCGATTCCGACGTACCTTTGTAAACCGTGTAACTCCCCGTATACGTTTGTTTAGCGTCCAACTTATCGGTGAACTTGTAGCCACTCATGTCAGCCTTAAGCTCGCCTTGGTTGAGCCTGACCGTCCATTTGATGTCCGACGACGTGCCCGAGCCGTTGGACTTGTTGATCATGTCATAACGAAATTGACTAGGAGCAGCCGTGGCCGTGCCGTTCTGGCGATCGTTAGGGCCGCCCCATTCCCACGCTGCCGTGTTTTTGGAGCCTCCCTGTTCGTTGATATACTCGCCGTTGTTCACGGAGACATCACTCTTCAGCTTGGTTTCATACGTAATCGTATGGACACCCCGGGGAAGGCTGCCCAAGTTCTCGATGGTCGCGGTCTGACCTTCGATTGTTGGCTGCGATTCAATCGTCTTGCCGTCAAGCTTAAAGCTGCCCTCCACAAAGCTGAAGTTCTCGCCTAGCGTATCGGTGAACTTAACGCTTGTGGCATACGGCTCGACGGTGAGCTTAACGGTCCAGGTGACCTTGGCCACGCCGTTGGAGCCCTGAGAGAAAACCCCCGACTTCTCTCCCTTAACGCTACCGTCCTTGGTGGAAATATCGACCTTCCCCACGCCGGGGAACACGACAGATGTCACGCCACCAGAACCAACGTCCTTGTTTTTAAGCTGGAACGAGAAGCTGGCCGCGACATGGATGTTCGCAGGGTTTTTCGCGAGCCACGCCTTGTCGAACGTAAAGATGGCCTTGTTGTTTTTAATCTCCCATGTGCCAGCTCTTACGGCATCGGTGCCCGTTCCCGCCATAAGGTCCACAGCGGCGTTATCGTCGACGGCTATGGTGTCAGGAAACTTGTAAACGGCAACATTGTTCCCGGGCGTAGGAGCCTCGCCAGTTTTGAAATTTGCCGAAAAAGCCCCGTAAAGGGTTGATACAGAGGTCACGGCACCTTTTAGCTCCTGAGTACGATACTCGTCGGTATAGAGCTTAACCGTAACGCTCGCTGTCTTCTCATCAATCGCAATCGGCGTCGGCGGCGTCGCATCCTCGGCGCGCACGGGGGCCGCACCGTAAAACACTGCGGCGGTGAGGCAAATCAAAATGAAAATCAGAGCCGCCATACCCAGCGACCGTGAGCGGTGTGCGTCCATAGTTGTCCCCTAATTCCTACAACACGGTGTGGAATACGGCGAATCGTCGGATCGAACACAAGCCCCAACATCAACGAGAACCTACCTAGCGCATTGCAAGAACCCATTGGGGAGCACCTTCTAAGACGGTTCGTCTATGCCACAATGCATAAAATAATATATAGATACCAATCATGTAAACCGCAGGTCAATAGGTCTTTTAATTTAATACCAGTTGATATTTATCTGTTAACAGTTTTGCATCATACCGGCTATATTCAGTGGAATTATGTATATGTTTAAACAACTTTACTTTGGCTGGGAAGCCAATCGGAGGGATAGTCGCCCCAGCTGTGATGCAAACTAACCCGTCCCCCTTGCACCAAAAAGGGCGCCGACCATTACGGTCGGCGCCCTTTCTTGTTAGACGTTATAAAGCCCAGCGCTTATTTGTTGACCTGACCGGCGCGGACGGCGGCCTTCTTGCGGTCGGTGGCGTTGAGCAGACGCTTGCGCAGACGAATGTTCTTGGGAGTGATCTCGACCAGCTCGTCGTCGGCGATATACTCCAGCGCCTCCTCCAGCGAGAAGGTGCGAGGCGGCACCAGCTGGACGGAGATATCGGAGGTCGAGGAACGCTGGTTGCCCAGGTTCTTGGTACGGGCGATGTTGACGACCATGTCGCCGGCCTTGCTGCGCTCGCCCACGATCATGCCCTCGTAGCACTCGGTGCCCGGCTCAACAAACAGCTGGCCGCGCTCCTGCAGCGTACCCAGAGCGTAGGCAACGGCCTTCTCGGTGGTCATGGAGATCATGGCGCCGTTCTGACGGTTACCGATCTCGCCGGCGTAGGGACCGTACTCCAGGAAGGTGTGGTAGAACACGCCCTCGCCGTGGGTGACGTTCATGATGCGATTCTTAAGGCCCATGATGCCGCGGGTCGGGATCTTAAACTCGAGGTGCGTCACGATGCCCGAGGTGTCCATGCTCGTCATGATGCCGCCGGAGGTACCGAAGACCTCAACGACCTTGCCCGAGTACTCGTCCGGGCACTCGACGACGGCCTGCTCGACGGGCTCCATCTTGTTGCCGTTCTCGTCCTTCTTAAACAGAACGCGGGGACGACCGACCTGGAACTCAAAGCCCTCGCGGCGCATGGACTCCATCAGAACGGACAGGTGCAGAATGCCGCGGCCCGAGACCTCGACGCCGCTCTTGTCCTCGAGCTCCTCAATCTTCATGGTCACGTTGTTCTCGGCCTCGTTGAACAGGCGCTCCTTGAGCTGACGGGCGCCCACGATGTCACCGTCACGACCGACGAGCGGGGAAGTCGAAGCCTCAAAGACGATGGACAGGGTCGGCGGGTCGATCTCGATGGGCTCGAGTTCAACGGGGTTCTCGGGATCGGTGTAGACATCGCCGATATCGGTGCGGTCGATGCCGACGACGGCGGCAATGTCGCCGGCGCCGACTTCCTGGCACTCGGTGCGGCCCAAGTAGTCGAAGGTAAAGAGCTGCTTGACGGTAGCGGTGGCGCTGGAGCCGTCGTTCTTCACAACCAGAATCTGGTCGCCCTGATGGATGGCGCCGGAATACACGCGACCGATGCCGATACGGCCAACGAAGTTGGAGTGGTCGATGGTCACGCACTGCATGGCCAGCGGGGCGTTCTCGTCAACCTCGGGCGCGGGCATATCGTCGATGATCATGTCGAGCAGCGGATACATGTCCATGTTGCCGTCGTTGGGATCAAGGCGGGCAAAGCCATTCATGGCGCTGGCGTAGACCACGTGCTCCATGGCGAACTCAAGCTGGTCGTCGGTGGCGCCCAGGTCGGCCATGAGGTCCAGGCAGTCGTTGTAGGCCTTCTCGGGGTTGGCGCCCGGACGGTCGATCTTGTTGATGACGATCATGATCTTGAGGCCGGTGTCGATAGCGTGACGCAGCACGAAGCGGGTCTGGGGCATGGGGCCCTCAAAGGCGTCGACCAGCAGCAGGGCGCCGTCGGCCATACGCAGCACGCGCTCGACCTCGCCGCCAAAGTCGGCGTGGCCCGGGGTGTCGATGACGTTGATCTTGACGTCCTTATACTCGATAGAGATGTTCTTGGCGAGAATCGTGATGCCGCGCTCGCGCTCCTGGTCGTTGGAATCCAGGACGCGGTCCTCGACCTGCTGGTTGGCACGGAAGGCGTCCGTGGCACGCAGGAGTTTGTCGACCATCGTCGTCTTGCCGTGGTCGACGTGGGCGATGATGGCGATGTTCCTCAGATTGTCTACGCGCATGTAGTTCCCCTATCTTCTATCCATATACAAACGGCACGCGTACGCGGCCCGCCCAGCGATACAACGCTCAGCGGGAATATTGAGCCTTTTACCGAAAACTCGTTTATTTTAGCGATTTTAGATGAGAGGGGTTTCCTCACCTGCAGGTTCAGGGTCGCTCCACATAAAACCATCGCCGGCGCCCATGCCCTCATACAGCACATATGCCGAAAAACCGCTCTCGAGCGTGGTTTCGAAGAAGCTCACGAGCAGAGCATCGTGATAGCCGCCGTCAATCTCGACGCAGCCGGTGTAGCCGATGGCATAGCGAGCGATACGGCCCAGGCCCTCGTCCTTAAGACCCATCTTGTGCTCGGAGATAAAGTTGGTGGCCGCCTCGAGGCACGCCTCTTCGCCGTCCTCGTCGAGCGCCGCCAGATAACGGTTGGAAGCGGCGTCCTCAATTGCCACGACCACGCCAGGGTTTTCACCGGCGGCAAGGTCGTCCAAGAACGCGCCGATCAGATCGCACACCATGGCGTCGAGCTCGGCGGAGACGTTACCGGCGTCCTGCATATCCTGTGCCATCTTTAGACCTTCCCATCGAGTCTGGCGTCGTTACAGTTCTTGTGCCTCAGCAGCGATCTTAGCGGCAGCGTCGCGGGCGCGCATCATATCCATCGCGCGCTTGTCGAGTACCTTGATCTGACTGGTTAGCATTACCGCATCGACCACACCCCAGATCATAAGGCCCGTAGAGATCGAAAACCCAAGCGCACCAACTGTACCACGAAGGCGCGAGCAGATAGCCGCGACAAGGGCGGAGACGACAACCATCTTGATAAACGAGCCGCGGCGCTCGCGAAGCGTGCGGGCCTGCGTCACATAGGCAATGCGAGCCGCCTCAGAAGCCTCCGAGCGCATCTGGGCCTCGCGGGCGATCGCAGCCGCCTCAGCCGATACGCGGGCACCCATCAGCGACCTCTCCGCTCGCGTACCAGACATTTAGAAATCATCAGGGGAGAGCGTATGGACGAACTCGTCGAACTTCTCGAACTCTTGCTCGTCGTCGACTTCCTCGGCATGGGCAGAAACGGTGCCCAGGCGATTCATGATGTCGTCCTCCACAAACATGGGAGCATTGCTGCGCACGGCAAGGGCAATGGCATCACTGGGACGGGCATCGATCTTGCGCTCGTCACCATCGGCCAGTACGACGATCGTCGCGTAGAACACCGGCGGCTCGGCGCGAACGATCTCGATGCGTTCGAGCTTGGCACCCAGGGCGCCAACAGTATCGAGCAACAGGTCATGGGTAATCGGGCGCTCGGCGCGACCGCTATCGATGCCGCGGCTGATGGCAGCAGCTTCAAACGAACCAGTCTGAATGGAAAGGGAGCGCAGTGGCGCGGGCGAGTCCGATTTGCTGCAGCGCTCGCGAAGCACGATAAGCGATGGCACGGGACCGGCGGCCATGACGATGGTCTCTATGTCGACACGAACCATGGAACACCTCCGGTACGTAGCGGTTAACACGCGGCAGCTCGACCGCATTGAATAGCTATACTACCCAAACTTTCGCACAGCACACAAAACCAAAATGAGATTTATCGCAGACAAGAAAAAAGCCCCGAGGCAACGCCCCAGGGCTCTTCACAGTTTTGATGGTGGACCTGACAAGATTCGAACTTGTGACCTCCCGGTTATCAGCCGGACGCTCTAACCAACTGAGCTACAGGTCCATCATGGTGGAGGTTAGGGGGATCGAACCCCTGACCTCAGGCTTGCAAAGCCCGCGCTCTCCCAGCTGAGCTAAACCCCCACGGAGACAGTAATAAACACCCCAGCGGCGACTCGGCTCTCGCTGGGGTGTTTATTGCGAAAGAAAGTGGTGGACCTGACAAGATTCGAACTTGTGACCTCCCGGTTATCAGCCGGACGCTCTAACCAACTGAGCTACAGGTCCATC
>CABVAO010000060.1 GCA_902496335.1 uncultured Collinsella sp.
GGTACGCGACCGACGATTGAACGTCAGATTGCCGCTTAGGGGCGTTTGCAGCGTCGAGCCGTTACGCGGTTTGGTAAAACCGCGTAACTTACATGACCATAACGTAGCGCGATCCCACGTAGTACTGCTTACCCATCAAAACCGGCTCGTCATCGGGACCGGTAAAGCCGGCACGCAGGTTGAGCAGCGGATCGTGCGGAGCAATGCCCAGCTCGGCCGCCTGCTCGGCGTTAGCTCGAACGGCCTCGACCGTACGGTAGCCAACCGAGACAATCGGCGTTCCGCCAACACGCTCGACCTCGGCAAAAATCGACTTGTCCTCAAGATCGGCCGTCAACAGCTCACGGTAGGCGTCAAACGGCACAAAGATGTTCTCCTCAAAGATGGGCTCGCCGTCGGCCGTACGCACGCGCTTGATATGCAGCAGCAGCGCATCCTTCTGCAGGCCAAAGAACTCCATCTCGTTTTGGCGCGCCGGAACGATCTGGCGATCGATCACGTGCGCACCGGCCTTCATGCCGTTGCCGGCACACAGCGCGGTAAACGTCTGCAGCGTCGAGGCGTGAAACTGGCGGTTGATGTGCGGCGTGGAGACAAAGGTGCCGCGGCCCTGCTGCTTAACCAGGTAACCATCGGAGCACAGCTCCTCGACAGCGCGGCGCACCGTAATACGGCTCACCTCGTACTGCTCGGCTAGTTCAAGCTCGGACGGAATACGCTCCTTGGGTGCATAAACACCTTTCTCGATCGCATCCTTGATTTCGTCATAAATCTGCTGGTAAAGCGGTGCATTTTTGGGCGCAGGCATATCTGATCACTCTTATCAAAATAGCTAAATTTCTAATACGTATATAACGTCTAGTTTCATGTTACCTCATATTGATAAAACGATACACCCTCCCTACCAAAAAGCGACAGCTTCATTTTGGTAGGTTTTATCTGGGCAAACGAGAGCCCTCGAAAGCAACGGGGCTTTCGGGGGGCTCGTTCGGATGGGTTGCGCAGGACCGGCAAAATGCCAATACCCTACTTGCCGTCGTCCTGCTGCAGGCTGTCCTGTTCGCTGAGGCGCGCCTGCCTGCTGGCCATGCGTGCGGGCTTGTCGGGATCGGGAACGGCCGTGGGCATGGGCTCGTCGACATGACCGCCCCACCAGCCGCCCACAAAGTTGAGCGTGTGGAACACGTTGATCACGGCGCCGGGATCAACGTCGCACACCAACTTGATAATGTCCTGGCTCTCGTAGGTCGAAACAACGGTGTTCAGCAGGTACATCTTTTCGCGGCTGTATCCGCCGACGACCTCGGCGCAGCTAATGCCGTGCTGAAAATGGTTTACGTAGGCAGTCATGACCTCGTCTGCCTTGCGCGTCGTAATCTGCAGCGTCACGCGATCGTAGCGACGATAGAAACTGTCGATGGTCTTGGTCGAAATAAACTGGAACACGATGGAATACGCCGCCTTGTCCCAGCCAAACATAAAGCCAAAGATCGCCAGGATAAAGCAGTTGAAACCAAAGATAACGCCCCAGATGGTCTTGCCCGTGTGGTTGGAGACCCACAGCGCGATAAAGTCGGTGCCACCGGTAGATGCGCCGGACTTTAGCGCGATGGCAGCGCCCAGACCCGAGACCACGCCGCCAAAAATGATGAGCATAATCTTGTCGCCCAAAAATGGAGCGAAGTGAAAGACGTTGAGGAACAGCGACGAGAGCACGACCTGCATCATCGAGAAGATGACGAAGCGCTTGCTAATGCCGCTCCAGCATAGGAGCGCCACGGGAATGTTGAGCGCAAGCATGCCGAGCGAGATGTCGATGTGAACGCCGCCCAGCGAGGTAACGCGATCGAGCAGGACCGCAACGCCGGTGAGGCCGCTCGGAAGCAAGTCGGCGGGCTGAATGAACGCCTGGATCAGGAATGTCTGGAGAACGGCGGAAATCGTGACCGCCACGGCAGTAATAGCGCGGCGGACGATGGTGAGGCGGCCGAGCACGAGCACACGGTCCGTGAGCTGATCGATGGCGTTCGCCACGGAAGCTCCTTTCGAAGGCAGATGTAGTTGTGGGGCATGCCCGCGATTGTAGCATGGAGCGTGCGGGGGCGCTTCAATTCACCCTCTCTCGACAACCAAAGCGGGACCAACAGCCTCCACGACCAAAGGCCCAAATTACAAGTGAGTAGACTTTTTACGATCTGCCGAGCACACCCAAAACCGCCACCCCTGTGACCTGCGGTTTTGCTAGAGCAGATGCACTTTGCGCTCGTACTGCACCAAAAAGTCTACTCACTTAGTCCGAATCGAAGCCAAACGAATCCAAATAGAGGACAAATTAAGCCAATCCGCAGTAAAAGACGTGTGAACCAGTGCTTCTCGCGGCGGATTGACACTACAAAGCGGCCAAAATGTCGGTCAGGTTGTCGATGACAACGTCGGCGGCGGACTGATCGAGGTTGACGCCCTCGTGCGGACGCAGTGCCAGGACGCGGGCGCCGGAGCGCTTGCCGGCCTCGATGCCCAAAGGCGAGTCCTCGATAACCAGGCACTCGGCAGGCTCCACACCCAGCGCCTCCATGGCACGCAGGTAAATCTCGGGGTCGGGCTTAAACGCACTGCACTCGTGACCGCTGATGGTGTAGTCCAGCACGTCGGCGATACCGGCAATCTCCACCAGCTCGTCAATGAGCTCGCGATAGGACGAGCTCGCGATGGCACACTTCACGCCACGCTCATGCAGCTCACGCATCACCGGCTCCGTCTGCTCGTTGAGCAGCTCGGCATACGGAACGGGATGGTCCGGGCTATAAACCTGCTTGTACTCCACGCGCAGACGCTCGCGCAGCTCAACATCGTCGGGCACCAGCGCCTCCCAAATGGCAGGCTCGTTAGACCCCGAAAGATCGGGGATCTCGTCAAAGTGGAACCCCTTCTCTTCCATAAACGCCACGCGGCGGCGGTTGTAGAACCACTCGGTATCGACCAGCACGCCGTCCATATCAAACAGCACTGCCTTGATCATACGCATCTCCTCCCACCTGCCAAAAAGGGACAGGTTTATTTTGGTAGGTTTTATCTGGGGCTTTGCGACGCGACAGACACGCCCTCCCCAAAGCAAAAAGGGGACGGGGCGCAAACCCCATCCCCTCTCAATCAACCCGTAAGGTCTACTTACTTGTGATTAGTAGGAAAGCTTCCACATGTAGCGACGCATGGTCAGCGGGTGCTGACGGGCCTCGGCGATCTGGTTGCCGTACTCGCGCATAACGGCGAGGTGCAGCAGCGGGTTGAAGTAGGTGACGACGCTCGCGGGCACGGCGTCAGCCAGGCCGTAGTCCTTGGAGTCGATCAGAGCGACCTTGGCGCCCATGCGCTCAAGGAAGGTGAGGGCGCGAGCGTCCATCGGACGGGTAGCGCCATCGGACATGAAGAAGACGTAGGGCTTACCCTCGGTGGAAACCTCAAACGGGCCGTGGAAGTACTCGCCGGTGTTGTAGGCGGCGGCGTCGATCCACTGCATCTCGGTGAACAGGAAGGCAGCGTGAGAATAAGCCATCTTCTCGGAGGCACCGGAAGCCATGAAGTAGATCATCTTGTCGTCCTTGAAGTCCTCGGCGAACTTCTTGGCAAGCTTCTTGCAGTGCTGAGCAGCGTTCTCGCAGAGATCGAAGACGTTGGTGAGGCCGGTGATCATGTCCTCGTAGTGGTCATAGCCCTCGGTCTGCTGAAGGATCTCGACAGCAAGAGCGATGGCATAGCCGGGCTTCTCGCACTTGGCAGCGTAGTTGGCGTGGAAGCCGTGGACGATGACGTGGTCGGCGTCGACGGTCAGAGCGGAGCCAGCCTTGTTGGTGAGGGAGACGACCGGGCAGTTGTGCTTCTTGGCGGTCTTGTTGGCCTCGACGGTCTCGGGCGTGGAGCCACCGAGGGAGCAGGTGATCACGAAGGTGTGCTCGTTGACCCAGGAAGGCGTGTCGTAGTTGAACTCGTTAGCGGTGAAGATCTGAACGTTCAGCTTGTCCGTGTTGTTGGCCAGGAAGTACTTGGCGGGGTAAAGGTCGGACATGGAAGCGCCGCAGCCGACGAAGGCGACGCTGTGGATCTCGTGGTTGGACAGGACGTCAGCGACGATCTGCTTAGGGAGGTTAAGGTCGATCTCGTACATCTGACACATTCCTTTCGATTTTTGCGGCGCCACTTTGCCGGACGCACGCAGGGTTACCGTGATTTGGACCGAGTCACCGGCCCGTTGAGGATGTGACAAAGGAGCTGTCCCATTGTCACATTTTGGGAATGGAAGCCTGCTGGGGTATGGGATGTCAGGCAGGCTCCCCGGGGAAAGCGGTTAGACGCTTGGTCGCGACTAGGCCAGGATGCCGGCCGCGGAGAGGGCGATGCCGCCCACGATGGCGATCACGAGAAGCCAACCGGTGTTGACGTTCTTCTTGATGAGCCAGTACATAAGGCCGGTGAGGCCAAGGGAGATCATCTGGGGCATCATGCCATCCAGGATGTCCTGGATAACGACGGTGCCCTCAGCGAACTGCAGCGGGGTGGTGGCGCCGATCAGCGTGGCGATCATGCCGCCCACGGACATAAGACCCACGATGCCGCAGACATACATGAGCTTCTCCATGAGGTCGCCGCCCTGAAGCTTGCTCAGGTACTCGTGGCCGCCCTGATAGCCCATCTTGGCTGCGAACCAAGTGATCAGCACAGAGGGGACGATGGAGATGAGCATGGCCAGGATCGGGCCCATGATGGAGCCCTGCTGGGCCAGCTGAACGCCCAGGCCAAAGGCGATAACGCGGATGGTGCCCTGGAAGAAGGAGTCACCGATGCCGGAAAGCGGACCCATGAGGGAGGTCTTGACCGCGTTGATCGAATCGGGATCGAAGTTCTCGGGATCCTTGGCGTACTCCTCCTCCATGGAGGCGGCGAGGCCCAGGATGAAAGCGCTCGTCTGCGGGGTGCAGTTGTAGAACGCCATGTGACGGTGGTAAGCCTCTTTCTTAGCAGCGAGCTGCTTGGGGTCGGACTCATCCGGATAGAGGCGATCGAGCGTGGGAACCATGCCGTAGAGGAAGCCCATGTTCATCTGACGCTCGTAGTTCCAAGAGGCCTGGATGGCCCAGGAGCGCCAGAAGAACTGGCTGACCTTCTTGTTCAGGGACACGTCCTTGGTTGCGGTTGCCATAGTGTGTTCCTCCTTAGTCTTCGTCGTCTTCGAGCGGATCGTAGTCGGAATCGACACCGGCGGCTGCATGGGAACCGTTGAACTTGAAGCCCATGAAGACGACAGCCAGGCACACACCGATCAGAGCGACCGCGATGACGGACAGGTTGAGGTAAGCGGCGAGCAGGAAACCGATGAACAGGAACGGAGTCATACCCTTCTTGATCATCATGGTGAGCAGCAGGGCCAAGCCGTAGGCGGTCATGATCTTGGTCGAAACGTTAAGACCAGTGGACAGCCACTCGGGAACCATGTTGACGATGGCCTGAACCAGGTCGGTGCCAACAAAGACGGCGAGGAAGATCGGCAGGAAGTACATGACAGCGTACAGACCGGAGCCGGCGCAGATGTGCATGCGGTAGGCGGTCTTGAACTTTCCGTTATCGATCGCGCTATCTGCCACATGGGTGAGGGCGGCGATGATGGAACGGAACACGATGCCGAGGAGCTGACCCAGGACGGCGACCGGGATGGCGATCGTCATGGCGGTCTCGGCGGAAGCATCGGTCAGGCACGCAAAGGCAGCGGCCACGATGCCGCCCAGGACCATATCGGGCGGAACGGCGGCGCCGACCTGCACCAGGCCCATGGACACGAGCTCGACGGCGGCACCGACGGCAAGGCCGGTGGGCACATCGCCCAGCAGCAGACCGACGAGCGTAGCGCCAACGAGAGGCTGCTCGAAGTTAAGACGACCGAGCAGGCGGGAGTCCCACATGCAGAACACGCCGACGAGGCCGACGAGCACCGCACTGATGAACGTATTCATACCCTTCTCCTTTCAGTCAGGCAAAAGCCTGGTTGATTACAGCTTGGCGTCGATGTCGACGCTCTGATACGTAGGGGTCTGCTGGACGTAGAGCTTAATGCCCATGTCGAGCAGCTGGTTGACGTCGGCCTTCTGGGTGGCGTCGAGGAAGACGGAGCTGTCCTTGCCGCCGACCTGATCGGCACCGTCGTGGTTGGCGGTGGCGCCCAGGTTGATGGCGTCGAGCTTGTAGCCCTGGCAGAACTGCAGCATCTCGGCAGTGTTGCCAAAGACGAACATGACGCGCTCGCCGAGGGTGTTGAGCTTGTCCATCTTGGCGAGGGCACGCTCGACGGTGAAGACGTTCAGGCGAACGCCCTGGGGCTTGGCCAGCTTAAGAGCGCCCTTCTTGATGTCATCGTTGGCGGCAGCGTTGTCGACGACGATGATGCGCTCGGCCTGAACCTTGGTGGTCCAGGTAAAGACGACCTGGCCGTGCAGCAGACGGTAGTCAAGACGTGCGAGGACGATCTTGGCGGGACCGGAGCTGTGACGGGGCGCCTTGGCCTTCTTGGCGGGAGCCGCGGCAGCCTCGACCGGTGCGTTGGGGTTGGTCAGGCCGGTGCGGGCCTCGTTGATGAGGGCCGCGAGCTCGGCGCCCTTGACGGGGACGGGGCTCATAGCGAGCGTCAGTGCCAGCGGAATGTTGAAACCGCTGACAACCGTGAACTTCGTGCCGTTCTTGGAAAGCTCGACCATGTTGTTGTTGACCGAGCTGCCGAGCATATCGGTCAGCACATAGACGGTGTCGTCCGTGTTGAACGTGGCGATCATGGCGTCCACCTTATTGGTGATGGGCTCCTTGTCGTCACGAGCAAGCGACACGACGTGGACGTTCGACACGTCGCCGAGAACCATCTCGAGCGTGTCTTTGGCGCCTGCGGCCAGGCCGCCATGAGATGCGAGAATGATCTGATTCATCTTGCCTCCTCCTTTTCGTTATGGTCATTATAACGTCTTATACGTTGCGGATATTGCTGATTAGTATAAAGACCGTTCGCGGGTGAAAAACGACCGTTGACGGGTTTAACGTACTCGTAACGTTGGGGCTGGGTAGGCCGGCGCTGGCTGGATAACCCCAGATCAGACGCCTTGCCAATCCCCTATCGCACGAAGTACCAGGGGCTTTCCTGCACGGTGGGCTCCAGCGCAATGCCCGTGCGCTCCTTAAACAGATCCATGTCCTGAGATTTTTCGGTCCACCACGCGTTGGGCTTAAAGGTCATGCTCTCAACAACATGACCGACAAACACACTGTTGCGCAGCTTGGAGAAGTCGGTGTTCATAATCAGGATGGACGCGAGCACCAACACGATGCCCAGGACTTTGATCACGCCGGCGGGCTCGGCATAGACACCAATGCCCACCAGTACGGTGACGACCGTCTCGAAAGACATTACGACGGGAACTTTCGATGTCTCGAGCCCCATGGACAGACCCTGCA
Source organism: uncultured Collinsella sp. (assembly GCA_902496335.1). GTDB lineage: Bacteria > Actinomycetota > Coriobacteriia > Coriobacteriales > Coriobacteriaceae > Collinsella. The sequence goes on from CABVAO010000060.1 coordinate 7,486, forward strand.
TATATAAGATGTAAGCCACGGCTGTGGGGATGAGTCCAAAGCCAAGGAACAGCAGCAGCAGCTGTGGCGACATTGCCGCGGCGACATCCGGCCACGGAGCCGCGATAGCCGCCATAACCGCACCGCCAAAAACAAAGCCCCAAAACGTGACAGCCAGCGGGTGGACCGTCTTGGTTGCTATCCGGCTAAACACCGCGAGCGACGCACCACAAAGGCCTGCAATCACGCCCGACGTGACGCCCCAAACCGAAAAATGAAAACCGGAAAGGTCGCCATTGGTCACCGCAAGCACGCAGCCAACGATGTTAAAGACAATGGCAACGAGCTTGTTGGGGGTCACGTCCTCGCGATAAAGCACGCGGCCGAGCATGACGCCAAACACCGGCGAGGTGTAGAGCAGCACCGAGGCCGTAGACATACCCACCTCGCGCATGCACTCGTAATAGCAGGTGTTGGCGGCGGCTAAACCGACGATACCGACAAGCGCGCAGGGGACGAGCTCTTTGGGGCTTGCCTTGAATAGCGCCAGGGGACCCTGAGCCACGGTAGACCCCTCACCCGGACGGCAGCCCATAAACATCAGGACCGGCGCCAAGATAAGCGCTCCGACCAACAAGCGAAAGGCCGCCATGCTCTGAGACGAAACGCCCATGGCCGCAATGCCGTTTACAAAGATTCCGATGCTGCCCCACATAAGCGCGGCGATCAGCACCAGCACATAGCCCAGATTGCTTTTCTTCAACGCAGCCTCCTCGGTATTGTTTCCAATATGTTTCATACTACGTTATAGTCGTTATATACATTTTTCAAGACACAAATCGGCGAACGGAAAAGTGATCCGCTGGGGACGGAGGAAAACGGATCACTTGGCGATTGCGGTGAAATAGTTCCTAAATGGGGGTGCGGACGATTTCTTGGACCGCGCCTAGGCGTATCCA
>CABVAO010000061.1 GCA_902496335.1 uncultured Collinsella sp.
CTTAAGGTCGGGCTCGTAGTTGGTGGGGCACGTCGGGTTCACGCAAATCTCGAAGGCTTTCTGGCGGAACGGCTGGCATTTAATGCGCGGTGCACCGCACTCGGGACACACGGCGGCCTCGCCCTCGAGCGGGCTTACCTTGACGCCGCTCGGCACCGGATAGGTCACGTCGCAGTCGGGCCAACCCATGCAGCCGATAAAGCTGCCGCGGGTCTTGGCGCTCGTCTTCATAACCAGGTCCTTGCCGCACTTGGGGCAGGCGCCCACGCGCGCATCGGCCGTGACGGCGTCACTAATGGCGTCGCCCAGCTCCTGCGTGTGCTTGAGCAGCTCGTCGAGCACGCCGGCCAGCAGCGCGCGCGAGTGCGTCACGACATGCTCTTCGGTATCCTCGCCACGCTCCACACGGGTCATATCGCCATCGAGCTCGCTGGTCATATCGGGGCTCGTGATGCGCGGGGCAAACTGCGTCAGCGCGTCGATGATGGCGATGCCCAGCTGGCTCGGCTCAACGGGATCATTTTTGAGATAGCGCACGGCATACAGGCGCTCGATGATGCTCGCGCGCGTGGACTTGGTACCCAGGCCGCGCTTCTCCATCTCCTGCACGAGCTTGCCCTGGCTGTAGCGCGCGGGCGGCTCGGTCTGCTTGGCCTCGAGCTTAATGTCGAACACGTCGACCGTATCGCCCTGCTCCAGCGGCGGCATCTGCTCGTCGCGCTTGAGTCCGTACGGGTACGCCTCGCGGAAACCCGGGGTCACGAGCACATCGCCCGAAGCCACGAACGGCTCACCGTTCACGTCGAGCTCGAGCTTGGTGTTCTCGATGGTCGCAGGCCCCATGAGCGTTGCCAGAAAGCGGCGGGCGATGAGGTCGTAGAGCTTGCGCTGGCCGCCGTCGAGCGTGGACGGATCGCCCTCGCCCGTGGGATAGATAGGCGGGTGGTCGGTGGTCTCGACCTTGCCGCGCGTGGGCTTCATGGGACCGGCGAGTACCTTTTTGCACACGGGTGCCAGCGCCGGGTTAATCTTTGCCAGGTCGCTCACCACGGCGCCCAGATCGAGCGTCGCGGGGTACACGGTATTGTCGACACGCGGGTAGCTGATGAGGCCCGCCATGTAGAGGGACTCGGCGATGCGCATGGTACGCGCAGGCGAGATACCCTCGGCTGCGGCGGCAGCCTGCAGCGAGGTGGTCGCAAACGGCGTGGGCGGCTGCTGCTTGCGCGAGCGCTTGGTCACCGCGGCGACGGTTGCCGTCTTGGCACCGTCAACGTGACCGTACGCCGTCTCAGCAGCATCCTTGTCGGTAAAGCGCGCCGTCTTGTGCGCGATCTTAAAGCGATCGTCCTCGGCAGCGCCTTGCGCGGCGCCCATGCCGCGAATCTGCCAATAGTCCTCGGGCACAAACGCCATGCGCTCGCGTTCGCGCTCGACCACCAGGGCAAGCGTCGGCGTCTGCACGCGGCCGGCGGAACGCACGTTGCCAAAGCCGCCAAACTTGGCGAGCGTCAGGTAGCGCGTGAGCACCGCACCCCAAATGAGGTCGATGTGCTGACGGCTCTCGCCGGCGTCGGCCAGGTTCTGGTCGAGCGAGACAAGGTTATCGAAGGCCTGCGTGATCTCGGCCTTGGTAAACGAAGAATACTGGGCGCGGGCGACCGGCAAGTCGGGCGCCACCTCGCGCACCTTGTTGAGGGCGTCCGAACCGATCAGCTCGCCCTCGCGATCGAAGTCCGTGGCGATGATGACACTGTCGGACTTCTTGGCAAGGTTCTTGAGCGAACGAATGAGCTCCTTCTCGGCCGGTAGCTTAATGACGGGCGCCCAGGTGAGATAGGGCAGGCTCTCGAGCTTCCAGCCCTTGATGGAGATGCCATCGGCAAGAAACGGCTTGCGCTTGGTGTCGTAGGGCGGACGTGCCAGGCCATCGGGTATGTCGGCCGGCAGCATCTCGCCGTCCTCGGTGACCGAATACCAGCCCAGCTTTTTATCGAACAGCACGCTGTCACAAAAATCGGGCGCGAGGATGTGACCGGCAAGGCCGATCGTCACGCACTCCTCGCCCTTCCACTCAAAACGGTAGATGGCGGTGTTGTACACCTTGTCCTTTTTGGGCTTACCCGTGGACAGACGCTCGGCGATCTGACGCGCGGCGTCGTTTTTCTCGGCGATGATGAGCTTCAAAAGAGGCTCCTATCTCGTATCTCTGCGGCTACGCCCGCCCGTATGGCGGCCGACTTACGCCCTTGCTTGCTCAATCTGCCCGATGAGCCAATCGCACCAGGCATCCATGCCCTCGCCCTTGCGCGCGCTCACGGCAAACCGCGGCGCCTGCGGATTGAGGTCATCGAGTGTCTTAGTATACCTATCCATGTCAAAATCGAAAGCCGGAGCCACGTCAACCTTGTTGAGCAGCTGCGCGCCGGCGTGTTGGAAGATGCCCGGGTACTTGATGGGCTTGTCGTCGCCCTCGGGCACCGAGAGGATCATGATGGACAGGTTCTCGCCCAGGTCAAAGTCGACCGGGCAGACCAGGTTGCCCACATTTTCGATAAAGATGACGTCGATGTTTTCCAGACCCACAGCCTGGTCGAACGCGTCGACGGCCTCCATGATCATGTTGCCCTCGAGGTGGCACAGGCCCCCCGTGTTGATCTGGATGGCAGGCATGCCGGCTTCCTTCATGGTGATGGCGTCGACGTCCGAGGCGATGTCGCCCTCGATGACGGCGCAGCGCAGGCCCGCCTTGTCACGCAGGCGCTCGTTGGTGCCCAGGATCGTGGTGGTCTTGCCCGAGCCAGGGCTCGACAAGACGTTGATCACATAGGTGCCTGCCTCATTTAATCGCTGACGCAGCTGATCTGCCAGGCGCTCATTGCGCGACAGGATCGGCGACGCGATATCAATCGTTTTCTCAGCCATACTCAGCGCTCCTTACTTTTGCCCCTTTATACCCCGTCCCCAGGTGGCTGATGGGCTAATCGTCGGGGGTTTCGATTTCGATACTTGCGATGTCGAGTTCGCGGCCGTGCAGCAGGCGCACGTTGGCGCCGCCACATTGGGGACAGCGGCAATGGAAGCGATCGTGCTCAAAGACCTCCCCGCAGTCCAGACACTCGCTTTGTGGATGGACTTCCTCCACGGCAAGCTCGCAGCCTCGCGTGAGCGGGTCCTCATCGCGAAATGTCTCCCACGCAAAGTCGAGCGCCTCGCGCACAACTTCGGTCATATCCCCGATACGCAGCGTTACCAAAACGGCGCGCGAGGCCCCCGCCCCACGCGCCGCGCGAATCACTGTATCGAGTATGCCGTTGACAATGCCAACCTCGTGCATACCGATTTACTCCTCGTCGTCCTCATCGTCCGAGAACAGGTCCAGACGGCTCACAAACAAGCCCTCCTTGCCCTCGCGCGCGGTAATGACCACGCGGGCAATGGCGAGCGAAATCTCGTAGAGCGAGAGCAGGGCACCATACATGAGGCCCAGCGTAACGGGCGAGCCGTCGGGCGTAATCACAGCCGAGCCCACAAGCAGGCCCACGTACACGTAGCGCCAGGCGCCGCGGAAGGCCGCGTAGGACACGATGTGGAAGACGGACAGGTAGAAGATGATGAGCGGCAGCTCAAACGCCACGCCAAAGCCGATCATAAAGAGCAGCTCCATGTTGACGTAGTTCTCCAGGTCGGGCAGCGCCGTGGCGACGGCCGAGGTCTCGCCGATAAGCCACTCAAAGCCCGCCGGGATGATGATGAAGTAGCAGAAGATGGCACCCAGGAAGAACAGCACCGTCGAGGCGAGCACCGTGGGCACGACCCACTTGCGCTCGTTGGGGCGAAGTGCCGGCAGGAAAAATGCCAGAATCTGCCAGATGATCATGGGCGTGCACATGACCACGGCCATCTTGATGGCCAGCGAGAAGCGCAGGCCAAAGCCGCCGAGCGTGGTGGTGATGTAGAACTTACCGTCCGGCACAAAGGAGCGGATGGGGTCTTCCAAGATGTCGAGCACCACGGGCGTGGCGAAATACAGCACGATGGCGGCGGCAAACACCGACACGACCACGATGGTCAGGCGGCGACGGAGCTCTCCCAGGTGATCGAAGAGCGGCATGCGCGCAGGTCCGATAGGCATTACTCATCGCCTCCCTTCGGGGAGTCGGCGGCAGCGGCGTCGTCCTCGGCCTCGAGCTCGCGAGCGAGCTGGTCGACGACGGCCTTGCGCTTGCGGGGACGACGGGCGTAGAGGTCAGCCGTCGTGGGCTCTGCCGGCTCGGGCTCGGACTCTGGCTCTGCAGCAGGCTCGGGCTCGACGACAGGCTCGGCGGCAGCGGCAGGCTCGGCGCCCTCGGCCTCGGACTCCTCAGCAGCACCCTCGCCCTCGGCGGCACCCTCGCTCGCAGCCTTCTCGGCAGCAAGGCGGGCACGGCGCTCGGCAAAGGTCTCCTTCTTGGCGGGCGCTGCCGTCTCGGCGGCATCCTCGTCCGCATCGGAATCGTCATCGACGGCAGCCTTCTTGGGCTTGACCGGTGCCGAAGCGGCCTCGCTCACCGGATCGATAATCTCGGACTGAACAACGGCCGTCATCTTTTCCTGCGTCTCGCGGAACTGACGGATGGCACGGCCGATCGTGCGGCCCATCTGTGGGAGCTTATCCGGGCCAAACAGCAAAAAGCCGAAGACCACGATGATCGCGAGCTCACCCTCTCCAATACCAAACACACATACCTCCAAGGCTCGATGTGAGTCGAGCCCGCACCGCGCCATTCGGCCGGAACTCGTCTATTCATTCGGTCAAGTATAGCGCCCGGACGCCAAAACGTCCGAGCGCATCACAAACATATGCCAAACGGCACGCCCTTTTGGGGCAAAGATTATGCAGCGGTGATCGAAATCTCCTGGTCGACACCCAACAGCTGAACCACGCGCATTACCGGGGGCTGCACATTGGTGCAGCTAAAGCGCTTGCCGTGGTCGACCGCGTGGTGCGCGGCGCCCACGAGCACGCCAATGCCCGTCGAATCGATGTAGCTCACCTGGGCAAAATCGAGCTCAACGGCCTCGGTGGGCTGCTCGAGCGCCAGGTCGATGGCATTGCGCAGGCTATCGGCGTTAGAGATATCGATCTCGCCGGTTACCTTAATGGTGTAGAGCTCTGGCGTGGGGTTGGTGGAAATACCCAAATCCATGTATATGCTCCTTTACGTATCGAAGGTGCGGATAGTACGGGAAGCCGCGCGTTAGGCGCGCTCGGCACGCGCAAGCTCGGCAGCGACGAGCTTGACGGCCAGCACCAGCACATCGAGCGCAGCCTCTAGGTCCTCGACCGTGGGATAGCTCGGCGCGATGCGGATGTTGGTGTCGCGCGGATCCTTGCCATAGGGCCAGGTGGCACCGGCCGGCGTGAGCTTAACGCCCAGGTCTGCGCAAAGCGCGGCGACCTTTTGAGCCGAGCCCTCGGGACCATCAAAGCTCACAAAGTAGCCGCCGCGGGGGTGCGTCCAGGTGGCACAGCCCGTATCGCCCAGGCCCTCGGTGAGCTTGCGCTCAACGGCCTCAAAGCGCGGGCGCAGGAACTCGGCATGCTTTTTCATGTGCTCCTTGACCGCCTCGATGGTGGGAAGGAAGCGCACGTGACGCAGCTGGTTGAGCTTGTCGGCACTGATGAGGCCGGCCTTCAGGCGCTTGGAGAACTCCGCGATAACCGCGGGGCTCGCACCGATAAAGCCGATACCGGCACCCGGGAAAGTGATCTTGGACGTCGAGGCAAAGGCCACCACGCGGTCCTCGGTGCCCGCCGTGCGGGCAAGATCGAAGATGTTGGCGAGCTCGTCGGTCTCGTCGTACAGTTCGTGCACGCAGTAGGCGTTGTCCCAGAAGATGCGGAAATCGGGCGCGGCCGTGGGCATCTCGACCAGGCGACGCACGGTGTCCTCGCTAAAGGTGATGCCCGTGGGGTTGGAATACTTGGGCACGCACCAGATGCCCTTGATGGAATCGTCGGCGGCGACGAGGCGCTCGACCTCGTCCATGTCGGGGCCGTTGTCGGTCATCGCGACGGGGACGTTCTCGATACCCAGATCGGCGGTGATGCCAAAGTGGCGGTCGTAGCCGGGAACCGGGCACAGGAACTTGACCTTCTTGCCGTCGTGCGCGGCCTCGTAAGCCTCCCAAGGGTCGCTACCACATGAGCCGCAACGCCAGAACATACCGGCGATATCGTGCTCGATCAGCAAGCTCGACGAGCCCAGCACGAGCGTCTGCTCGGCGGGGCAACCCAGGAACTCCCCCGCTAGCTTGCGTGCCGAGGGAATGCCCTCAAAGCAGCCGTAGTTGGAGCAGTCGACGTTGCCGTCGTGCAGATCGGCATCGGCATTGAGGATATCGAGCATGGGTCGAGAGATGTCCACCTGGGAGGGCGACGGCTTGCCGCGGGCCATGTCGAGCGCCAGGCCCTTGGCCTTGACCTCGGCGACCTCGGCTTTGAGCGCCTCTATGGCGGCATCGAGTTCGGTGGTTTCCATCTTCTGGTAGATCGTCTGCATGGGTGCGACCTTTCGCGAAGCGGTACGTTGCAGTTCGTCTAAGTATAGACCGCCACCGCCGCAACGGTATGAAGCCGTGATAGATTAAGTCCATCGCAATAAATTACGAATCGCCGCGCATGCCGGCGTGGGGCGCCCAAGGAGGCACTATGGAGTACGGATCGTTCCAAGCCGAGGAATTCGGCGACCTACAGCGCCTGGTCGACGGACTGTTTTACGACCGCCACGCCATCGACCGCCTGGATCTGATCGTACAGGCCGAAATCTTGGACCTGGCGCCCGATCTCATGGAAATCGTGAACCTGCTACCGCCCGGCTATTACGACCGCCAGTCACTTTGCGACCAGCTCAACTCCGCTTTGGCCGCCCACGGCTGGGGCGCCATCTACGGCACCGTAGAATAAACCTAGTCATTAAGAACGTCCCGAATGACTAAAACGCCGCCTGTGATGGTGTTCACAGGCGGCGTTTTCAAACTTGTATGTGCTCTTACTCGCCCTTGGGCGCGGGGTGTTTGCAGATCACACTCATGTAGATCATGCCAAGTACGGCCGCGGTGACAGAGCCGGCGAGAATAGCGGCCTTGGCAGCCAGAACCTCAAACTGGGCCGTCGGGAAGGCGAGGCCGCTGATGAGAATCGACATGGTAAAGCCGATGCCGCCCAGAATGCCCACACCGGCAATCATGTGCCAGTTGACATTGCGCGGCAGCTCGGAGATCTTGAGCTTAACCAGGGCAAACGTCATGCCAAAGATACCGATCGGCTTGCCCAGCAGCATGCCAAAGTACACGCCGAGCGTCACCGGGTCGGTGAGCAGCGTGCTCATGTCCACGCCCACTAGGCGAACCTGTGCGTTGACGAACGCAAAGATCGGCAGGATCACAAAGTTGACCGGCGTGGAGATCAGACGCTCCATGCGAATGAGCGGCGGGGTCACGCGGTGCATGACGCGCTCGACCTTGGTGGTCGAGACGGTAAAGTCATGCTGGCCCAGGATGTGTGCCTCGTCATCGTAGCGGTCATCGAGCAGCGGCAGGCACTCGCCCAACCAATCGGTGAGGCTATCGAGCTTGACGCCGCACTTGGCCGGGATGGTAAAGGCCAAGATGACGCCGGCGAGCGTAGCATGCACGCCGCTCTTGAACATGCAGAACCACAGCAGCAGGCCCAGCACCGAATACGGGGCGAGACGGTAATGCTGCGTCTTGTTGAGCCACACGAGCGCGCAGGTCACAAGCGCGGCGGCGCCCAACCAAAACGGATTGGGGCTCTGACCGTAGAAGATGGCGATGGCGGCGATGGAGATGAGGTCGTCGGCGATGGCGAGCGTCGAGAAGAACACGCGCACGCCGTTGGGCACACGGTTGCCCAAAAGCGACAGCACGCCCAGCGCAAAGGCAATATCGGTTGCCATGGGGATGGCCCAGCCGTTGTGCGCGCCGGCATGGTTAAAGATCAGATAGATGCAGGCGGGAACAACGACGCCGCCCACGGCCGCCAGCATGGGAAGCATGGCCTGGCGCGGGTTTTTGAGCTCGCCGACCGTCATCTCATACTTGAGCTCAATGCCCACCAGCAAAAAGAAAATCGCCATGAGGAAGTCGTTGACGAATAGCTCGACGGTGAGACCGGCCGTAAGGTTGCCCAGACCCACATACAGCGGGGTCTCCAAAAAGTGATGGATGGCCTCGTAGGCATCGGTATTGGCGCAAATGACGGCGGCGATGGCGGCGAGGACCATAACGGCGGCGGAAATCGTGCCGTTCTCGGCGATGCGCTCCCAGATGTCGTGGCGCTCAAAACGCTTGCGCTCACGAACGTTGAACAGCTGCTCAGTTG
>CABVAO010000062.1 GCA_902496335.1 uncultured Collinsella sp.
GGCCCGTGGGTTATACCCTAAGAGCAAACCACCCTTTTTAAGGGTGGTTCTGATTTTGAGGACGAGCGCTTGCGCCCGTATGAGTCATCGCTGCTGGCGGACGTGCTCGACACGTTCTATGCGCTGTATCCTGCTGCTCGAACCGAGGGCGCTTACATTTTCTTTGACGAGATCCAGGAAATTCCCGAATGGGGTGCGTTTCTGCGGCGTGTAGTCGATACGGAGAAAGCGACCGTCTATGTGACGGGATCTTCTTCCAAGATGCTGTCCTCAGAGCTTAAGAGCGAGTTCAGGGGTCGTTCTCTTATACGGGAGCTTTTTCCGTTGAGTTTTTCGGAATACGTTCGGTATAAGACGGGGAGCGTTTTCGAGCCAGATGCGACCTTTTCCCCAAGCGATGCAGCGCTGCTTCGACATCATCTGATCGGATATCTTGAACGAGGGGGATTCATCGCGACGCTTGAGCAGACGCCCGCAGACGCGATTCAGCTGCTACAGGAATATGCTTCGCGAACGGTCGCTATGGACGTCATTGAGCGTTACGACGTCAAGAACCCTCGCCTGGCATCGCTGTTCTTGACGCGGTGTATGGCATCTTCGGGACGAGAGCTGTCAGTGAACAAAGTGTACAACGAGTTCAAGAGCAGACAGATACCCGTCAGTCGTAATTCGCTCAGCGATTTACTTGAGTATTATGAGGATGCCTACCTGTTATTTTCTGTGCCGGAGTTCACGCGTTCATTGGCAAATAACATGCGGTCTGCGTCTAAGGTCTACGCTGTCGATCCTGCGATGTTTGGAGCATTCTCTCCCGCATCGGCATTGGACCAGGGCCAGAGGCTCGAGACCGCAGTGTTCAACGCGCTAAGAAGAAGGACTCCCGCGGTGAGGACCGGCTCGGTCTGCCGCCTGCTGATCAAAGAGAAGAGCAAAAGCCATGAGGTGGACTTTGTGGCTGGGGACGCACTTCTCATGCGGGCTTATAGCCTGATTCAGGTGAGTGTGGATATGGCAAGTGAGAAAACGCGCGAGCGCGAAATTGCCGCGCTTGATGCCTCGATGGCCCAGTTCGATCTTGGCGAGTCGGCAATCGTTACCATGGATGAGCAGGCCGATATTCCATGCGAGCACGGTGCGGTACACGTTGTGCCCGCATGGAAGTGGCTCCTTGCCTAATCATCTACGGATCTGTGGGGCCAGGACCTCCTGGCCCCTTTATCACGGTTGGGGAGCACCATGATGCGCCCGGCTAGTCTTGGGCTTTGATGCTCGGCATCAGAATCTGGGCGAGGTAGTCGCATTCGAGCTTGGTGGCGGCGTCGGCTTTGCCGTCTTTGCCGACCAGTACGTTCTTGATCTGGCTATAGGTGTAGCGGTTGCCGGTCGTAAGCTCGACAAGCTCAATGGCCGTGTCCATGGGGTAGGTTGACACGGGGTTCTGCGTGCGTCCGTTGATGGTCTGGGGCACCACGTACGGATAGACGGGGCCGCTGGCGTAGACGGTGTAGCCGTTGCCGAGGTTTGCCGCACCCAAAACCGCGTCGCCCTCATCGGGCGTAAAGCTCTCGCCCTCGCGCACCGCGACGAGCGTCACGAGCGGTGTGTTGGTGTCGCCGTCCAGATAAATGCACAGCGTGCTGCCGTTTTGCCAAGTCGCGACTTTGCCGTACCACTCAACGGGAATATCGAGCTGATACAGGTCCGTTGCCTTATGTCGAGCATCGGCGTCGCGGGCCGCCTGTGCCTCGCGGGAGCTCACGGCGTTGACGGCGGCGTCACGGCGCGCGGTTGCCGCCTGCTGGAGCACCTTTGCGACCGCGGCGGAGTTCACCCCGCCTTCCTCGGCATACTTGGCGGCGGCATCGATCTGGTCGTCAGTCACCGTGTCGGCCGAAGGCACCTTGAGCTTAAAGGTGGCCTGGGCGCTCAAATCCTGCCCATCGCTCTTAATGGTGACCTGCGCCTTGGTGGTCGGCACGGTGTAAATGGTACCGTCGGCTGCGATGGGGGACCCAGCGATGGAGAGCGTATAGTCACCGGGTAGCAGCTTGATGCCGCGACCATGTTCGTCAACGTAGAGCGTCTCGCTCACGGAAGAACCGTCGGAATCCTGGCCGCTCACCTGCACGGGAATCTTGGAGCCAGTTGAGCAGTCGAGGCCCGCGGCATGCACGCCAATCTGCACCGACATCATCGTGTGCGCACTGGCGGCGACAGCGGCAGCCTGCTCTTGCTGATATCCGTTCCAGGCAGCATAGCCTGCGCCGCCGGCGACGAGCGCGACGGCCACAACGCCGGCAACCATCAGGTTGCGGCGCTTGGGCGGCATCTTACGATGACGAACCTCGGCTTCGCGTGCCGAAGGAACGGACGGTAGGGGAATATCGCCCATGGCGATGGTCTCGTCCACGGCAGGCGCGGAGCCCAGGCCGGGAAGCTCGCGGGTCAGCGAATCTTCGGCCGGCAAGCTGTCGAGCAAGATGGTTTCCTCGCTCGTGTCGGATTCGGGCCGGTCGTCGGCCTCGCATTCGGATTCCTCGTGCCCCGCCTCGTCCTCGGTGGGCGCGGCGCCATCGTCTTTTGCATCCTGATCATCGGGCTGCGCCTCGATTTCCGGCTCATCCCGCACATCAACGCTCGAATCGTCAAACGCAATCTCGGCCAGCGCGATCTGGTCTAGGCTCTCCAGAGCCTCGGCACACGCTTCTGCATCTTGGGCCGCATCCTCTTGGCCCATCGTCTCATCTTTCATATATCCCCCAAGCTCAATATCGGGACAACACTGTACCCAAAAATGGAGCCATATAAAGCGCATGCGAAATTTAAGATCCGATTTAACCCGAGCGCATCGTTCAGTCGCATCCTCGCGGCAGCAAAAAGCCCCCGGAACGCGAACGAATCACATTCCGGGGGCTCTGCAGTGCCTTGAGTTGCGCGGAGCCGGCTATGCGGCTTCGTGCTCAAGCGATGTTTGCGTCAGGCGCGTTACTCAGCGTGCGCGTAATCAACCTTGGCGCGGCGAGCGGTGGCCTTCTCCCAGTCGCTGGTGCCCTCAAAGACATCCTGCTTGTAGGGATTGCGGCCGAGCTTCTTGGCGCGGTAGGCGATGTAGATGATCGCGGCGACGTTGGCGATCAGTGCGGCGATCGAGACCGCGGTAGCGGCGCCGGGGTCGAGCGTGGAGTGGGTCACAAAGATGGACTCCTCCTGGAAGTACGGGAACACCTGGGCAAACATGCACCAAATGGCCAGCGTAAAGGCGCGGTTCTGGATCCAGCCGCCCTTGTTCCAGATAAAGGCGGCGACGGTGGGCGCCAGCAGCAGCGCAAAGCCGCAGAACCAGGAGTGGGTGGGCAGGCAGTTGTAGGTGTAGCAGAAGTTCCAGATATCGTAGGCGATGATGTAGACCCAGGTCATGTCGGGCCACAGCATATCGGTCTTGTCCTCGGAGGCGTAGACGCTCCACCAACCGGTCATGCAGAAGATGTTGATGAGACCGGCGATGCCGTTGAACACGTTGTTCCAGCCGGCCAGCTGCGTAGCGCCTTCGGAGGTGACCCAGGTGGACTCGCCCAGGACAAAGAAGTGATAGGCGCTCTCGAAGTCGGACACGACGGCGATCAAGATGTTGATGGCGACGATCACAAACGGCCACGCGCGGAACCAATGCGCCTTGCCGATCTTTCCCCACTGGTACTTAATGGCGATGAAGCCCCAGCAACCGGCCAGCGCCGCGTATACCTTGGCGTAGTGGAACCAGCTGTTCTGGTACACATGGGTGGGGTTGGTGAGTGCCCACTCGGCACCCTGCGAAACGCCGATGGCGATGGCGACGCAGTAGATGGTCATGGCCAGCGGAGCCACGCCAAAGATGATTGCCGCGCCCAGCTTGGTGCGGCGGCCGACCTCGTTGAGCACGATCAGGCCAATAAAGACCATGGCCCAGCCCGCCCAGTGGATAAGGGTATCGCTACCCCAAACATCGAACAGCATGCTGCTCTCCTTTCACACGCCCGCGGCCCCTCTTCTGATCGCGGGCAGTTTGGCCAAATGTCGTCAGCTCTGGGGCTTGCGCTCCGGATACTTGGCGGTATAGCCCTCGATGTGGAGTGTCGAGGCGATGATTTCCTTGACCGTCTCGTCGGGCACATCGGGGTGCGTGCGGATATACATCAAAAGACCCATGATGAGGGTGTAGAACGTTTCGTAGACATGATCGATGCGCAGCTCGTGATGGGCGACAAAGTCCACCACGGTGGTGTCGCAGATGTACTGCGCCACGCGCTGGACCACGTTGTGCAGAAAGCCGCCGTAGAGTGCGCCGCTGTTGGAGGTCAGAGTGTGCGGCAGTTCGTGGCCGCTGGCGACCAGCCGCTTAAAGAGCGGGGCGACGGTGTCGAGCGCGCCCTCAATATCACCGACGATGCGGTTGGCATTCCACTGCTCGAGCTCGGAGATAAAACCGTCGATTGCCTCGTCCATAACAGCGGTGACGGCGGCGTCCATATCGGCAAAGTAGTGGTAGAACAATGAGCGCGTGCAGCCGGCTCGCTTGGTCACGGCCGATACCGATAGGTGGGACACGCCTAACTCGGAGCTTACGGTGCGCACGGCATCAAGGATCTCGCGACGGCGTTCGTCGCCCGTCAGGCGCTTTGTCGCGCTATCGGATGCAGGGACGGCATCGACCACAGAGGTATCTGCTGCGTTGTTGCCCATGTTTTGCCGCCTTTCATCCTCTTTTGCCTGACCGTTCGCCTAACAGTCTTGAATATTGTTGACGGTTCGTCAATACTATTTTTGACACAATGTCAACAATGGTGGGTGAACGGCATGGGGGCATGCCCGGCCTGCAAAAAAAGAGGGGCGCTGCGGCCTTGTCGTGCTGCGGCAAGAGAAGGGACAACCATGATTCTCAACGGACCGGGAATTAGCTACACCGAGCCCGATATCGGTTCGGAGTTCGTGCCGCCGCTGCCGGAGCATCCGCGCGAGGCAATCGTCAAGCTGTGCGAGCACTGCACTAACCGCCTGCTGCATCGCGACGAGCTGCTGGGCTACGAGTACTGGTCGTTTGCCGAGGCCGCGACTGACGAGCAGGCCGAGGTACTCTGCAAGATGAAGATGCGCCGTCCCTATACGCTGCCCGAGATGGTCAAGCTCACCGGCATGCCCGAGACCCAGATCGAGAAGATGCTCGACGACATGAGCTACACGGGTCTGCTCGAGTACAACTGGGAAAACCCCGAGCGCGCCAAGCAATGGGTGTTGCCCATGCTGGTGCCGGGTTCTGCCGAGTTCCTCAACATGCGCGTGAGCCAGCTCGAGGAGCACCCGGTCTATGCCAAGTTCTTTGAGCAGGCGTCCAAGGGACCGCTGTCCAAGGCCACGCCGATGGTGCCGCCCGGAGGCGCCGGCATCGGCATGCACGTCATTCCGGTCGAGAAGGCCATCGACGCCGCGAGCACCTCGGTGCCGATCGAGCATATCGAGCACTGGCTCGACAAATACGATGGCAAATATGCCGCTAGCACCTGCAGCTGCCGCGCGAGCCGTCGCGTGATGGGTGAGGGCTGCGCCGACGATCCCGCCGACTGGTGCATTGCCGTGGGCGATATGGCCGACTATGTGGTTGAGACCGACCGCGGCCATTACGTGACGCGCGACGAGGTCTACGACATCCTGCGCCAGGCCGAGGACAACGGCTTTGTGCACCAGATCACCAATATCGACGGCGAGAACAAGATCTTCGCTATCTGCAACTGCAACGTCAACGTGTGTTATGCCCTGCGCACCTCTCAGCTGTTCAACACGCCCAACCTGTCGCGCTCGGCCTATGTCGCCAAGGTCGAGAAGGACAAGTGCGTTGCCTGCGGTCGCTGCGTTGAGGTATGCCCGGCCGGCGCCGCCAAGCTCGGCCAGAAGCTCTGCAGCAAAAAGGCCGGCGGACAGGTGCCCGAGTATCCGCGCCAGGAGCTGCCCGACGCCACCAAATGGGATCACACCAAGTGGTCGCCCAACTACCGCAACGACAACCGTATCGAGACGCATGAGTCCGGCACCGCTCCCTGCAAGACGGCCTGCCCCGCGCACGTTGCCGTTCAGGGCTATTTGAAGCTCGCGGCTCAGGGTCGCTATGACGAGGCGCTGGCGCTCATCAAGCGCGAGAACCCGCTGCCCGCTATCTGCGGCCGCGTGTGCAACCGCCGCTGTGAGGATGCTTGCACCCGCGGCCGTGTGGACGCCGCCGTGGCTATCGACGAGGTCAAGAAGTTTATCGCCCAGCGCGATCTGGATGCTGCGACCCGCTATGTCCCGCCTGTGGTGACCCCGACGCGTGTCGGCGGCTTCGACCAGAAGATCGCCATCATCGGTGCCGGTCCGGCCGGCCTGTCCTGCGCTTTTTATCTGGCCGAGAAGGGCTACAAGCCCGTCGTGTTCGAGAAGAACGAGCGCCCGGGCGGCATGCTCACCTACGGCATTCCCAGCTTTAAGCTGCAGAAGGATGTTATCGAGGCCGAGGTCGAGATCATTCGCCTGATGGGTGCCGAGTTCCGCTATGGCGTTGAGGTCGGTCGCGATGTGACGCTCGACGAGCTGCGCGCGCAGGGCTTTAAGGCCTTCTACGTTGCCATTGGCTGCCAGGGCGGCCGCCTTGCTGGTATTCCGGGTGAGGATGCCGAGGACGTGACCGTGGCCGTCGACTTTTTGCGCGAGGTCAACAGTGGCATGATCGACGCGCTGCCCGGCCGCACCATTGTGGTGGGCGGCGGCAACGTGGCTATCGATGTCGCGCGCAACGCCTGCCGTCTGGGTTCCGAGCACGTTGAGATGTTCTGCCTGGAGAGCGAGGTCCAGATGCCCGCCAGCGAGGAAGAACGTCGCGAGGCCGTTGAGGACGGCGCTCACATCAGCTGCGGCTGGGGCCCCAAGGAGATTCACCTGGACGAGGCCGGTCGTGTGTGCGGTATCACCTTCAAGCGCTGCACGCGTGTCTTTGACGACGAGGGCCGTTTTGCGCCCGAGTACGACGAGAACGATCTGCGCCGTGTCGATGCCGACCGTGTCGTCATGTCGATTGGCCAGTCCATTGTGTGGGGCGACCTGCTGGCTGGCTCCAAGGTGGAGTTCGGCCGCGGCCAGGGTGCCCTTGCCGATCCCCAGACCTACCAGACCGCCGAGCCAGACATCTTTGTGGGCGGCGACGTCTACACCGGCCCCAGCTTTGCCATCGACGCCATTGCCGCCGGTCACGAGGCCGCCGTGTCCATCCATCGCTTTGTGCAGCCAGGCTCCACGCTCACCATCGGCCGCAACCAGCGCCACTACACCGCGCTCGACCGCGACGATGTCGTGATCGAGAGTTACGACAACGCGAGCCGCGAGGTTGCCCACGTGGACCGCGAGCGCGAGAAGGCTGCGCCGTTTAGCGAGTATGTTGAGACCTTTACCGAGGAGCAGGTGCGCGCCGAGACCGCCCGCTGCCTGGGCTGCGGCGCCTCGATCGTCGACCCCAACAAGTGCATCGGCTGCGGCCTGTGCACCACCAAGTGCGCGTTTGACGCCATCCATCTGGATCGCGACCGCCCCGAGTGCTCCACGATGGTCAAATACGAGCAAAAGCTCCCAAGCCTCGGCAAGTACGCTCTAAAGCGTGCCATCAAGATTAAATTTGGTCGTAAATAGGTAGCCATGGCGGGTAAGGGGACGGCGCAGACTAGATCTCGTCGTCCCCTTGCTTTGAGTTTGCATCGAATCAACCTCTGCAGAAAGGGTTTCGCCTTGCATGAATTGGGAATCGTCTATCACATCATTCGCGATGTCGAGAACGTGGCGCGCGCCAATGGCGTGCGTCGCGTTTCGAGCGTCACGCTGCTGCTGGGCGAGGTCTCGGGCGTCGTTCCCGACTTGCTACTCGACGCTTGGCGCTGGGCGGCAGATAAAAAGCCCATCACCGAGGGTGCAGAGCTTATCGTGGAGCCCGTTGAGGCCGTGACACATTGCGAGGCGTGTGGCTGCGACTACGCGACGGTCGAGCACGGCAAGGCCTGTCCCCATTGCGGTAGCGGCGAGACCTATTTGCTGCAGGGCCAAGAGGTAATGATCAAACAGATCGAGACCCCCGAAGAGGATCCGGCAGGCGCTGCCCCCGACGGCCCTTCCGACGCGCCCGATGCCGTCGACGCCGCCAACCCACTCCACATCGTCTAGGATCCCCTATAAGTTGCGGTGAAATAGTTCCTAAATCCAGCCTTCGGGGGTGCGGACAGAAAGTTGGACCGCGGGGCGGTCCGGACTTGGAGTGGGAAGGATAAACTGGACTTTCTTTTAAGGATCCTCAAGCGTATTGCCG